>JAWPNA010000316.1:0-8950 GCA_045402695.1 Acidobacteriota bacterium
GTGCCGGCGACGGGGCGCCCTACCCTGTTTGTCGATCCAAGCAAGGCCGGGAGCAATGTGCGCGGGCATCTCGAGGACTTTGTCGACATCGCGGCCCCGACCACGCTCGAAGCGAAATTCGCCGAGCTCGGCCAGGCAGGCGCCCGGGTCCACGGCGCTGCGCTCCGGATCGAGCGCGTAGGCTCCCTGCCCGGATTGCTCCAGACTCTCGGCCGAGTCGTGGGCGTCTCTCACCAAAAACGACGTGAAGTCCACCAGCGCGCAGCCGTCCGCGTCCTCGGCGACGAGATCCCCTCCCCACAGCACCGATCGCGCGAACGACTCGCGCACCGAGCGGCGCTCCTGTGGGTCGTCGCTCAGCGCGCGGAACTTGAGATTGATCTCCTCCACCAGGATCTTGCCGCCCACGCGGCGCAACGCCACCAGGTGCGCAGGGCCGATCTGTCCCCGGTCGAGACCCACCGCGTTGGATCCGAGGCCCGCGAGCAGCCCCTCGACGTACAGGAACTGATCCCCTTCGTCGAGGTCGCGCGCGGGCGGCACCTCGAGCCAGACCTTTCCACGCTGCCGGTCGAGATGGAAGGTCAGCAGCCCCGTGCGCTTCTCGAGCCCGGTGACCCTTGACGCGATGGAAGGCAGGGGCATCGGCTCTGCTTTGTCGGCGGGCGCCGGGGTCTCCCCGGTGGGCGCGGCCGCCGGCAGCGCGAGTGTCAGACTGATCAGCGAGGCCATCAGCATCGTGTCTTCTCCGGGCGTTGATCGGACAAACGGTATAGACTCTCCGGCCGATCCTGCCACAACCCATCGGTGAGCGCGAGGATGCAACAAATGAAGACGCCGCATGTCGGAGAGGTTCTGTTCTCGGCGGGACTGCTGGCGGCAGCCGGCTGCTCGGGAGGATCGGGCACCGCACCGGCCCGCCCCACGCGCCAGGACCGCATGCCCCCCATTCCCCCAATGGTGCGCGACATCCATTCGTACGCGCGGCCCGATCAGGTGCGCGTGACGCACATGGACCTCGACTGGCAAGTCCTGTTCGAGAAGAAGGTGCTGGAGGGAAGCGCGCTGCTGCACATCGAGCGCAGCCCCGGCGCTTCCGGCGAGCCGCTGCGCCTCGACACGCGCGACCTGGAGATCCTGAAAGTGACGGCGGGGCGCGCGGACGAATCGGGCGAGGACGATGGCGAGATGACCGAGGTGAGGTGGCGGCTGGGCGAGAAGGACAAGCACCTGGGCTCCGAGCTGGCCATCGAGGCCCCCGACCTGTCCAACCGGGTCCGTGTCGAGTACCGCACGAGCCCCGAGGCCACGGGGCTCCAGTGGCTCTCGCCGGAGCAGACCTCGGGAGGGCGGCATCCGTTCCTCTACACCCAGTCGCAGGCCATTCACGCGCGGTCGTGGATCCCGTGCCAGGACAGCCCGGGCGTCAGGGTTGACTTCGACGCGATCGTCCGCGTGGACCCTCCGCTCAAGGCGGTGATGGCGGCCACGCACATCAGCGGCGACTCGGAGATCTTCTCCTTCAGCATGGAGCACCCGATCCCCACGTACTTGATCGCGCTGGGAGTGGGAGACCTGGAGTTCGGCGAGACGGGGCCGCGCACGGGAGTGTGGGCCGAGCCTACAGTGGTCGCGAAGGGCGTGTGGGAGTTCGCCGACATGGAACGGATGCTGCAGGCCACCGAGAAACTGTACGGCCCGTACCGATGGGGGCGCTACGACCTGCTGGTGCTGCCTCCATCGTTCCCCTTCGGCGGGATGGAGAACCCCACGCTCACATTCGCCACCCCCACGGTGCTTGCGGGAGACAGGTCGCTGGTGGCGCTGGTGGCGCACGAGATGGCGCATTCCTGGTCCGGAAACCTGGTGACCAACGCCGCCTGGGCCGACTTCTGGCTCAACGAAGGGTTCACCACCTACATCGAGCGGCGGATCATGGAGGCGGTGTACGGGAGCGAGAGGGCTTCGATGGAGTGGATCCTCGGCCGGCAAGACCTTATGAGGGACTTCGCCGACCTGAAGGACAAGCCGGGCGACCAGGCGCTGGTCATCGACCTGTCGGGGCGGGATCCGGACGACGGCGCCACCGACGTGCCGTACGAGAAAGGGGCGCTCCTGCTGCGGCTGCTGGAGGAGACGTACGGCCGAGACCTGTTCGATACCCTCCTTGGATCATGGTTCGACGAGCACGCCTTCACCAGCGTGACCACCGATCAGTTCCTGGCGTTTCTCGACGAGCGCCTCTTCAAGGCGCACCAGCCGGTGGCCGGAATGACTCAGCCCGACGTAAAGGCCTGGGTGAGTCAACCTGGGCTGCCCGGCGACGCGCCCCAGGTGGTGTCGGACGCCTTCACCCGGGTCGAGGCCGAGGTGAAGAGATGGGCCGCCGGGAAGGCGCGCGCCAAGCAGCTCGCAACCGGCGGCTGGACCACGCACCAGTGGCTGCACTTTCTGCGCGCGCTGCCCGAGAGGGTGACCCAGCAGCAGATGAAGGATCTGGACGCCGCCTTCGGCTTCACGGCCACTGGCAACTCGGAAATCCTCGACGAGTGGCTGGCGCTGGCGATCCGCCATGACTACAAGCCCGCCGCCGCCAGGCTCGAGCGGTTCCTCACGGGCCAGGGACGGCGCAAGTACCTTACCCCTCTGTACAAGGAGATGGCCAAGACCGACTCGGGCCGCGCCCGTGCGCGTGAGATCTACGCGAAGGCGCGCCCGCTGTACCACGCGGTGGCGCGCCGGACGCTGGACGAGATCGTGGGGTGGCCGCCCGGCGGCGAAGCGTCCCCGGGGAAATGAGTCGACCGATGAACCCGCATGCGGAAGGTCCGGTCGTGGGCTGAGTCTCAGGACTTTAGACTCAGGATGTCTAACCACCTCGTCGCCATCGCTCGAAGTCACGAGCCCCGTGGAGCAATGCGATGATCTTCACTTCCTTCTCCCTGACCTCATCGATCAGGCGATAGCGTTGAACGAACAGCTCTCGGATGGAAGGATCATCGAACTCCGGGACAGTGCGGCCTCGCTCGGCAGACTGGTCCAGAGTCGTCACGGCGGTGAGCACTCTCTGGAGAAGGGACCGAGCTGCCGGCGGTGAGTCCCTGCCGATGTAGGCGAGGATTTCGTCGAATGCGGCGCGGGAGCTTTCAGCCCAAACTACGCGCTTCCGCCGAGCAGCCATTTCCGGCGAAACTCCTCGGCGACTTGCTCGTGCGTGATGGTCCTGCCGGCCTCGGCGTCGGCGAGGCCGCAAGAGATGGCCTGGACGACGTGAAGATGGTAGAGAACTTCGTCCAAGCTGCAATCATCGGGGAGACGATCCAGCAGTTCCCTCGCGGCCTGTTTGGTCTGCACTCGCACCTCGGTTCGAAGAGAATGACGGTGCTGGAAGTATAGAGTCAGATGAGGTTTCTGGCACGTTCGACTGATCGTACCTGAACACCCGGTCGGGGCTTACGTGCCTCAGCGAGGAATTCACCCAGCCGTTCACCCACTCCACGCGACCACCCACGAGGAATTCCCGCCGCTCGCCTGAAAGCCTCTTGCCCCCGGCTCCTATTGGCGTATCCTCACAGGCATGAACCTGCTGCGATTGACGGCCCTGCTCATCTACACCTACGGCGCCTTCGCCTACGGGACCATCGCCATCCTGGCGATCCGCCGGTACGTCTTCGGCGTGAAGCCCGACGTCGGGCCATGCGCGGCGCTGCCATGCCGCCGGCTCGACTTCTCGGGGGCGGCCATCACGCTGGTCGGCTTCGCCCACTTCACGGTCAGCCTGCTGCTCACGCTGGTCTCGATGGACCCCGATATACGACCGTGGCCTCTGCTCACGGTTTCGTTGTTCATCGCCTTCATGTTCCCGCCACTCATCATGCACTCGTCCTTCGACGAGTTGAAGCGCGTCGCCGCGGCCCCGCTGCATCCAGGCTGGAAGCTCGGTCTCTGGGCCGTCTATGTGTCGAGCCAGTCGGTTGCGGTGCTTTGTTGCCTGGCATTCTGGGGCTTCATCGACCTCCCGGGACGCAGCATCGGAATCGCCGCGACCGTCGCCTTGTCGCTGCTGTTCACAACCGCGGCCATCTACTCTTCCCTCTCGATATCGAGGCGCCGCACCCGCGACGAGACGGCCGAGGCACGGTCGTCGCGCAAGTGGACGCTCGGGATGTTCGCTGGGCTTGTCTGCTTGAGTATCCTCATCGTCGTCTCCATCTCGCGCGAGCTTCCGCTGACGGCGGTGATCGAGGTCGCCTTCCGATCGACCCCGATGGCGTTTCTCTTCATCGGCACCTACTACGGCAACCGCTTCGAGTTCTTCGATCTTCTGATCAAACGCGGCGCCAACCTGCTGCTGACGATCGCCCTGCTGACCGCCTACTTCGGACTGGCCCTTCCCTGGCTGCAAGGCCTTCCGCTCGACTGGGCGCGCCCCTGGGTGTACGCCGTCGGGCTGATGCCGGTGGTAGCCTTATTGCCCTGGCTCTATCGCGCCATCGAGCGCTCGCTGGACAACTATTGGCTGGGCCGCCAGTTCAGCACCGTGGAGGCCGTCAAGCATTTCCTCTCCTCCATGCAGAGCGCCACCAGCGAAGCCCGACTCGTCCAGCGGGCGGAAGAAGGGCTCGCGGAGATCTTCCATGCCCCCGTGAGCATCGACCTTGACCCGTCCGGCCAAGAGCGGCCCGGGTTCGCACTGTCCCTCGAAGCGTCGATCGGCGCGGGCCCGCAGCGCACAGGCGTCATTCGTCTCGGGGAGAGGACAAACCGTGTCCCTCTCTTCAGCGAGGACGCGGCGCTGCTGGGCTCGCTCACCGACGTGTTCGCCTACATGCTGGAGAACATGCGGCTGCAAGGGGAGAAGCAGGAGCGGGAACAGCAGGCCAGGGTGCTGTCGCTGCACGCCAGCCGCTCGGAGCTGAAGGCCCTGCGCGCGCAGATCAACCCGCACTTCCTCTTCAATGCGCTCAACGCCATCGCGGGCCTGATACACCGGGACCCTCAGAAGGCCGACCGCACGGTCGAGCAGCTCGCGGAGGTGTTCCGGTACACGCTGCGCGGGTCGGACACCGAGTGGACGGTGCTCGATTCGGAGATGGAGTTCGTGCAGGCCTACCTTGACGTGGAGCAGGCGCGCTTCGGGCAGCGCCTGCGGTTCGACGTGAAGGTGGACGATGAGGTGAAGCCGCTCAAGATCCCGACCATGATGGTGCAGACTCTGGTGGAAAACGCGGTGAAGCACGGCATCGCCGAGGTGCGATCCGGCGGAACCATCGAGGTGGCCGCGCGCCGGAGGGGCGACCGCCTCGTGATCGAGGTGGCCGACAACGGGCCGGGCTTCCCGGAGGATGCACCTGAAGCTCGCAGGTCCCTCGCTCGCAAGTCGTCCGGCTACGGTCTGAGGAACATACGCGAGAGGCTGACCGGCTATTTCGGCGAGGCCGCCTCGCTTCACACGCGCCGCGACGGGGCGCGAGGATTGACCGTGGTCTGCATCGAGATCCCCCTGACCCACGACCAGGCCGGCGCCGCCGCAACCGCGGGAAGCACCACGAGCCGGGCCGAGCCGCCCCCGCCCCTCCCGTCCCCCACGGCCCCGCGATGATCCGCGCGCTGCTGGTGGACGACGAGGAGCCGGCGCGTGATCGACTCCGCGGGATGCTCGCAGAGCATGACGACGTGCGCGTCGTGGGCGAGGCGGGAGACGGCGAGGAGGCGATCAAGAGGATCGGGGAGCTCTCACCCGACCTGGTCTTTCTGGACATCCAGATGCCGGGAAGAAGCGGCATGGAGGTGATCGCCTCGCTGCCGCCTCCGCGGCCGCGGGTCATCTTCTGCACCGCCTTCGATCAGTACGCGATCGACGCCTTCGACCACCACGCGCTGGACTACCTGCTGAAGCCGCTGGGCCGCGACCGGCTGGCGAGGGCGCTCGAGCGCATGCGCCGGTCGGCGCCGTCCGGGGAGGGCCTCGCACTCGAGGTGGCGACGGCATCCGCGACCCAGGCGCGGCTGCTGCCCCAGACGCTCCCCGCGATGGCGAGCCTCGACTACGCGGGCGCCTGCCGCGCGGCGAAAGAGGTGGGAGGCGACTACTATGACTTTCTTCCGATCGACGGCGGACGGCTGGGGATCGCCGTGGGGGACATCTCGGGAAAGGGGCTCTACGCCGGGCTGTTGATGGCCGGGCTGCAGGCGCGGGTGCAGACTCTGGCCCCGGTGCACGGCGGGCAGGTCGAGATGCTGGCCGCCGAGGTCAACCGTGTGATGCACGCCTCCACCGACAGCAACAGGTACGCGACGTTGTTCTACGGGTTGTATGACGACGCGGAACGGACGCTGAGCTACGTCAACGCGGGACACAACCCGCCCCTGCTGCTGCGCCCTTTTAGAGACGGCGGCACCGGCGGCGCCGGCACTCCGCGCGCCGCGCGGCTGCTGCCAACCGGGACGGTGATCGGGCTGATGCCCAAGGCGCGGTACCGCAAGGAGCTGGTGCGGCTGGCGCCCGGCGAGACCCTCGTCATCTTCACTGACGGTGTCACCGAGATGGTGAACGGGCGTGACGAGCCGTTCGGCGAGGGGAGGCTGGAGGAACTGGTGCGGCGCCATGGCCAGCGGACCGCGCGCGAGATCCTGGACATCATCCTTGCGGGGCTGGACACCTTCCGCGGCGCAGTAAAGCCGCACGACGATGTTACGCTGGTCGTGGCCAAGGTGAGGTAAGCCCGACGATGCTGCGAGCCCTGCTGGTGGATGACGAAGCGCCCGCCCGGGAGCGGCTGCGCCAGTTGCTCGCCCCCTTCGAGGACGTGGAGATCGCCGGGGAGGCCGAGGACGGCGAGCAGGCGATCGAGGAGATCCTGCGGCTCAAGCCCGACGTGGTCTTTCTGGATATCCAGATGCCGGGCTGCGGCGGGATGGAGGTGGCGGCGTCGCTGCCGTCGCCGCGCCCCCGCATCGTCTTCTGCACGGCCTACGAGGAGTACGCGGTGGATGCCTTCGAGCTGCACGCCGTGGACTACTTGCTCAAGCCGGTGAGCCGCGCGCGGATCAAGGAGGCCGTCGAGAGGCTGCGGGACCTGCCGCCGACCGGGCAGGAGGCCTCCCTCGATCAGGCCTCGCAATCCGCGGGCGCCTGGCCGGCCCGGTTCCTCGCGAAGACCGGCTCCCACTACCGCGTAGTGCCCAGCAGCGACGTCCTCTGCTTCGCATCCGAGGACGGTCTCACGAAGCTGCAGACAGCCGAGGCGGCCTACTGGATGCAGCCAGCCCTCAACGACCTGGAGCGGCGCCTCGACCCGTCCCGCTTCTTCCGGATCTCCCGCGCCGCCATCGTGAGCCTGGATGCGGTGCGCGACGTGCACCCGATGCCGGGCGGCAACGGGGAGGTCACGCTGAAGAACGGCGCCAAGCTCGAGGTGAGCCGCCGCCGGCTCGGCCCCCTGATGGAGAAGCTCGCCGCCACGTGAAGGACCAGGCGTCTGGTTCTGCCGGTCTGCGGGGAACCTCAAGTACTGGCCGGGGAATCACTCCGGCAGACCAGGACGGGGGCCCGACCTGCCAGAGCGTGTTGACTCAGTGTCCCCCCTGGTTGCCGGGTTGACCCTCGTATCCCTGAAGTCCGTTGCCGCCATGACCGCCCTGGTTGCCTGGCTGACCTTCATACCCCAGGAGCCCAGGTGCCAACCCGGCCACAGCGAGCGTCGACGCGAGCACGATCGTACCTAAGATCGACATAACTCTCACCCCCTTTCTCACATGTTTCTACTTTAGCGCGTATACGGTGATTCGCCACCAATGTCAATCCATTTGTCGTCAATCCCCGAGCGCGGCCATTGCGAACGCAGGAAACCGGCGCGCAGCCGAGGCCGGCGGTCGGAAGGGCTCAAGGCCTGAGGCACGAAGATTCTCCCCGTGGCCGACTGTTTCTGGTAGTCTTTCCGGCCATGTCCCTTGTGACCGGAAGCCGCCTTGGCCCGTACGAGATTCTCTCGCCGCTCGGCACCGGCGGCATGGGAGAGGTCTACCGCGCGCGTGACACGCGGCTGGACCGCGCTGTCGCCGTCAAGGTGCTCCCGTCTCACCTCTCGGCCAACCCCGAGCTGCGTCAGCGTTTCGAGCGGGAGGCGCGACTCGAAGGCACGATCAGCGACCATTAAACCGCGTTAGCCCCGTACTTCCTCACGAGGCACCAACTTGCCATCTATACGTCACTGGCGTATATTAGGGCATGCGTTTCGTCGAGACACCGGTCTTCACGAGACTGATTACCGAGGCTCTCGTCGACGAACAGTACCGCACTCTTCAGCTCGCTCTGGCTCTGCGACCTGCGCAGGGGGCCCTGATACGGGGAACTGGCGGTCTACGAAAGCTGCGTTGGGCGGTCCCCGGGCGAGGCAAGCGAGGCGGTGCTCGAATCATCTACTATTGACATCGGTCAAGTGAGTCATTCTACATGCTCTTCGTCTACACGAAGCAGAAACAAGGCGACCTGACGGCCGAACAGGCAAAGCAGCTCGGTCAGCTGGTGCGCAAGGAGTTCAAGTGAGAGCGCGCGATTTTCAGAATTTGGTCAGAAGTGTTCGCCAGGCCGGTCGCATCCGTCGTGGCAAGGCGCGTCCGAGCAGGGTTTTCCGGTTTCGGCCTGCTGACATCCGCTCCATTCGTGTCACGCTGGGCAAGTCTCAGTCTGAGTTCGCGCTGATGATCGGAGTCAGCGTCTCGACGCTCCAGAACTGGGAGCAGGGTCGTCGGAGCCCCGAAGGGCCGGCGCGCGCCCTTCTGAAGGTTGCGGCTGAGAATCCGAAGGCGGTTGCTGATGCCCTGGGGGCCTGAGGCACGAAGATCCTCCCCGTAGCTCACCGTTTCTGGTAGTCTTTCCGGCCATGTCCCTTGTGACCGGAAGCCGCCTTGGCCCGTACGAGATTCTCTCGCCGCTCGGCACCGGCGG
>JAWPNA010000480.1:0-26741 GCA_045402695.1 Acidobacteriota bacterium
GCCACGACCAGCACGATCGCCCCTCCCGGAAGCAGCTTGGGCACCTGGATGGAGGACTTCCCGTAGGTCGTCTCGCCTACCAGGACGGCGCCCTTTGCCTCCCTGAGACTTCCGGCCAGATTCTCCGCCGAGGAGGCCGTATTGTGATCGACGAGGACCGCCACCGGCTTGGCCTCGGCGAGAAAAGGCTTGGTTACCTGCGGCCTGGGCGGTTCGGCCGTGACCTTCTCCGTGCCCTGCGGCGACACAATGGTGCCCGTCTCGGTCCCGGGCTTCACGAACATCCCGGTGATCTTTGAAACGTCGGCGTCCGCGCCGCCCTGGTTGCCCCTCAAGTCGAGGATTACGCCGCTGGTACTCTTCATCTCTTCCACGGCCTTCTCCATCTCGACCGGAAACTTGGGGTCGCTCAGGTTTGTCACGGCGATGTACCCGATGTTGCCCTCGAGGCGACGCGTCTCCACCGTCCTGCTCGTGCTGAGCGCCACTCCCGATTGCGAGAACTCCGCAGCCTCCGATCTCGGTGAGAACAGCAATGAGAGCGTCTGGTCCGCGCTGCGAAGGCGGGTGTTCCGATCGTCGAGGCTCGAGAGCATCAGCGCCGCGGCACCGAGCGCATCGGCTGTGCTGAACAGGCGTCCCTCGAAACGGTCACGCCAGGAACCCCAATCCTGACCATGGAACGTGCGGTCTTGATAGTTGTCCCTCACGAACTGCCATACCATCCGGTAGATCTCGCCCGGGTCCTGAGGAAGATCCCCCGTGAGCACGGCGCGTGCCTCCTCGTTGCGCCCCGCCGCCCCGTACAGCTTGGCCAGGAAAAGACGCGGGGCGCCGATCTCGTCCATCGGATCGATGGCCACGGCGCGCTCGAGGGCCTGGATCGCCTTCTGGAGATCTCCTTTGTCCTTCAGCGTGGCGCCGACGATGGAGTAGCCCAGCGGATTGTCGGGCGCGAGACGAATGGCCTCCCTCCCTGCCGAGATCGCGTCCTCGACCCTGCCGGCATTGAGCAGGGTCAGGGCGAGATCGAGGTGGACGTACCGGTAATCGGGCCTCAGGTTTCTCGCGGCGCTCAGCAGGGCGATGGCCTTGTCTTGCGCGCCCTGGGACCGCAGGCTCGACGCGACGGCGACAAGAGATCTCGCGTCCTCCTTTTCCAGGTCCATGGACCTGAGGAATTCGGCCTCGGCTTCCCGCCCCCGCCCCATCGCCTGGAAGATCGCCCCCTTCACCCGCGCGCGATCGCCGGGGGACAGGCTTGCGCCTCCCTCATCGATCTGCCGCAGGGCGGCTTCACCCACCCTTTCGTCCGTGGCGAGCAGTTCCCGCAGCACTCGCTGGGCGCCGACATCGTTGACGTCCTCCCGGACGGCGTCGAGGGCGGCTCGCCGCGCGGCGGCTCTATCCCCACGCATGTCCTCCACGAGCGCAAGCCTCACCCACGGCAGCGCGTCGGGCGGACCCTTCGAGGAGGCCCGTTTCGTGACCGCTTCGGCCGCTCGCGCCTTCTCCGGATCGAGCCCGCGCGTGGTCTTCAGAGACCCGATGTAACGCCTGTAGGCATAGAGATCCTC
The DNA here is from genome assembly GCA_045402695.1 of Acidobacteriota bacterium. Taxonomy (GTDB): domain Bacteria; phylum Acidobacteriota; class Polarisedimenticolia; order JACPZX01; family DASXTC01; genus JAWPNA01. The sequence continues at coordinate 1,578 of JAWPNA010000480.1, forward strand.
CCGGTTGAGATCGACCGCTCTCTGCCATGCCTTCATCTCCGACTCATGGTCGCCCGCCCTGCGAGCGCAATACGCGAGGTTGTAAAGCGCCAGGGCGCCGTAGACCGTGTCGTCACCCACGGCGGAGAGGCTGGAGGCGGCTTCGTTCCAGCGCCGCAGGTCGCGCAGCACGGCACCCTTGCGGAACTGGAGGGAAGCGTCTCGCGGGGCAAGCCGCGCCGCCTCGGTGTAGGCCTCCGTAGCGCCGGTGAGATCCGGCTTCGCTCGAAGCAGATCCCCCAGACGAGCCCATGCGGCGGCGCCCGACACGGTGTGGGCGGCCTGCCGTGCCTGATCGAGGTCCTGCTTGAGCTCCTGGATCTCACGCCGGTGGAACTTCGCCCGACTCGCGTCGGGCTGAATCTCGAGGAACTTGCTCCAGAGCTGCTCGGACTCGTCGAGCTCGCCCAGCCGCCGCCTCGAGATCGCAAGGAAGGCCAGGGCGGTCATGGCATCGGGGCGCCCCTCGAGGATGGTGGTGAATGTTCCGGCAGCCCCCGCGAAATCCTCCAGGCCGAACTGAGCGCCGCCCAGGCCGACGAGGGCCCTCTCCCGGTTGCGCGCGTTGGGGCTCACCTCCAGCGCGCGAAGAAACCTCTCCTTCGCGGCGGCGAACTGGTATTCGGCGTTCAGCAGCTCTCCGTACCCGATCAGGCTGTCCACATGGTCGGGTTGCAGGGCGAGGATCGCGTTGTACTGATCTGCGCTTCTGAGCCAGAAGCCGGAGGATTTCAGGAGCCCGGCATACTCCAGCCGTATGTCGAGCCGGGATCGATCCACGGCCACCGCGTGGTCGTAGTCCTCCAGCGCCTCGAAGATGGATCCACGTTTGGCCAGCTCGCGCGCCCGCGCGGCCCACTCATCCGCGGTGAGGCCCGCCTCGGGAACGGGCGCCTGAGCGAGCGCCGCTCCCGCCAGCGAGGTCATCCACAGCACGAAGAGCGCGGTGGCCAGCCCGGATGGTCTGAGGTGTGGTGGAGCGGGAATAAACGGCGGAGTCACGATCGCGATTTAACCTCCGGGCACCGTGTCCAAATGGGCTTGGTGAGCGGTAAAGATACCCGGAAGTCCCAACATTGTCCACCGGCTCATGCCCGGCCGGCGAGGACTTCATCGAGCAGACCGGCGACTTTGTCCACATCGAAAGGCTTCTCGACCCAGGGCTTCCCCGCCCGCTCCAGGAAGTCGCGCGTCTCGGCCGACACGATGTCTCCTGTGGAGAAGACGAACCTCACCGCGAGCTCTGGCTTGAGCCGGCTGACCTCCCAGAAGAGATCCATGCCGTTCATGCCAGGCATCTTGAGATCGGTGATGACGGCGTCATACGTCTCTTCCCGGATCCTCTCCAGTGCCAGCCTTCCGCTGATCGCTGCGTCCACCCGATGTCCTCCGGCCCGCAGGGCCTCGCACAGCACGTCCACAATCGCCTGCTCGTCGTCGACCACGAGCAGTCTCGCCGGCCCGCCCCGCGAGCGATCCTCTCCCCGCCGGCCGTACGGCATGGATGCCCCTGTCCCCGACATCGGAGTGGCGGCCTCCTGCCTGACCACGGGGAGAGCGATGCTGAAAGTGGTCCCTCCGCCAGGCGCGCTTTCCACGTAGATCTTGCCGTCGTGCTGCTCGATGATGCCGTAGCAGATCGACAAGCCGAGGCCCGTGCCCTGGCCGGTTGGCTTCGTGGTGAAAAACGGATCGAAGATCCTCTTCACGTGCTCGCCAGGGATGCCCGGACCATTGTCCGATATCTCCACGCGGATCATCCCCGCATCACTCATCGATTTCAGCGACAGCACGCCTGGCTGGTCGATCTCCTTCATGGCCTGATGCGCATTGATGATGATGTTCATGAAGACCTGCTGGAGCTGATGGAAGTCCCCCAGCGTGGGCGGCAGATCCTTCGAGAGACTCATCTCGACGGCGATGTCGTCCACGCGGAGCTGGTAGGAGCGCAGCTCCACGGTGCTTTCGATGATATCGTTGATGCTGATGGGCTGCTTCTCGGGCTTGTGCTTCCGGGCGAAAGTCAGCAGGTTCTGCACGATCCGGTGACATCGCTTGGCTTCCGAGTAGACCTTCTCGAGGCCCCGCTTGATCTTCTCATCGCACTCCTGGGAACTCAGGAGCTGCGAGTAGCCGATCACCCCCGTCAGCGGGTTGTTGAGCTCGTGTGCCACGCCGCTGATGAGCTGTCCCAGCGCCGAGAGCTTCTCCGTCTGCAGGAGCTGAATCTGCAGGGTTTCCTTCTCCTTCTCCGCTCGGCGCCGATCGCTGATGTCACGGCAGAACCACTGCACGAGCTTCGGTTCAGCGTACCGCAAGACGCTCGAGGTCACCTCGACTGACAGGGGCGGTCCCGAGCCTCTCGATAGAGTCAGCTCGATGCTGGGGCCCGCGCCGAGGCCAACGGTGTCATCGAAGTGACGGCTCGCCCGGCCCCGCTCCTCCGCGGGATGCAGATCGGTCACCGCGCGGCCGATCAACTCCGATCGGCTCAGTCCGGTCATGGTCTCAGCCATGGCGTTGGCCTGCAGGATGCCGCCGGTGCTCGCGTCCACCAGGAAGATGGCGTCATGGGCCTTCTCCACCATGTCGATGAACTTCTCCTCGGACTCCAGGATCTGGCGATGCATCACCCTGACGCTTGACTCCATGCGGCGGCGTTCGGTCAAATCGCGCACGATCACCGAGACGCCTCCCGGGTCCGTCCCGGGGCCTTTGATCGGCGAGAGGGTGAGTGCCACGTCGACCGTCACGCCGTCCCGCCGCAGCATGCGCTCTTCGGCCCCCTGGATGATCTCCCCGTCTTTCGCCCTTTCCACGATCTGCATCGTCTTCTCGAGGCTGTCCGGCGCCGGGAGATCGAGAAACGACCGTCCGATGATCTCGCCCGCGCGGTACTCCGTGAGGCGCTCCATCCCCTGGTTCCACCGGACGATCCTTCCGTCGATGTCGAGTGCGAGAATGCCGTCGCCCGCGCCGCCGATCAGGTTCTCGAGATAGTCGCGCGTCTCCTCGGTCTGCTGGAGGTACCGGGCTTTTTCCATCACGAGGGCAAGCTGCCCCCCGAGCGTTTCCATGAGGCTCACGTCCTCACTGTCGAACGCGTTCAGTTCCCGGGCGTTGACGTCCAGGACACCCACGAGCGTCTCGCCGGCGAGAAGCGGGATGCACAGCTCGGCTAGAACGCCGCCCACAAGGCCGACGTAGTCCGGCTCGACTGACGTATCGTTGCAGCAGACGGTGCGCCGGTCCCTCGCTACCCGGCCGACGATGCCGCGATCGACTTCCTGTCTGTAGCCCTGCGGCACTTCGATCTCGACTTGCGCGTGGTGAGCCCGATGCACGAGGTGCCGGCCGTCGTCGGAGAGAATCGCCACGCACGCGCAGTAGTAGCCGTACTCATCCACGACGCAGCGAACGGCGATCTGAAGCGCCTCATCGAGGTGTGGAGCCTCGAACACTTTCCTGCAGATTTCCGTTATGCGCTGGATCTTGACGCTCTTGCGACGGACTTCCTCATATAGATTGACGCCCTGCAAGAAGTTCGCAAGGTGCTCGCACAGGATTTCAAACAAAGCCACATCGGAGGGCGTGAAAATTTCCGTCTGGCGGCTTTCGATGTTCAGCAGGCCGATGGTGCGCTCTCCCGTCCTGATCGGAATGCACAGCGCCGCGCGGCTCAAGGGCGCCATCGGGGATGCGCCGCGCGCTTCGCGCTGAAGGTTGTTGGACATGTAGGCCGCGCCCGTCCGAAGCACATGGGCGAGGGCCCCGGCAGGCGCCAGAAGGCCCGTTAGCGCGGTGTCCTTCTCTCCTTCTCCGGCAATCGCCATGGCCTTGATGCAGCCGCGCCCCGGATCATGCTCGAAGATGCTTACATGGGAAAATGTCTTGACTTCCCGGTAGATGGTGTCCACCAACAGCCTGAAGAATGTGGCCGGGTCGAGAGACCGCGAGGCCTGCTTGATAATGTTGAGAACGAGGGTGAGTTGCTCGGCGCGAAGCCCTTCCCGCTCGGCTTGCCTGATCTGGGTGAGCCTGCTGAGCCTTTCCATACGTTTCCTCGGCCGCTGCGTGGCTCGACCGTCGAGAGAGGCGTTGATCGTGCCTCCGCGCACACCTGTGCGCACGGAGACCAGCGCCGGCTAAGATGCGCCGCGCGCCCGCGGAAAGCCAGCCCCGGCGGCGTGTTGCGGCTGTCGGTGTTGTCCGTCTTCATTCGGTGTTTATCGTCGTGTTCAGGATACGGTCAGGCGCGCGCGCGTCGGGTCACTGACCGCGAGCCATCTCCAGAAGGCGCCTCAGGATTAGGCGCACTTCCTGCTCGGTGACCTGATTCTCGGAGTGACCCATGCCGAGCAGCTCGGCGCGGATGTCGCGCGAGGAGAAGCTCATCACGGCTTCCCCATCCGCGAGGCAGCGCCGGGCACGTTCCCAGAGGAGCCAGCAGACATCTCCCGAAAGACGGCGCATCGCATCCTGGGGCAAACCCCTCTCGACGCGCTGCCGGAGCAGCGGATCGATTTCAGGTTGCGCGCAGGAACCGCCAGAGGTTGGCGCTCTCCCAGCGCAGGGCGGATCTGTAGAAGTGGAACTGCCGCTCTTCGTGGCGGAACCTCGGGGAATGGAGACTTCGCCTTCCATTCGGCGCCTCCCTGAATCCGATCGACGCGTGCAGCATCTCATGATACACGATGTAGTCCACGAAGAAACCAGGGACGAATGAGCGATCGAGCGACGGGTTCACGCGGATGATACGCCTTGCCTTGTCATAGGACCCGAAGTCGATCGAGTAGCGCCTGTGTTTCTGGTTCGATTTCCCCCACGTGATCGCCACCCGGAGCCTTCCGTCGAAGTATCGCCGGTTCAGGCGGTCGTACACTTCTCTCAGATCGAAGTGGAATCCCCGGTGGGAGAGATTGATGGAAACCCGATAGCGCGGCCTGCCGCCGATGCGGTGCGCGTTGGCGCGGATGTGGCGGTTAAGTTCCCTGTGGCACGCCTGGGTCGGCCTGCAGATGAACTGTGCCAAGGCTCGCACGACGTCGGGTGGGGCGTCCAGGAACATGTGGTGGACGCGGACATTCACCAACCCCCAACTGCCCGGCGTGACGTACACCATGGAGGAGCGGTTGTTCGTCACGGTCAGCGAGATGACCTTGCCGGTCAGCCGCTGGAGACGCCTTCTGATCTCGACTTCCGCCATGCCCGGCACCCGCGAACGCTCGTCCCGGCTTCCCGCAAAGCAGCCCACTCCAAGTGCCCGCTCTCGGGGCCCCTGGCTCCAACACGCTGGGGAGAAGAGGGTGAACCGCTCTGGCCGGGGTGCCCGAAATATACCGCACATTCCCTCCCACCGTAAGGCCCGAAATGGTTTTTTTCTAGGCGTTTAAGTTGTTATATTTCAATAACTTGCGTGGAAACATGATTAGCGGAACCACCTACCTGGCCGGTGCCACGTGCCGGCGCTGCACATCAGAAGAGCCAGACAACCGATCCCTGGAGATGGATGTCGGCCGACCCGTTGGAGAGACCGCCGCCCAGCGCTCCCCTGATCATCATCCCCTCGCCGGGCTTGAACTCGAAGCCCCCCAGGAGCCGGGAATCGTTGTCGAGCCCCTCGTATCTCTCCGTCTCCAGCGCCCACTCCGCAGTCAGCGCCAGCTTCTCGGTCGCGGGGAACAGCGCGGCTCCTCCGATCAGAATCGAGTTCTTGCCCTCGAGCTCGAGATCGCCGAAACCGGGATCCTGGTTGATGCGCAATCCAGCGTTGCCCGCAAGGCTGAGATGCCTGAAGTCCTTACGGATGCCGGCGAAGAACTCGACGTCCGTTTCTCCGGTGCCGAGGAATTTGTCCTCGTCGCCGGTCGGGGCCGACAGGAGAAGGCCGAGCGAGATTTTCACCGGATCGGATACTACCGAGAACTTCCCCCAGAGATCGAGATCTGTGAGGCCCGTGTCGCTGCCGCCGCCTTCCGGGTCACGGCGCACCAGCCCGATGCGGGCGCCGAACTCGAAGTCCTCCGCCACGTTGAGCGCGAAGACGGGGCCGACCCTCAGGGAGCCCGACTCCGATCCACTTCCATCGTTCTCGACAAAAGCGGGCTGATTGCCAAGGTAGATCCCCTGCCCTTCCAACCAGTAGGAGGGAACGATTGCGGCGTCTTCGATGAATCGCATGAACAGTCGATTCTCATCGGTGATCTTATTGCGCACCGCGGGCTGAGTCGTCTGGGCCTGCGACGCCCCGCACACGAGCAGGTCGATCAGGAGTAGTCCCAAGCCAGCCACTGTGAAGCGAGCCTTCATCTCACATCCTCCAATGCGCAAGGTGTTGTGTCGGGCGATCCGGGCCGGGCGGGGAAGAGCCGGACCTGCCTTGCTCTTCACTTTTCTTCGGCGCACCATGCACGGCATCAGCGGCTTCCCGCGACGCGCGGAGTGCACAAGGCCGCATCATGGTAGTCGAGTGGGGAGAAGGCCGCAAGAGCGGGGTTTTTACAACGAATGTTGGCGTGCGACTCGACGCGTCCGGCTGCCTGTGGCCGCGCGCCGGATTTCGACCATCCCCGTCAAGGTGGTCCGGTGCAGATGAGTCCGCAGCTTGGATCTCGCGGCCATTTCGATCTGGCGCACCCGCTCACGGCTGAGCCCGAGGACGGCGCCGATCTCTTTCAGCGTGAACACCCGACCGCCGGAGAGGCCGAACCGGTGGCTGATGACCGCGCGCTCTTTCTGGTTCAGGCAGGAGAGGCTCCGTTCGAGATGCGCGAGATCTTCTCTCCTGATGATTTCCCTCTCGGGATCCTCGCAGCGCTGGTCCACGAGGATTTCGATCAGCCTTGAGTGTCCATCGGCCGTCGTCGGATCGTCGAGAGAAACCGACCGGAACCACAGGGTGGTCGCCGGCTCCTGATCGCACATGTGACACGGAGGATCCGCGGGAGCATGACGATGCTGCGCCCGGCTCGCCTCGGTTTGGGCCTTCTGGCGGGCCAGTTTCTTCCGCTGGTAGCTCGGGACCCGGATCATCGAGGCCTGTTCCGCCAGGGCCTTCAGGATCGACTTTCTGACCCACCAGGCAGCGTACGTGATGAACTTGATGGCTTTCCGGTGGTCGTATCGGGCCGCTGCGTGGATCAGCCCCATGTTGCCCTCGTTGAGGAGATCCTCGAATGCCATCCCCATGTTCTGATACTCGCTTGCAATCTTCACCACGAAGCCGAGATTCGAGAGGACCAGCTCGTCCTGGCTCTCTCGCATGCCGCTTTCGATGCGCCGGCCGATCTGGAGTTCCTCTTCCTTCGAGAGAAGCCGGTAGGCACGGATGTCGGACAGGTAGCGGCTCAGCGCGGAACTTGTGCGTGCGTGAGGGGCCTTGTTCATGCTGGGGCCGGACCTCGGTTTGGAACATCAGGGCGGGCGCCAGCGCTTTGAGGACGGCTAGGATGCCGCGCTCTCTCCACGTCAGAGCCGGCGTCCGGCGGGGTTTTCGCCATGGATGCACGAATACGGGGCCACCCCCCTCGCGGAACCTCAACATCCCGCGGCTGCCCATGAGCTGTTGGTGTGGCGTTCCCCCCGGACTAGTCCATGATGAGCAAGGGACGTGCCGGCACGAGACCAGGCGCGCGCCCAAGACACATCGGATCTAAGACATTGATTTCAGAGAGGTTGGGTGGTCTTCTGGATCGCTGGAGGCTTCAGGCCCTTGCTACATTCAATGATGCCTTCGCGCGTCAGATGCGGGCGGATGAATCGCAACTACAGCGTTGTCTTGCGGATAGAAGAATCTGCACGAAATGTTGGTGAGTAACGCGCGCCTGTATGCCGTTTCGGACGGGGCGCGGTCGTTTCACGCACGTTGACATTTACGGCCATCTCCCTGCCGCGTCAAGGGCGCCCGTCCGCCTGCCGGGATTGACAGACCTCCCTGGACCGATAGATTCCCTCCTCGTGAAGAGCAAAGGGGAGACCAGCGGACGAGCACGGACGGCGCCGGGTTCCCACAGCGGGAGCGCCCTGAAGGTCCTGGTCGTGGACGATGACCCCGGTCTGCTCGAGATGATGGGTGTCGTGCTGGAAAAGGAGGGTTTCAGCGTGGACACCGCCACCTGCAGCCAGGGCGCCCTGCTCAAAGCCGGACGGATCCGCTACGACCTAGCGATTGTCGATCTCATCCTCCCCGACGCGGATGGCGTGCTCCTGCTGGCCAAGCTGGGACGAATCTCTCCCGGCCTCGAGTCGCGCACGATCTTCATGACCGGGTTCACGTCCAAGCAAGCGGTGCTCAATTTTCTGAAATCGACCGCCGCCGGCTTCCTGCAGAAGCCGTTCGGCGCGGACCAGCTCCTGCGCGCGGTCCGGAAGGTCTCGTGCATCTCATGAGAAGCGGGCTAGTGCGGCAGGGCGGTATCGGAGGTGCGATCGAGTGACGTGAAGAGAGGAACTCGGGCAGGGATCAGATCACAATCCGCCCAGGGTGTTTCGCTGGCGTCGAGACGGTCGATCATCGCCAGCAACAGGGTTACACGGGCGAGCGCTTGGGCTCCTTCGGGTGAATCTCCTTCGGCCAGGACCTTCTCCGCGCTGACCTGCATGAGATCCTCCAGGCTCTCTCTCAGGTTGTTCATGGCTTCCTCCTGCCTGAGCGGTGGCCGTTCCGTCCCATGATCCCTTGTCCTTCTCTCTCGGGGCCCTCGTTCACTCTCTCTGGCGCGGAGTCAATGCACGCTGGATGCCAGCCGCGCGGACCGGTGTCGCCCTCGATGGGTGTTGCGCCATCGCGCGCTGCGACAATCAGTTATACGCAGCGGCTCCACCGGACGCTTCCGGGCATGTGATGCCCGAGGGGTACGGATTTCCGTTTATTGTGGACAGTGGGCGAAAAGTGACGGATGGAGGCGTACAATACAGCCCGTGCCGCCGGCCGCCTTGAAAGACGACCCGAAAACTCAGGGTGCGATCTTTGTTGCTGCCTTGCTGCTGAGGCTGCTCCTGCTCTCCGCTCGAGGCGACTTTCTCGAGTTGGACGAGACATTCTACCCTCTCATCGCGCGCAGCCTGGTTTCCGGAGAGGGCTTCCGGATGAACGGTCTGCCGCAGATCGCCTTCCCCCCCTGCCCGCGCTCCCGATTGCGTCGCTGGGACTGGTATTCTCGAACCTCGTGGTGGCGAGCCGCGTCGCCTCCGCGGTCTTCGGCGCGGCACTGGTCTTTCCCGCCGCGGCCTCGCCCGAAGGGCCCTCGGCTCCACAGAGGGGAGGCTGTCGGCGCTGCTGATCGCCGTCATGCCGAGCCTCATGACTTTCGTGCCGATCCACCGCTCCTACGCTCAGAGCCTCTATTTCGGTCCCGAGCCTCTCTGTGTTCTCCTGTTCGCCTGCGCGGCACTTCTTCTGGCCCGAGCCGCCGCCACGGCGCGTCCGGGTGACGCGTCCGCGGCGGGGCTGATGGCGGCAAGGGACGGGCCCCCTTCACGCTGGTGCGGCTTGCCGATGCGGACCCCGATCAGGTCCAGGCAGGGCGGTTTTCCTTTCGCAGGATCGGTGTGGGGGATTTGTACGACACATATGAACTCGGGCCCGCGGGTCGATGACCGCCCACGTGTGCTCTCAGAGGACGGGCAGACTCAGCCCCGAGAGCTGCTCGGCATCGTACTCCTCCTTGAAGCGGTTGATGTCCCAGGACAGATCCTTGGCGATCTGGTCCAGCATCCGGACCCCGTCCAACAACGCCGCCTCTGCCGATCCGACCTGGCCGAGCTTCAGGATCCCCCTGGCCTGGAGTCTCTCGCGCCTGCCCAGGAAGCGGCTTCGATTGAACCGCATGTAGCCGGCTTCCAGAACGAGCCGTTCCCGCTCAGGAGGAAACATGAGCGCGTAGTCGGGCACCAGGATGTAATCGCGGTTCTCGGGGCGGCTGCCCGGAAGGATCACCACGGGTGGAACGTCCGAGCGCGGCACCAGGCTTGGAACCTGTTGATGTCTCCCAGTCTCGTCGCGCACGTCGAACCTGGCGGGCCTTGAGCTGTAGAGGTTCGGGAAGCCGACTCGATCTTGGACATGGTAGATCACACCCCCCAGGTGCGCTCCCACCAGGAGCAGCTTCGGCTGCATCCTGGCCAGCCTTCCGAATGGCGTGTCTGGGCCGAAGGGAGTGGCGGAGTTCTCGTGTCCGCTCACCAGCTCGTCAGCCCGCGCGCCAATCGCCACGACCGAGGCGACGGGATGACGACTCCTGCGCGCCCCGGGTAGGTGCCGCGCCGCCTCAGACAGCAGGCCCGAACCGGAGGGTGTCGCGGCCACGTCGAAAAGATCCGTGGGATCAATCTTCGACGGATCCGATCGCGAGAACGCGGGCAGCATCAGCGTGCCCTGGTCCTTGATGACATCGAGTATCGCTCCCACCGCCTCGGCGGGCCCGCCGGTCACGAATCCGATCCGACGCATCGAGACGTGGGCCCACACCGTGTCGCCGGCGGAGAGGCCGAGAGACACGAGCGCCGCCCGCATCTGATCGCGGGTGATCCGGTTGAAGACCCTGTTGTTGAGAGATTGAAGCCGCCGGGCAACGGGCCGCATCGTCTCCCCGAGAGTTGTGCCTACCCGCCCCAGTCCACCGCGACGCGGTAGCGCAGGACAGACTCGCCATCCTTGGCGACCGGCACCGAGAACTCAATGGTGTGAGCGTCGCGCTTCGCGGCGGTGTGCGTGCTGGTCAGCACCTTCCAGTCGCCCGGCACCGGCTCCCTCACCGTGACTGTGACCGGCTCGTCCTTGTGGTTACGGATCTTGATCTCGAACTCTGCCTCGGCGTCGTAGCGGGCGGCGCTGACGGCGCGGAAGTCCACCTGTGTCCGGTCGGCCACCACGTCGAAGGCGTCGCCCACCTTGACGGTGATCCTCTCATCCTTGGGCGTGTGCTTGATGCCGTCCTCGCCGATGAACTGAAGACTGCCCGAGCTGTCCTTCTTGTACAGCCTGACGACCCCCCGGGGCAGCGGCATCCCCATCCCGTTCTTCTGCGAGTTCTCCATCTCCAGGCTCACCGCCACCTTCAGGTCGGTCCCGAGCTGGCCGAGTCGCGCCTGGTAGTAGGAAGCCTCCCCGGTCAACAGGTAAATCTTCTTGACCGGCACGCCGGAGGCCTCCATCAGGGCTATCTGCTTGGTCTGCCTGTCCTTCAGCGTGGTCGGTCGATCCACCGTGTAGAGGTGGTACTCGAAGAACGCCTCCTCGGCCATCGCAGGCAGCGCCGGCGCCATGGCCATCTCCATGCGCTGCACGGCTGCCTTCAGCTCGGGCTGCGCCCGATGAATGTCGCCGGCCACCAGCTTCAGCTTCGCGTCGTCGTACGTGGCGCCGCTCGCGTTGTCGATCGTCACCCAACCGGAGAGATCCACCTTCGCGTCGTCGGCGCTCACCACGCTCGCATAGTCGGCCGACCAGGAGAGGCCTCCCGTCAGATACGATGTCTCGACCGAGTGCAAGGCCGGTCCCGAGTTGTCGAGCAGCCAGACCAACGTCGGGACGCTGATCAGCCCGCCGGGTATCTCGGGGAGAATCACGCGGGCGGGCGGATTCACGTGAAACTCGTCCCCGATCTCGTACACCCTTCCTCCCGTCGTGCTCACCAGAGTCGCTTCCATGCGCTTCTCCGGCGCCGCGTCACCATCCGGCCCCGCGAACATCAAGGTCACCTTCCGTCCGATGAACTTGTCGAGGAGCTTCTCGGGGGAGATCAGATCGTACTCGTAGTTCTGCTCCAGCACTTGCAGCGCGCGCGGAGCGGTCACGCTGAGCATGTGCACCGTTCGCGGGTCGATCAGCGCCGCCACGTCCATGAACCTCAGCTCGGTCCGCCCGGAGCCGAGCGATAATGTTCTCGTCTCTTTCACGAGCCCCAGGTTGTCGTTGTAGATGGTGACGGCGATATCCGAACGATCGCTGCCAGCGCTGACGAGGGGTGGCGCCCCAGGCGGCACGCCGGCGGCGCCAGCTCCGGCCGTGCCCAGGACGGCGATGAGGATCAGGGCATGGAATCGGCTCATGATGTGCTCTCCCACAGAGCGGTCCGGAGGAAAGAAACGATGTCCCGGATCGCGCCGAACTATAGCACGATGCCTCTATGGTAGACTCGCTCGCGGATGCGGAAAACGCGGCGTGGTTTCGTCGTGGGCCTTCTGTCGGCGACACTTCTGGCCGGAGCGCTGCGCTTCTTCCGCCTCGACTCCGTCCCGATCTCCGTCTATTGCGATGAGGCATTCAGCGGCTACGAGGCATACTGCCTCCTGCTGACGGGAATGGACAGTCGCGGTGCGGCTTGGCCCTTGTTCTTCGACGTTTTCGGGAAGGGGTGGGGCGAACCTCTTTACATCTACGCCACCATCCTCCCCGTCTGGGCGTTCGGCCTGACCGCGTTCGCCGCCCGTTTCGTGGCCGCCGCCGCGGGTACGCTCGCCGTGCCTGCGACCGGCTTGATGACGGCGGCGATACTGAGATCAGCGCCGGGCTTTCTGAATCGCTTGGCCCCGCGCGCGGGGGTGGCCTCCGCGCTGCTGATGGCCTGCTCTCCTTGGCCGTTCCACCTGAGCAGGGTGGCCTTCCAGGCCAGCCTGCTGCCCCTGGCCCTCGCCGCGGCGTTCTGGCTGATCGCGCGAGCTCTCGATCGTGATGCCGAACAAGTGAGCGCCGGGTTGTTGACCTCCGGCGCGCTGCTGCTAGGCGCTTCGCTGTATACCTACTCGATCGCGCGGCTCGCGATGCCGTTGTTGGCAGCGGGCTTTCTGGCCACTCACTGGCGGCGAATCGCCGGTTCCCGGCGCGCCACCGCCGTGGCCGCCCTGGCGCTGTCGGTCCTGGCGCTTCCCATCCTCTGGTTCGCGCTGACCGACCAGGGTGGGCTTCGCTTCCGCGAGGTGTCGATCATGGCGCGCCCCGATGTGAAGGTGGGCGGGGCCGCGCGAGCGGCCGTGGCGGTGACGCAGAACTACCTCTCGTACTTCTCGCCCGGCTTCCTGCTCACCGATGGAGACCCGATCATGCGCCACTCCGTCAGGAGCCATGGCATGCTGCACCCGCACGACGTGGCCCTGCTGCTGATCGGTGGCGCCGCCTGCGTGCTCTCGATGTCACGTGCCGGCATCTTCCTGCTGTGGTGGCTGATCTCATCTCCAGTCGCCGCCTCCCTCACGATGGATCCGCGCCACGCGGTCCGCTCCATCCCGATGCAGCCGGGCGTCTTCGCCGTCGCCGGCATCGGGGCCGCACTGCTAACCGTCGAAGGTGGCGCACCGTCACGCCAGCGCGCTTTTGTCCGACGCGCCCTGCTCGCGGCGATCGTGGCGGTCGCGGCGATCTCCACCGCCGGCTACTTCCATCATTATTTCGTCGAGTACCCCATCTACTCGGCGCCCGACTGGCAATACGGCCTCAAGCAGTTGTACCGGTACCTGGAAGAGGTCCAGGCCGGCCATGACAGCATCTACGTCCAGCGCATGACCGACGAGCCCCAGAGCCACTTTCTCTTCTACTCGGCCTTCCCGCCGCAGGAATACCAGCAACACCGCTTCTCCCGCACCAGGTATCTGTTCGACGAGGACGTCTTCTACAGAGGAGGCAGGATTCCCAACCGGCGCAACCCGATATTCGTCATGCAACCCGATGTCGAGCTGCCTGCAGGGATCCAGGTACGCAAGGTCATCAAGTATCCCGGCGGGGACGACGCGTACGTGGTCGCATGGTAGATCTGTCGGTCGTGCTGCCCTCTTACAACGAAGCGAGGACGATCGCGCGATCCTTGAGCGCGCTTCGCGCCCATTTCGATTACGGGGCGACACGCTCCCGCGCGTGGAAGAGCTGGGAGATCATCGTGGTGGATGACGGAAGCTCGGATGCGACGGCGGCAGAGGCGCTGGCCGTGGCAAGCACGGATCCCCGCGTGCGCGTGCTGGCGATGATGGGCAACGCGGGCAAGGGAGGCGCCGTCAGGGCCGGCGTGCTGGCCAGCCGCGGCCTGATCGTGATCGTGACCGATGCGGACCTCTCCTATGCGCTTGATGACCTCGACCGCGCCGCCCAGGCCCTGTCGGACGGCGATGGCGGGCCCGGCGGTCTCGACCTGGTCGTAGGAGACCGACGCCTCACCGATTCGAGGACCCACACGCTCCCGACCGCCGCCAGGCACGTCCTCTGGCGCGGCAGGATTTCCGCGGTCTTCAACCTCTGCGTGCGCGTTCTCTACCGGCTTCCCATCGGAGACACTCAATGCGGGTTGAAGGGGTTCAGGCGCCGCGCGGCGATGGCGATCATGCCGCGCCTCCGCACGCGGCGGTTTCTCGCCGACATCGAGATGTTCCTGATCGCGCGCGAGCTCGGGTTACGCGCCGGCCGCATCCCCGTGCATGTGACCTATCTCACGGCCGATAGCACCGTGAGCGTCGCGCGCCACCTGCCCTCGGCGGTCGCCGACGCCCTCAGGATCAAACTGGCGCAGGCTCTGGGGCGATACCGCCGCACGGCGCTCCCTGCAGGTCCCGCCGCGATCGAGCGGACACCGGAATCAAGGGCCCCGGAGTGATGCGGGCTAGGCTCGCTCGGCCATCGGGATGTACGAGAGGCCGTGCTCGCCTATGTAGATCTGAGTCGGGCGGAACAGCTTGTTGTCTTCTAGCTGCTCGACCCAGTGGGCGAGCCACCCCGCGCACCGGGACATCGCGAAGATGGGAGTGAAGAGGTCGATCGGGATCCCCATCTTGTCGTAGACGATCCCGGAGTAGAAATCTACGTTGGGGTAGATGCCCCGCGCCCCCAGCCGGTCGGCCACGACGCGCTCCACTTCCAGCGCAATGTCATACAGGGGCGTGCTGCCCAGCTTCTCGAAGAGGCACACGGTGAGCTCCTGGAGGATCGTCGCGCGCGGATCCTTCGTCTTGTACACGCGGTGGCCGACGCCCATGATCTTCTGCCCCGCGGCGATCTTCTGGTCCACGTATGCGAGCACCCGGTCTACCGATCCGATCTCGCGCAACATCGCGAGGACACGCTCGTTGGCGCCGCCGTGCAGCTCTCCGGCCAGCGTCCCCACCGCCGCGGAGACGACGCTGTACGGATCGGCCAGCGTGGAGGCGGTCACCAAGGCGTTGAACGTGGAGGCGTTGATGGTGTGTTCGGCGTGCAGGATGAGGCAGACATCGAGGATGCGCGCGGCAAGAGGATCGGGTTCTTTACCCGAGAGCATCCACAGGAAGTTGGAGGCCACGTCGAGGTCGTCGCGCGGCTCGATCGGGTCGTCGCCCCTGCGTGTCCGATGGAACGCGGCCACCAGAGTGGGGAGTTTGGCGATCAGCCGGGCGATCGCCTCGCGCTGGTGGGCGCGGGCCGCCACCTCGGCTGAACCCGCGCCGGCCGGGTAGAACCCCTCCCCCGTCGAGGGGTAGAACATCCCGAGCACGGCCGTGCCCGCCTGCAGCGCCTTCATCGGGTGGCCGCCCTCTGGCAGCGCCTTCATGACATCGCGGACCTGGTACTTGATCCGGCGGTGAGCGGACAGCTCCTCGTTCCAGGCTGAAAGCTCCGGCTCGGTGGGGAGCTTCCCGTGGATCAGGAGGTAGGCCGTCTCGGTGAAGTTCCCGTTCTCGGCGAGCTGCTCGATGGGAATTCCGCGGTAGGCCAGCAGCCCCTTGAAGCCGTCGATGTAGCTGATCTTCGACCTGACGGCGGGCACCCCAGCCAGGCCGGGAACGTACTCCTTGAGCTCCTTCGTCTCCATGGCGGTGAGCCTTGCGGGAGGTTCCTCGCTTCAGCGAAACGGGACCCCGTCAGTCTTGGTCCTCTCGCGGAACAACTCGAGCATCCGCCGGTACACGGGCCCGGGCTTCCCGTCGCCGACGACTCGGCCGTCGATCTCGACGACCGGAATCAGCTCCGCTCCCGTGCCGCAAAGGAAGATCTCGTCGGCCTTGATCAGATCGTGCACGACCATGTTCTTCTCGCGCCACGGGATGTGGTGCTCCTCACAGATCTCCATGATGACCTTGCGCGTGATCCCTTCCAGAATGCCGACGTGCGTCGGCGGCGTCATGAGGGTGCCGTCCTGCACGGCCCAGATGTTGTCCGCGGCGCCCTCCGCCACGTAGCCGGCCTCGTTGAGCATGATGGCCTCGTCAACATTCGACTGGATCGCCTCGATCTTGGCCAGGATGTTGTTCAGGTAGTTCAGCGTCTTCACCTGAGGGTTCAGGCAGTCTGGACGGTTTCTCCTCGTGGAGGCGATCGTGCACCGCAGTCCCTTGGCGTATTTCTCCTTGGGGTAAAGGGCGATCGCGCTCGCGATGATGTAGACGGCCGGCTTCGGGCACTTGCGCGGGTCGATGCCGAGATCGCCGGGCCCACGCGTCACAATCAGCCTGATGTAGGCGTCGTCGAGGCCCGTGCGCCGCACTGTTTCGAGGAGGATCTCGTTGAGCTCCTCCTTCTTGTAGGGGATCTCGAGCATGATGGCCCGCGCCGAGTGATACAGCCGGTCCATGTGATCCCGCATCCGGAAGATCCTGGCGTTGTAGGCACGAATCCCCTCGAATACACCGTCGCCGTAGAGAAGGCCGTGTTCGTGGAGCGGCACGAGGGCCTTCTCGCGGCCGTCAACGAAGAGCCCGTTCAGGAAGATGGAATCCGACATAGTCCCTCCGCGGACCAGTGTGGTGCCGGAGGAAGCCGAAACCCCGTCCTGCCGGCCGAAGTCGACATTCCGGGAGGCGCCTTTACGCGCACCAGTCGCCGAACCTGCAGTCATGTGGCTCACCACCCTGTTAGCCCTCGCATGGTAGGAGATGCGGGGGATGGGCGTCAATGGAAATCATCGTCAAAGCGGCTTCTCAAGCAGCGTGAAGTCCGATGAGCTGAAGCCCAGGGACCTGAAGAGATCACCCAACGGATCCCCAGGTCGCACCAGACAGTGAACGAAGGGCAAACCCATCTTCCGGAACGTCTTCAGCAGCGACCCCGCGAGAAGCGTCGCCACACCGCGCCGCCGGTGTGAAGGGTGCACCCCGATCGCCACGATGCGGCCGCGGCGGGGGATGCCGAACTGCCAGGACTGGACATCGCCGATGATGAAGCCCGCGACGGCGCCGGGAGGGGCGCTCTGATCGCCCGCTGCCTCCGCCACCTCGCACAGGCAGGGCGACTGAGGAACGGCCGACTCGCCGGAAGGCGGCTCGGCGTACAGAGACAGCAGGCCGCGCCAGAAACCGGCGCGATCCGGGCCCGAGCTGTTGGTCAGCAGCGCGTCGATCGCGATGATCGACTCGATGTCCTGTTCCTTCAGGGGTCTGATGCGGTAAACCTCCATGTCATGCCTCCACGGTGACGAAGCCCGCCGCCCGGCTCAGAGGTCGGCCAGCAGGAGGGCGAGGCCGGTCAGAGCGATGAGTCCGCCGCTGAGCGCCTCGCCGTAGCGCGTCAAGAATGGGCTGGTCAGCCTGAGCGTGCCGCGGCGTCCCAGCATGGTCACCGCCACCATCGAAACAACGGTGCTGACGGCGAACGACAGCGTCACGGCGGCCAGCGTCAACCCGCTGATCTGCGCCGCTCCATAAATGCATGGAATGACCAGGATGCAGGGATTGAACCCCACGACGAACGTCAGCGAGTAGCCGGATAGGTCCTTCAGCCGCAGGCCGAGAGTCCGGGGCGGCTCGGGATCTCCCGGATTGTGATGCGGATGGATCCCGAAGGAATGGACATGGCCGCCCTTGAACAGGAACCAGAGCATGTAGGCGATCCCGAAGAGAATCAGCAGCCACGCCGAGGCCGCCTCCAGCCGCGCTCCCACCCCTTCCACGGCGGCCTGAGCACCCTTGCCGAGGATCGGCACCGCCAGCCCCAGCGCGATCGAGAGCGTGACGTGCAAGGTTCCCGACAGGGCCGTCAGCGTGGCGGCGCGGCGATCGCTCCATCCCTCCGCCTTCGACACGAGAACGAAGGGCAGCCAATGGTCCGGGATGAGCGTGTGGACGATGGCCGTGATGATGGTGGTCAACACGAGCGCGAGGCCTGCTTCGGTCACGCAACCTCTTCTTTGACGGCGCGGGTGGGAACCAGAACGCGGGCGATTATATCAGACCGGCCGGAGGCGGCCCGCGCGCCTTGATGCAGGCCGAGGCAGGCGCTATGCTATCAGGACGTCAACCCTGGATTAAGAAAGACACGAAGTCATGTCATCAAGCCGGCTCGCGCGCGCGCTCCTCTCGGCGGCTTCACTTTTCGCGGCGGCGGGCCAGGGTCCCTGCGCCCTGGCGTCGGCGTCGGCCTCCCCTGCCGATCCCAACGCCGGTATCACCCAGCAGAAGCCGGCCGGCGCTGCCCCCTGGCGTCCGGCCCCCGGATCTACGGCCCAGCAGGATCCCAAGGCGCTCGAAGTGCTCAAGGCGGGACTGAAGGCCCTGGGGGGCGAAGAAGCGATCCTCGGACGAAAGACGATCTACGTCAAGCGCAAGGTCGTCAATCACGAGTACCCCGACCCGCGTGAGGGCACCATCCTCATTCACTTCAAGAGGCCCGACAAGCTGCGCAAGGAGGTCATCTATCCGGGACGAAAGACGATCGAGATCCTCGACGGCCAGCGGGCCTGGATCGACGACGGATCGGGACCGCGCGAGAAAGGCTCTACGCTGACCGCGGCGATGCTGGACGGGCTTAAGGAGATGGACGTGCCGGCCAACTACCTGGACGCCGAGCTGACCTACTTCAACATCTCCCAGGAGATCCCGGGGAAGCTGGCGCACGTGGTCAAGGCGCGGAAGAACGGTTACACCCGGGAGCTGATGTTCGACGTCAACACGAACCTGCTCGAAGTCTCTGCAGAGTACGAGAGCCCCTGGGGCGCCACCGACAAGATGGTGAGGTACGAGCGCTACCGTCCGGTGGATGGGATCCTGTTCCCGTACCACGAGGAAAGATGGCGCTCCAACCGTATCATCCTCGAATCCGACGTCATCGAGGTCAAGTTCAACTCTCCGATGGAAGACTCGCTCTTCCAGATGCCCGGCGTCCCAGCCCCGGCAGGCACTCGGTAGCAGACACAGCTCGCAGCACCGAGGCCGCTTTGTCCAGGCTCTCGGCGTACTCGGCCTCCGGGTCGGAGTCGGCCACGACACCTCCCCCCACCTGGAGCCAGGTCCGGGCCCGCGCGACGATTGCGGTGCGGATGACCACGCTGAGGTCGATCGCGCCACAGAACGACAGGTACCCCAGGGCGCCCGCGTAAATGCCGCGGCGATCGGGCTCGATCTCCTCGATGGCCCGCATTGCGCGTACCTTGGGCGCGCCGGTCATCGAGCCGGCGGGAAACAATGCCTTGAGCAGATCCGCCCCACCGATCCCATCGCGAAGCTCTCCCGTGACGACGGAGACCAGGTGGTGCACCGAGGCGTAGGTTTCCAAACGGCAGACCTCCAGGGCCTTGACGGTTCCCGCTTCGCACACCCGGCCAAGATCGTTGCGCACGAGATCCACGATCATGATGTTCTCGGCCGTGTCCTTCACCGATGCCGCCAGTTCTTCACGCAAGGCCCGGTCCTCGCGCGGCGTGGCTCCCCGGGGGCGTGTCCCCTTGATGGGGCGGCTCTGAGCTTCGCGGCCTCTCAGGCGCAGGAACCGCTCCGGGGAGGCTGACAGGACCTGGAAGGCGCCCGCGTCGAGATAGGCCGAGAAGGGAGCCGGGCTGTGCCGGGCGATCTCCGAAAAAAGCCGCACCGGATCCCGAGGGGCGGGTAGCTCGAACCTCTGCGAGAGGTTCACCTGGTACAGCTCCCCGTCGGCGATCAGGCGGCGAGCCTCCTCGACCATCTCCAGATAGGCCGGGCGCGAGAGGTTGCTGGTGATGGAGCTGTCCAGCCTCGTTGCCTTGGGTTGCAAGTCCGCCGCGCCGGAAGCGACGCGCGGGTCAATGCGATCGAGACGCTGCGCGACGCGACGCGCGTCCGAAGCGGCCTTCGCTCCGCGCGCCGCGCCCGTCTCGGGAAGCCCTGTGGAGAGGATCGCCCACACCCTCTCCTGGTGGTCCCAGATCACCGCCCAGGAGTACAGGCCGAACAGCAGGTCGGGCAGCTCGAGACCGGGCGCAGCGCGAGCCGGCATCGACTCGATGCACCGCCCTGCGTCGTACCCGATGTAGCCCACCGCGCCGCCCGCGAAGGGGATCCCGTCGGTCCGACCTGAGGCATGACGGCCGGTCGCCTCGGCGAGGCGCAGGAATGGGTCCCCTGGGTCCCCCGAGCGCCACGAAACCACCTCGAACGGCATCGAGCAGAGAATCGACCAGCGATTGATGTCGGGTCCCGCACTGGCAGGTCCGCCGCTGTAGAGGAGCACCGGCATCGGATCGCGGCTGAACGCGGGGAGGACCTCCAGGGGCTCCGACCACCCCGGCATCGGGATCAGCAGCGGCTCGCCAGCGCGGCGCACGATTCACACGCTCCGGCCGGATGCTCCCCGCAGCAACCGCACCGTGTCGAGGGAGACGCCCGCCGCGCCGATCTCGTGACGCGAGCGGCCTGGGCCGTGGTAGTCCGACCCGCCCGAGGCGATCAGTCCGAGGTGCCGCGCGAGCTCGTCCAGGCGCAAGCGTTGCTCGTCCGTGTGCTTGGGATGCCTGACCTCGATCCCGGCCAGCCCCTCGCCGGCCAGCGCGAGCGTGTCGGCCTCACCCAAGTTGAGCGCGGGGTGGGCGATCACTGCCACGCCGCCCTTCTCCCTCGCCAGACGCACGGCCTCACCCAGCGCCATGCAGGGCTTGGGCACGTAGGCCGGCTGGCCTTTGCGCAGGTATCTGCGGAATGCATCATCCACGTCATTGGCCGCTCCGTGGCGAACGAGGGCTTCTGCCACGTGAGGCCGTCCAAGGGAGATCCCGTGCAGCGCGCCGGTGCCTTGGGCGATGTCCAGCACCTCACCCATCGTGATAGGTATTCCGATCTGCCGCAGCCTCGCGACCATCCGCTCGGCGCGAAGCCGGCGTTGCTGCTTCAGCGGCTCGAGGAGATCGCGCAGCTCCTCATCGGTGTGATCGATGTAGTGCGCCAGGACGTGGATCTCGCGGCCGCGGAACGCACACGACAGCTCGGCGCCCGGAATCACCTCGAGCCCGGAGGGCGCAGCGTCGATCGCCTCCTGAACGCCGTCCACGGTGTCATGATCCGTGAGCGAGATCGCCTTCAGGCCGGCCGAAACCGCCCGGGCCACCACCTCCCCGGGAGAGTAGACCCCGTCGGAGTGGTTCGAGTGCAGGTGCAGGTCGGCTTCAATCTCCATCGGCCATCAGCGGGCGTAGTCCACCGCCCTCATTTCCCTGATGACCGTCACCTTGATCTTGCCGGGGTATTCCATCTCCTGCTGGATCTTTTCGGCCAACAGGGAAGCGAGCAGCGCCGACTGAGCGTCGTCGAGCTTGTCGTGCCGGGCGATCACGCGTATCTCGCGGCCCGCCTGGATTGCGAAGGACTGCTCGACTCCTTCCATCGAATCCGCGAGCGCTTCGAGCTTCTCGATCCTCTTGACGTAGTCCACGGTCTGCCGGCGCCGCGCTCCGGGCCGGGCGCCCGAGATGGCGTCGGCCGCCGACACCAGCACGGAGATCGGGCTGATCACCTCGACGTCCTCGTGGTGCGAGGCGATGGCGTTCTGCACGATAAGGGGCTCGCCGTACTTGCGGGCCACCTCGAAGCCGATTTCCGGATGCGTCCCTTCGCGCTCGTAGTCGATCGCCTTGCCGATGTCGTGCAGCAGCCCGGCGCGCCGCGCGGTCTTCCCGTCGAGACGCAGCTCCAAGGCCATCAGCTCGGTGAGTCGCCCCACCTCCTTGGAATGCTCAAGCACGTTCTGGCCGTAGGAGGTCCGGTATCGCAAGCGCCCCAGGAGGCGCACGATCTCGGGATGCACTCCGTCGATCTGCATCTCGCGCAGGGTCTCCTCGCCGATGCGCTGGATGTTGCGAACCATCTTCCGCTTCATCTCGTTGGAGACGTCCTCGATCCTGCGCGGCGTGATGTTGCCCTCCTTCATCATCTTCTCGAGGCACATCTTGGCGATCTCGCGCTTGATGGGGTTGAAGCCCGACAGGATCACGGAATCGGGCGAGTCGTCCACGATGAGCTGCACGCCCACGAACTTCTCGAATGCCTTGATGTTCTTCCCTTCGTGCCCGATGAGGCGCCCCTTCATCTTCTCGCTCGGCAAGGGGACGGACGTGACGGTCTTCTCGTTGGAGTAGTCGGCCGCCTGCCTCTCGATGGCCAGCGAGATGATCTTCTGCGCCTCCATCTCTCCGTTTCGCTGGGCCTCGTCCTTGATCTCCTTGATCATGCGGGCCGCCTCGAAGCGCGTCTCGCTCTTGAGGTTCGCCAGCAGGAACTTCTTGGCCTCCTCCGCGGAGAGCCCGGAGACGTGCTCGAGCTTCTCGTTGGCCTCCACGAGGAGTGTGTCAATCTGCTTCTGTTTCTCGCGCGCCTGACGTTCCTGCTCGGCCAGGGCCCGCTCCTTGTCGCGGAGCGACTGATCGCGGCGCTTGAGCTGGCCGGCCTGCTCGGACAGCGCGCCCTGGCTATCCTCGGCTTCCTTCTGCAGCTTCTGGAGGTTCTTCTGCCGATCC
This sequence comes from Acidobacteriota bacterium, assembly GCA_045402695.1. Lineage (GTDB taxonomy): Bacteria > Acidobacteriota > Polarisedimenticolia > JACPZX01 > DASXTC01 > JAWPNA01. The sequence continues at coordinate 24,266 of JAWPNA010000480.1, forward strand.
TTCGCCTCCTTTTCAAGCTGCCTCTTGGCCCTCTGGAGATCCTCGCGCGTCGAGAGAGCCGCTGCGTTCCGGTCGCTCTCCGCCTTGCGGGCGGCCTCCTTGAGCAACTCCTCAGACTGGGCCCTGGCCGCCGCGAGTCCGGAACGGCCCATCCGGTTGTTGAGATACCAGCCGAGGGCGAGCGCGGCGGCCGCGGAAATCACGGACGCGGTCAGTACAAGGATCAGCACGGTCGTCGTGCCCATCGCGTCACCTCACGGGCGCCTGACGGCGCGGTGGGAAGAAGGCGGGCCCGGCTCGACTCGTTGGCGAGCCGGCGCGGCACGGGACCTTGCCCGGCCAAGTTCCCGGATGTCGTGATGAGGGTTGTGGTTGGAGTCATCCCCAGCTCCAGCTATTCCGGTCATAGAAGGGCACCGGTCAGAGAAGGGGGATGAGTCTGTGAAAGCAAAGCGTTACGGCAGCGGCGGGACTCCCGGCGGACTCGTCCTGTCGGGGAAGCGGTATCTCACCCAGGCGCGTTGATGGGGACGGTGAAGCGCCTCCGGCAGCCCCATCCGAGCGGCTGGCGGATCCAGATGATATCCCGTAAAGGTCAGGTCGAACCCGAGGATCATGTACGGTCAGTCGTCCCGCCGACGACCGACCCGCTCGCCGGCCCGGACGACAGTCCGGGCTGCAGGCCCAGCCCCCGGCAAATCGGACCCCCCGCGCAGAGGCCCCTGATCGACTCACCCGCCGGCTTCCAGCCAGTCAATTCGAGGTTTCGGCTCTGATCATACAGCCAAGCTCCCCGTGTTCGTGATGTGCCCACGAGGCGCCAAGCTGCGGGAACCCCGGCGGGGCCGCAAGATCCGTAGACCTTGCGCCGCGTTGTGTGGAATCTAGCACTGAATGCACCCACTGCGCAAGCCCACGCAGAATGAAGGGAGTGCTACAGGAATAGTGGCGCAAAAACGAGCGTGATCGTCGCCAGCAGCTTGATCAGCACGTGGAGCGACGGCCCGGCCGTGTCCTTGAGCGGATCGCCCACCGTGTCACCCACCACGGCCGCCTTGTGGGTATCCGATCCACGGCCACCCAGAGCGCCGGTCTCGATGAACTTTTTGGCGTTGTCCCAGGCGCCTCCTCCGTTGTTCATCATGGTGGCCAGCAGGATACCCGTGATGGTGCCCACCATCAGGAGCGCCGCGACGGCCTCGGCACCGACCCTCCCCCGATCGGGAAGGCCAAAGATCACGTAGAGGTACTTGAGGCCCACCCCCAGCCCGATCGGCACGATGATCGGAAGAATTCCCGGCAGGATCATCTCCTTCAGCGCGCCCGTCGTCACGATGTCCACGCACCGCCTGTAGTCGGGCTTCGACGTGCCGGCCATGATCCCCTTGTTCTCGCGGAACTGGTCGCGAACATCCTGGATGACGTACTGCGCCGCGCGCCCCACGGCGCGGATGGCGAGCGCCGAGAACAGGAAGACCAGCGCCGCTCCCAGCAGGGCGCCGACGAACACGGGCACCCGCTTGATGTCCACCGGGATCTCAACACCCGAGACCGTCCTCACCTCGTCGAGGTAGGCCCGAAACAGCAGGAAGGCCGCGAGCGCCGCGCTGCCGATCGCGTATCCCTTCGTGAGGGCCTTGGTCGTGTTGCCCACCGCGTCGAGGCGATCGGTCTTACGGCGGACCGCCTCGGGCGCCCTCGACATCTCCACGATGCCGCCCGCGTTGTCGGTGATCGGTCCGAACGTGTCCATCGCGAGGATGTAGGCGCATGGCGCCAGCATCCCCATCGTGGCGACGGCCGTGCCGTACAGGCCGGCGCCCGCCTCGCCCGGCAGCGCCATCTTGCCGAAGTAGTAGGCGAGCATGATGGCGGCCGAGATGACGATCACGGGCAAGGCCGTGCACTCCATGGAGACGGCCAGCCCCGCGATGATGTTGGTGGCCGGGCCCGTGCGAGACGCCTCCGCGATGCTCTTCACGGGGCGGTACTTGTACTCCGTGTAGTACTGCGTGATGTAGACGAAGACGAGCGCGGTCAAGATCCCCACCACGCCCGCGGCGAAGAACCAGCCGGCGTTGTCCAGAAGCAGATAGACCGCCGCGTAGAAACCTGCCATGGCCAGGATCGTGGTGACGTAGTAGCCGCGGTTGAGGGCCTTCATCGGGTCCTCTTCCTCGTCCTTCATCCTGGCGGTGACCACGCCGATCATGGTGGCCACAAGTCCAAAGGATCGCGCCACGAGGGGGAAGAGAATCCCCTTCCACCCATAGTACGGATAGAGCGCCACCCCGAGAATCATCGCGCCGATGTTCTCGGCCGCCGTGGACTCGAACAGGTCGGCGCCGCGCCCGGCGCAGTCGCCCACATTGTCTCCTACCAGATCGGCGATCACCGCCGGGTTGCGCGGATCGTCCTCGGGGATGCCGGCCTCCACCTTGCCCACCAGGTCGGCGCCCACGTCGGCCGCCTTGGT
>JAWPNA010000257.1:0-8363 GCA_045402695.1 Acidobacteriota bacterium
GGGCGGGGGCGGGTTCGGATTGATCGGAACGGCCCACACGCATTCGGGCCCGCTCATGTTTGGCTGGAACAGATCGCAGCCGTCGCCGGTGTTGGTGACCGCCCCTTCGAAGGTACCGTTGGGGTCCACGGAGACGGCGCGGTAGAAGTAGACCTTCGCGTTGATCACGTTCGTGTCGGTGTAGCTGGTCCCCGACACCCCCGACGGAGTCAGCAGCGTGTAGGCGGTGCCCGGCACCGTCGTCCTGTAGATGCGGGTCTTGACTCCGGGATCCTGGCTGGGGTTCCAGTTCAGGATGACCTGAGCGTCGAGGCCGCTGACGGCGGAGAAATCAAGAGGCGGGCGCGGCGCGGGGAGGATGAACTCCTGAGCGGGGTCTCCCAGGAAGGTGTAGTTCTGCAGGTCGGTGATCAGCAGGCCCGGCACCAGCTTGATGTTGGTGGCCAGGACGCCGAACCGGCGCTCCTTCATCAGGCCGAACAGATCCCCGTAAAGCGAGTTGTTCGCGGTGGTGCCGAAGAGCGCGAGCGAGAGCCCGGAGGGGGCGAGCACGGCGACCGCCCCCTTGCCACCGGCCTTCACGAACGCCTCCGCGAGCGAGTCTCCGCCCAGGCCGTGGAAGCCGCCCACCAGGCAGTTCTCGTTGACGAGGAACGTCGGCTTCTGGTTCGTCGAGAAGGCGGCGAGATCGGAGCCCTGCAGCAGGCCGTCCAAGCCCCAGTCGTTGAAGGCGCCGTGGCCGATGTACGACGTGAGCGCCGCCCCCTGGTCGGCTCTCGCGATGTAGTCGGCCCTCCACAAGCTGGGATCCAGGTGAGGCGACGGCGACGGATTGACGTAGTTCGGGTCGTCGTAGAACAGTTTCTGGTTGCTGAACGGAGGGACAAAGTGAGTGTCGGCCACCCCCGTCTGGGTGTTCTCGAAGGTCGAGGTCTCCGTGTTGTCGGTGCCGATGTCGGCCAGAAAGAGCCCCAGCGATCGCCACGCGCCGGATGGGGCGTTCGTGTCGTAGTCGAGCATCTTCTGGAAGACGACGCCGGTCTCGGATGGCGACCGCACGGGCACGCGGCCGATGTGGATGTCCGGGAGCTGGTCGGCCCCCTGAAACGCCGCGATGTAGGTGTCCGAGGAGAAGTAGTCGAGAATCGGGTCGCTCTGGTACATGATGAAGGTCGGCACCTCGTTCACCCAGTTGCTGTTTCCGATGTCGTTCTTATAATCGAGAGAGATGTCTCCGACCAGCATCGCGTAGGACGGCGGCGTGGCCCAGTTGTCCACGGCGTACGCAAGAAACGATCGAAAAGCTTCGGGCGTCTCCAGACCGGAGCTGAAGTTGTCGTAGATGTCCCGCGCCATCACGAGTTTCACGATGAGTCCGCTCGCGGCTGCCCGGTGCGCCAGGTAGTTTAGGAAGGCCGGATCGGGCGACGAGCCAACCACCTGCTGCGTCGTGATCACGACCATGTCGGCGGCGTTTTGGGTGAGCAGCAGGTCCTCCCCCACGACTTCCTCGACCCGCACCGGGGTCAGGAACCCACCCGCGCCGGCGGCCGCGAAGACCCTCTTGGCGCCGGGGGCGAGCGTGCCGTCGGCCTGCAGCGAGAACTGGAGAGTCACGTTGGGGGCGACACCGAGCACGTTGCCGTTGATGATCCGCCGCGGCGAGGGGACGCTAAAGACCCCGACCGTCCTGCTGATGTCATAGACGATCACGTCCGCGGCGGTGGCGTTGGGGAAGCCAGCCATGTTGTAGGTGCGCGCGACGTTGGAGAACCCGGCGCGAAGCGTGTTGCCGTTGAGCTTGAGCAGCCGCCTGTAGTCGGCCTCGATGTAGTCCAGGTAAAGGAACTCCTCGTTCGCGGTCGCCAAGAGGCCGGGCTGGCCGATGTAGATGCCGGCGCCGGCGCCCGTGAGGGCCGACTGAGGCACGCTGACCGTCTGCGTCACCATCCACTCCCCGTCAAAACACATCGTGCTCGATTGCGAAGCCGTGGTGCCCACCTGCACGACCGTCATGTGGTCCGGGTCAGCGCCCTCTGTCGTTGCTCCCCTCAACCGGGCGCGCACCGTCGCGGTGAGGGAGCCGGCGTTCGGGTCGGGATCGAGGATGCCCAGGTCACACTCGGGGCAGCTCACGCGGTTGGGATCGGACGCGGGCCCGAAGTGCTTGGCGAGGGCCTGCACACCTTGTGACGGGTTCGTGTATCCGCAGTTGGCCGCGTTGGGATCGGGAACGAAGGTGCCGTTGTTGCCCCCCAGGAAAGGGCTCATGACGAAGGAATCGTCCACACCGTTGGGGGAGTAGCGGGTGTCGAGCTCCTTGTGGATGGTCTCGGTGAAGCTCCCCTCCTGCGCCAGCAGCGAGTCGAAGGCTCCAGAGAGATCGGGGATCCGTGCGTGTGATCCCGCCTCGCCGAACAGGAAGTAGACGTTCTCGTCGGTGAAATCGTTGGCCTGGAAGACATCGGGCAGAGTGGGATCCGAAACGTCGTAGTTCAGAAGCAGCTCGGGCTCGCCCAGCAGCCCTTCCCCGTAGAACTCGACGTAGTCCGAGACGTTGAAGACGCCGTCCCCCTCCCCCACCACGCGAATCGGGACCTCCGCGCCTTTGTTGAGCACCTTGATTGCCTGCGGATTCACGGCAAGCAGGCCGGGCGCCGCCCCCGCCAGGTAGGGCTGCGAGAGCCTGTAGATCCCGTTGTTCTTGACGATCACCCGGTAGACCGGCGTGATCGCGTTGGCGAAGGGTGACGTGATCGGCCCGACGAGCGGGGCCGGCGCGTCGAGAGATGTGGCGCCGGTCTTGGCTGACCCGCCCTCTCGCACCGGGCGGGAGCGAAACTTACGGCCTTCCTCGTAGTTCAGGAAGGCGTGGCGGTAGCTTTCCTCGAAGTGCGGGTCGGCCTGCACGTCCGCGCGGGCGATCGCGTCCGCGTCAACGCCCGACACGACCAGGTCGGCCTCCACCTCGGGATAGAACTCGAGGTCTGCGGCGTCCGCGGGGCTCTCCTGGACAGGCGCGTAGATCACCTCGACGAACTTCTGGAACCGGATGTAGCCGATCTGGCCCAGCCGAACGAGCCCACGGGCGCGACCCGCGGCAGCGGGTGAACCCTCATCTGTCGGGACCTCGCCAGCCGCCGGCGTGGGTCCGGCTTCAGCCTCGGGCTTCCCACTTCCCGAGGCCTCGGCCGATCCTGGCCTCACTCCCTTCAGAAGCCGCCGTTCGGCCTGGATCGACTCCAGGCTGACCGTGGCTCCTTCCGGGATTGCCACCCGGACCACCTTGACCGGCAGTGATGCCTGCCTGCCCGCCTCGGTTCGACCCTGGACCCGATCGAAGGTGGGGATTGTGAGAACCGGCCCGAGTTCGGGGTGGACCGGGTCTCTCTGGATGCTAGGCTCGGGTGCGGAAAGCCTTAACCGGAACCGCCACCGGTCCCCTCCACCGTTTTGTCCGGCAGCTCCAGCTAAGGCCCTATCGCTCCCCAGCGCAACGAGGGCTGCGAGACCAAGGAGCTGCACCAAGCGCTTCATTGGCCTGCCATCCTGTCACGCCAGTTCCCCCGTTCATGGCCGCGGCATGAGCCGGCACCTGGCGCGGGGGAGAACTTGTGGTGCAATACCTGATCTAACTGGTGATCGGTGCGCCGGAGCAGTCCACGCTTCCCGTCTTGGCGCACTTCACCGCCCGAGCCTCGATCTCCTCGGTATGGATGACTGCGGGCTTTTCGTAGGTTTTCTTCATCAGCCTACCTCACCTCCCGGAATATAGCTTCGCCACACCTCTGTTTGCATGTAAAAACACTCTGCCCCCCCTCTTCCCGGGGCCCAGATGAAACCCAGATCCTTCCCGCGATGAGACGACCGCCCTAGCTGGTAAGAGGTGTCCCGCCGCAGCTCGTGTCGTCCATCTTCGCGCAAGCCACCGCGCGAGCCTCGATGACCTCGGTATGCTTGATGGCCGGCTTTTCGTAGGTCTTCTTCATGCAACCCCCCAGTTTGGAGTCCGGCACTCCGGACTCAGGACAAAGGCTGTTTCGTCTGGATCGCGAGATACTCCTGGTGCTTCTGCTTCCGGATTTCCGAGTTCATTCTGATCTGCGGGTAGATGTTTCTGGGGTCACCCGTCTGGACCTCTGCTACGCCGGGACAGAACGAGCAGAATTCCCCCGACTCGCAGGTCTTCAGCGTCGTCTTCGGGATCTCGACCGCAATCCGCCTGACTTCGTTGAGCACAGGAGAGTGGAGCCAGAGAGATCTCAAGTCCTCCACCTCGGTGATGTTGCCGGCGGACCTTCGCCACTGGACGCAGGGATAGATGTTGCCGTACGGGTCCAGCGCGATGGTGGACCTCCCGGTGCCGCAGTTGGCCTCCACCTGGGTATCGTTTCGCGGCATCGGAGCTTCCTCGTGCGTCACATCTGCGTACTCGGGAGACCATAGCTTGTCGAGGAACTCCCGGTCGGCCTGCAGCGCCAGAGGGCTGGTGTCTCCGTCGTCACGCGGCGTGATGACAGGATCGAACTCCGTGTGGCAGCCAAGGCTCGCCCCCAGCGCCTGGATCTCGCGGATCTCCCACTGGTTCCACTTGGTGATCGGCACCTTCAGGTTGACCTTGAGGTCCAGGCTTCTCAGGTTCTTGATTCCCTGGAGGACCCGGTGAAAGGAGCCCGGCACCGCCGTCAGCTTGTCGAACGACTCGGGGTTCGACCCGTGAAAGGAGATCTCCACCTCGAACGGCATCAACTCCTTCATCTTGCGGGCCACGACCTCGTCAACCAGGTAGCCGTTCGTGTAGATGCGGAGCGCGAAGCCCAGCCGCTTGCCTGCCCATGCGATGTCGAAGAAGTCGGGCCGGGTCAACGGTTCCCCTCCCGTGAGCACCAGGAAGATGCAGCCCAGGTCGGCGAGCTTGTTCAGCCCGGAAATGATCTGATCCTTCCCGAGCTCCCTGTGGCCGCGCTCGGGGCAGTTGTAGCAGAAGGCGCACTTGTGGTTGCAGGCGTAAGTGATCTCCCAGAGCGCGTTCATCGGCAGCGCCTGGTTCCATGTCTTGACGACCATATCTGCGTAGGCCGAGGATCGGGCCGGTACCGTGGGTTCTGATGACATCGCTCTTACGCCACCTTTCCGGCGTCCCTGGGGGCCAGCATGCCGTTGGCCTCCAACTCGCCCACGAAATCGTTGACATCCTTCAAGGCTGTATCGCGTGGCACATCATACTCATCTGCGATGACGTCCGCGATTCCGCTCGCCGTCCTGGTCCCGTCGATCAGATCCCAGACTCGCGACCCCACCTGGTTCAGGATCTTGTAGACATGACTGTGCGGCAGCACGATGAACGCTTCGCCGTCGTAGATCCGGGAAGCCGCATCGGGGTGCCGCCGCGGAGGCGTCTGGGGGCCGATCGGCATGGCCATCATGACTTCATACCCCCGCCGGAGCGAAAACCATCAATCCGATCCTCGATGACGCGCCAGAATGTGCTTTCCTTCCTGAAGCGAAGCCTGAATACCGGGACCTGGCTCGCCGCCGCCGAGACCGTGTCGATTGCCGGGCCGGCCATTTCCGGGCGATCCATCACGAAAGGCAGGCTGCCCACCACCTCGCCCACCGCCGCGGCCCCGTCAAGGGGCTCGAGCGAGTCGGTGCTGTCCTGCACCAGCCGGAAGAACCCCGCGAGCGGATAGGTCGCCGCAGACTCGGGACGCGGCGCGAGCAACCCTCTGAATGGAACGCTGCACGCTACGTACTGATCTCCCTGATCTCCGCTGCCGCGCATCACCATCGTGAGGTCGTCACTGAGCACCTTCGCGCCGGGGCTCAGCGTCGTCACGGTGGTCTTGCCCGCTCCGGAGGGGCCAAAGAACAGGAATGCCCGCCCCGAGCGAACCAGGCCGGCCGAGTGCAGCAGGAAACCGTTCGCGGGAATGGCGAGGTGCGCATAGACGACTCTCAGGAAGTTCTCCACGCTTCGGTCGAACGCGGCGCGCCCGTAAAGAGCGGAGTCAGCCAGGACAAGGGTGCTCGTCGCGCCGGGGAAATCGATGCAAGCGGCCCATTCGTACGATGTGGCCAGCAGCGCGCCTGTCTCCCATCGCGTATCGATCCGATAATACTCGCTCGGGTCGCCGGCCATCCCCGCGATGAGAAACGCGGGGCGCCCCGCGCACCTGACGGTGGCCTCCATCCGGAGCCGATCCGCCGCCTCGGAGCGGCGGCAGAAGACGCCGTGCCGGTCGAGCAGCGCGGCCGCCTGGGCCTCATCGAAACCCCTGACCCTGGCGGAAATTCCGCCGATCGTGAAGGTGAGGGAGACCGTCCCCTGGCACGCGTGGGGGAAGGCGTAGTACGACCGGTCGGGAAGGAACTCGTTCCCCCGCCCCACGGGCACGACAGTGGTGGTGTCTGCCTGGGCCGTCACCGAAGCTCCTGATTCTCCTCTGGCGCCGCCGCAGCCGATCTCTTCAGAAAGCGGCGAGCGCATCTTCTCAACCCGTATCCCGCCGCCTGCCACAGGCAGCAGACCCGATCGGAGATCGTGGTCGGCCTTCGCCGACCGTCCGCCCCGTCAACGCTCAAGACGCTCACGACCCGCCCCAGGATCGACTCAACGCGTGCCGAGCGATCCAGCCGGTCGAGAGCATCCCCCTTCGTGAATATGTGCGTAGGCCGTCCCAGAGGATGGTTCCTCCAGATCAGCCTGTGAACCACCAGTCCAACCGTCTCGCTCCTGAAAACAACCACGTCTCCCGGCCAAAGAAGCCTCGGCGAGACCTGCTCGATTGCGATCCGGTCGCCCTGCTTCAACCGCGGGCTCATGCTCGAGCTGGTCACGCCAAGCACGGCGCGGCCCGCCCTCTGCTCGAGGACCTCCCGGAGTAAACTCTCTGCCTTCAGACTGCCCGGAGTCCCCGACATCTCAGTGAAATCAGCTACATAGCCGTAAAAGGCAGGCTGAATATACCCCCAAAGCCCGGGACCGTCAAAGATAAATCTTGCATTTTTTCCAGCCAGCGCGGGATTTCGCCCACTTGGACGGCTGCTTCATTGTATGTACCCAAGACTCCTCAGCCGGTCAAGCACTTCCTTGTCGAATGGGTCGGCGGCCTCCGTGGGTGTCGGAAGGGATCGGGTCCCATACGTATCAATCGGACCCGGCTGGCGAAATACGACATCTCCGGCGGCGAGGAACTCGAGGATCGCCTCCCCAGCCAGATCCCGGGCCGGCGGAAACCCCGCCAGCGCCAGAAGGGTGGGCGCGAGGTCAACGGCCTGAACGCGGTGCGCCGGGCGGCCGGCCCTGACCCGGCCGCCCCCGACCAGGAGCATCCCATCCTCCGGCTCCTCTCGGCCGGACGGAGGCGCTCGCCCTGGGTGGCAGGCGACCAGGACGATGTCCTCGGGCCGGGCCTCCGCCACCAGCGCTCCGATCAGCGCGTCAAGGTGTCCCAGCGATGCGGCTGGACCCAGGCCGGCATTCCCTCCCGGCTCTCCCGACCGCACGATGTCGAGGCCCGGCAGATAGAGCAGTAGCACGCGGGCCTGCTCCTGTTCGAGAAGGCGCCGGGCCACCAGGGCATGAAAGCCATCCAGCAACGCCGCGCGCTCCAGCAGCGCGTCGTCACCGGTGATGCCGGATGCCGCGGCGGCGGAACGCGCGGCCCGCATGTCGCCGGAAAATGCCTGCTCGAGCGCCGTCTGCAGCGTCTCGGGGACGACATCGCGGTCTGGCCGGGCCCCGGCCGTGAGGCGGGTGAAGGCCCTTTCGCTGACCACGATCCCGCCGGCGGACGTGGGGGATGTCGGGGAAGGGGGAGACGAGGCGGGCCAGCTTGCCCACCAGTTGATTGCGGCCGTCGGCGCGCCGCCTTCTGACAAGATCTCCCATACCGCGCGCGCTCGTCGCAGGCCGCCCGCCACCGGCACGGGGGCCGGATTCAGCGGAGGCAGCAGCAGCTTCAAGGAGAAGCCGAAGCCTGAGTCGCCCGGAGATCCCTGCACGGGAGTGCTCAGCCCCGGCACCCGCAGGGCTTCGAAGCCCAGGATCCCGTGCTCGGCCGCGGGACGCCCCGTGGCCACGGTGGTCCAGAAGCGGGGCGGCACCCGATCCTCCCGCGCATCCAGCAGGTAGCGGGAGCCCTGTTGTTCCAGCAGAGCCAGCTCGGGGCAGCCTCCGGAGGACTTCATCCTGTCGTACCAGGAAGGGGCGAGGCCGTCCACGGCGATGAAGATCACGCGGCCCGGGAACGGCGCGGGGGTGAACGGCGAAGAGGGGATGAAGGAATCGCCCGACCGCCCGCCGGGAGCCAGGATCGTCGCGGCGACGGCAAGCAGGACCAGCGCGCCGGCCGCAAGCT
>JAWPNA010000350.1:0-12820 GCA_045402695.1 Acidobacteriota bacterium
ACAACCCCAGCGCGGCGATGCCGCCAATCCCCGCGGCGAGGCCGTCCAACCCGTCGATCAAGTTGACGGCATTGGTCACTCCCACGATCCAGAAGACGCTGACGGGGATGCTGAGCCATCCGATCTGGAACTGATCCCCCATTGGGTTCGTGAAGAAGTCGGCCTTCACGCCCATGGCCACCACCACCAGGGCGGCCAAGGTCTGCCCAGCGAACTTGACGGGGGCTTTCAGTCCCTTCGCGTCGTCGTACAGGCCGAGCGTCACGATCACGAGGGCCCCGGCGAGCAATCCAAGGTAGGGCTTGAGGTAGCTCTCGGCGAGGCCGTCGAGAAAGTGCACCTGTAGCAACGACACCACGATGAAGGAGAGGAAGATTGCCATTCCCCCCATCAACGGGATGGGGATCTGGTGCATCTTGCGCTTCTCTGGCCGGTCGACGATGTCGAAGTAGAGCGCGGTCGATCGGATCGGGTAGGCGAGCAGGAACGACAGGATCCCGGACGCCACGAACGCAATGAGGTAGGTCAGCATGCCACTCCCGAACGGGTACGCCTCCGGCGGGCGCAGTCTCCTACCGGGGCGATTTGGAATCGGGCCAGAACCGGGAGAAACCCTCGCCGGTATATACCGTGAACCCTCTGGTAGGTCAAGGGGTTCCGGTCATTCCCGACCCCCCCGACCCCCGACAGGCCCGAAGTCCGGCACAGTCATCCAGACCCGGATCAGTTTCAGGTATTCGGCCGGGACCTTATTCCACCCATCCCGACTTTTCCACCACTGGTCAAGGTCCACATAGAGGCTCATGGAGGGCGTGATCGTCACGCGAACGTCTAGGTCCGAGAGGATTCGCGAGAAGGTCAGTCGAGCGCGGCGACAGTGATATGGAGAGGTGACCACCAGGAGCGACCTAAGTCTTTTTCTCAGAATGATTTCTCGAATGCACAGGGCATCCTCCACGGTCGTCGTCGAGACACAGGGGGGTGGGTGGAGCGCCCGCTCGGGCACTCCCGCCGCCGCCAGCTCCCTCATCTGAGAATCCGGGAAGCCGTACGGATCCGTAATCATGATGGCCGGGGCGAGCCCGCTTCTGTAAAGGTCCAGAGCCGTGAGTAGCCTCTCTCTCGCTCCTCCCGCCAGGACGACGATCAGCTCGCTGGGCCGAGGCGCTTCTCCCACCATCAGCCAATCTCCAGCTTGCCGGGCCACCAGCGGACCCGTCCCCATCAGGATCAGCCCTGCGGCCGCTAATCCCGAGACGATGATCGCCCCCCGCGCCGCTGCACTCATCGGCTGGATTCTCCATTCCTCGGCTGATCCACGACCGTACGTCCAAACCGGTTCCTTCCGGATCCCTTCAGTGAGGCGAACCGTCGGTAGGCCGCCAGTACGTCAGGCCCAAGCCGCTTTCTTGAGAATCTCTCGACTGCCGTGCGGCGGGCTCGATCACCGATGCGCGCCCTCCGGTCCTGATCATCCACGAGGGATCTGATGGCCGCGGCGAGGGCCCCGGCATCACCGGCAACGAAACCCACCGCGTCCAGGTCGTGTGTGAAGAGCTCCGCGGCACCTCCCGATCTGGCCGCGACCACGGGTCGGCCGCATGCCATCGCTTCCACGATGGTGCGCCCGAACGGCTCGGGCTGTGTGCTCGCGTGTACGACGATGTCGAGGGAGCGGTAGACCCACGCCGTCTCGTGTTGAAAACCTATGAATCCGACATGGTCTCCGAGCCGCATCCCGGCGGCGGCGGCCTTGAGGCCGGCTTCCGAAAACTGGGAGCCCTTCGTCCGGTAGATCGGTCCCCCCACGATGTAAAACCTCACCGGCAGCAGAGGCTCTGCCGCCATGATCCTGGCCGCTCCCTCGAGAAAGAGATCCTGACCCTTCCAGCGCCCGAACGTCCCCACGAGGCCAACCCTCACAGCCCCGCTGGGCGCGAGCGGGAGCCCTGCCAGCTCATCGAGGCGCCTGACGTCGCCATCGCCCGGCGTGTAGTGATCGACATCGATCGCGTTGTAAACCACCTCGATCGGAATGTGCGTCAGGGTCTCCTGCGCGTCATATCCGACCGCTTCCGAGATCGCGATGGCCCCCATGGCGCGTCGGGCTTCCCAGGCCAGCGCCCGGCCGATCACGCGCCGTGAGCCAAGGAAGTCCCGCACGTGCCAGACGACTCCCACGTGACCCGCAGCGTGAACAGCCAGAAAATGAGACTTGCTGTCGTTCGAGTGAACGATGGTGGGATTGATGGACTCCAGAGCGCTGTGGAGTCGTCTGACGTATCCCGGCAGGGCGATCGCGACAGGTCCGGCGCGCATCACCAGTCTGGCGGCCGCGGCGGTTCGCCCCTCGAACTTCAACGAGCTGTCCCCAAACCCCAACAACGCGGGCGGCGCCGGGACCACCTCGACCCGACAGCCCGCATCCCGCGCAGCGCTAGCGAATGGTCCCTCACTGCCCACCAGGAGAGCCAGAACCGTGTCCGGCGCCGTGCCCCGCATCGAGGCGATCAGGTCAAGCAGGCTGCGTTCGGCGCCCCCCAGCTCCACCGCCAGGTTGAGGTAGGCGACCCTCATGCCGCACCGAGATGGTTCCTGGACGCGGCCACGCGCGTTCTGGGAGACCACAGGGCCGGAACCGCCTCTCCATGGCGATAGCGTTCTCATGCGTTCCACTTCGATACGGCGAGCCTGAACAGATCTCGATGACGTTCCGCCACTCGTCGCCACGAGAACTGTTCCGCGCGAGATCGGCCCGCCTCCTCGAAGCCTCTCCTTCTTTCGACGTTGCGAAGGAGATCCGTGACCTGATCGGCGAAGTTGTCGTCGTCGACGATGATTCCGTGCGGACCCTCTTCGAGAATCTGCGAGGCCCCCCCGTTCGGTGACGTGACGATCGCGGTGCCGCTAGCGAGCGCTTCGACGTACGGGATGCCGAACCCCTCATAGGTGCTCGGGTAGGCGAAGACCCAAGCCTGTCGATACAAAGATGCGAGGGTCTCATCGTCCGGAAAGGCGATGGCGCGGACGCTCGGATGGGGCTCGCATCGGTCGCTGACGAACAGGAGCTCGGCTTCGGGAACGCGGGGGAGGATCCTGTTCACGAACACGTCATGCATCCATCGGCCACGCTTGCGTCCTTTCCACGTGCCGATGTACAGGACGCTGGGGCGAGCGGACTTCACTCCGGGATGGAATCTCTCGAGGTCGACGCCATTGTCCACCAGCTCCGAGAGGCCGTAGATCTCGGCCGTATCCCGACCCACTGCCACGGAGAGCGTCGCGAGTCGCGCCGAGAGCCACTCGAGCGGGTATATGCAGTACATGGCGACCTTGCGCTTCATGTAGGTCGCGTGCTGAGCCTCACGCAGGGCCGAACCGTGAAAGGTCCGTATCGTGGGAGACATCCGTCTGACGAAAAACCAGTCGTCGCCATGGAGATGAATCACGTCCTGCTTTCCGAACTTCACGAAGTTCAGCAGCAGGGGCAAGACGAACCAGCGGCCGATGCGTCCTTCACGCAACCAGGCGGCTGAGGGGAAGAGCTGCCGGTGGGAGTACAAGGCGCGGGGTGGGCGCGGCGTGAGGCTGAACACGCTGACTTCGTCCCTGCCGTCCAGGGCCAGCTCGTTCGCCAGACGGTGGACGGCGATCTCCACTCCGCCTAGCTTGCGTCCGGCCTCGGGCAACGTCGTGTGGAAGAGCGCGACTCTCAAAACTGTCCTCGGAGGAATTCTCTCAGGTGAAGTGGTGGATGAGGCGGGACTCGAACAGGCTCCGAAGGCGATTCAGCCGAGGCGTCTCCATGATTAGCTGCAACGAGGTGGATGCAACCCCGGCTTCCGCGCTCCCGTCAAAGCCGTTTCGCCCCCCTGAACCCTGCATGTGAAAATGTTTTCTCTCACACAGGGAAAGGACGACGGGGGAACGGTAGCTTGACCCCCTCAGGTTGTCAAAATCGCGCTCAAGTGCGTTCGGTGAGACCCCTCTTCGCCCTTCTTGATGCTGGTGCTCACACCGGCAGCGCCTCCGGTGAACTCCCGGAGCGAACGAGCCCTTCGGATCACGCGCCCCCCAGGAGCTGGCGGTAGACGTTGACAGTGCGTTCCACCGTCGTGCGGCAATTCACGGAGCGTACGTATGCACCCGCCGCGTCGGAGAGCCTGCGGCGGAAGGCCGGATCGCCGAGGACGCGCAGCAGCGCCGACGCCAACGCATCGGGCCGCCCGATGGGGACCAGCAGTCCGGTCTGCTCGTGTCGAAGGATCGCCGCCGGCCCATCCGCTTCCGTCGCCACCACAGGCAGGCCGGCGGCCATCGCTTCCAGCAAGGTCAGGCCGTACCCTTCGCTGCGGGATGGATGCGCGAGGACCGTCGCCTCCCGGTACAAGGCGGCAAGATCATCATCCGGCACGAAGCCCAGGAATCGCACGTGATCGGCCACTCCCAGCTCGTCCGAGAGACGGATCAGCTCCTGTCGATAGACCTCCTGCTGAGCGCTTCCGGCCTTGCCCACGATCGCGACAATCGTGTCCGGACATAGCTTCAGGATCGCTGGCACGGCGCGGAGCAGATCGGCGTGGCCTTTGTGCGGCTGCAATCGAGCGACATTCATGACGATCGAACCGGCATCAAGCCGATACCGCCTGCGGAGATCGTCCCCCGGACCGTGCGGGCCCGACCACTTTTCAGGGTCGACGATGTTCGGGTAGATCACGCTGTGAGGCCCTCGCTGCAGCTTCGGATAGCCGCTTCGCACTTTGTCCGTCGTGAAGATGGTGTAGTCCGTTCGAATGGTCAGCGTGAGCCATTCAACCCAGTCGGTGGTGTAAGGGTAATCGTGCAGGTGCCAGATCTCTGGACGCCCGACTCTTCTTGCAGCCGGTCCGGAATACAAGTGCGCCGTGTGTGTCGCGTGAATCAGGTCGACCCGCTGATCAGCGGCCAGAGCAGCCAACCAGGAGATCCCGGCTCGCACGCTCATCAGGTGCCGATAGCGATGGTCGCGATACGAGAATGACGTCAGTCCCTGCGCGGAGGCGGCGGCGATCAATGGACCCGGCCGCATACACGCCAGAAGCGGCTCGACGCCGAATTCAGGCATGCGCCTCGCCAGCGCGAGAAACACCTGTTCGGCACCGCCAATCTCGCCGCCCGGGCCAACCAGGAGCAGACGAAGGACCCGGCCGGCGGTGTGTCGTGTCATGGCCTGCAGGCGCCCATCTTCTCGCGGAGGAGTCGACCCACGCGCCGCCTTCGACCGACGGACGATCCAGCGGCGGATCGTGGGCATCTGGACTGGCTTGAAGGTACGGCGCCACCCCGGAGTTGTCAAAGGAGAGTGGCTCCGGCCTCAATCGACTTCCTTCTCCGATTGGGGGCTCCCTTGATCGTCCACGCCCCTCCGTCTATATTGCTTCACCATCGTTACCCCCCTCGACCCGTCGCTTCGCTCATCAAGGAACCCCCTTGCGAGAAGACCAGGGATCCCGGACACATGGTGAGTAAGGGCGGGCCGCCGGCCACGCTACGTTACGCCCTGCTCCTGCTCCTCCTCATGTGGGGAGTCTTCGAGGGAGCGCTTCAGGGACTCCTTGCCGTGGGCCGGCGCATGGACAAATGGGATTATCGGCCCATCAGCACACGGTCCCTCACGCCCGAACAGAGAGACCTGGTTCTCCAGATGCTCTCAGGCAGAGGGTATGTCCGCCTCGACGCGGAGCTGGGGTGGACGAACGCCGCCGGGGGGAGATCGAAGGACGGACGCTATCAGATCAACGGTCAAGAGCTTCGCGCGGAGAGACTCTTCTCGCGCGACATCCCGCCAGGAAAGATCCGGTTGGCGACCTTTGGCGACTCCTTCACGTTCGGCGCCTTGGTCAGCGCCGACGAGACGTGGCAAGCCCAGCTTGAAGCGTCGAATCCCTGGATCGAGATTCTCAATTTCGGTGTGAACGGATACGGACCGGACCAGGCTTTTCTCAGGTATGAGCAGACGATCGATCAACTTGACGCCAACGTCGTGGTCATCGGATACATGTCCGAGAACATCGCGAGGCTCGTGAATCGATTCCGTCCCTTCTACATGCCCCTTGATGAGATGGTGTTCTCGAAACCGAGGTTCGAGCTGGGAGAGGGAGATGCGCTCACGCTTCTCGAAAACCCGCTGCGGACTCCGGACGATTTTCGGAAACTCCTGAGCGAGCCGGGCGAAGTGTTGAGCGAATTGGCCGAGCGCGACTATTGGGCCCATGTTCGCAACCAGAGCTCCTTCGTGGACATGCTTCCGAGCCTGAGGGTCGCGAAGATACTCCTCTACCACGTGAGGCACCGCACCGATCCGGACAGCCTCTTCGAGCCGGATCACACTTACCGTGTCGCCTCCTCGGCATATCGCATCCTCGTCGCCGTCATGGAGAGGTTCTACCGCGCCATCGAGGAACGAAAGCAGATCCCCATCGTCCTGATCTACCCACGGATTGAAGACAGAAACGGCGTTCCATGCTATGCGCCTCTGCTCTCCTATCTGGAGTCCAAAGGCATGCGCTATGTCGACGTTCTTCCGGAGTTGATCAAGGAGGTGGGCAGGTCCCATGTGCCCGAGCTTTACTTCGATGGACATCTGAACGGAAGAGGCAACGGGATCGTCGCGAGAGAGATGGCAAGGCGCCTTCGGGAATTCGGGATCGGCGAGCCTCGGCCCAGTTCGTCCGGGTGGAGGATTCCAGCACTACCCTAAGCGGCCCCGGTCTCGATCGACTCCCTGCTCCGATTGGTGACTCCCTTGAACGCTCACGCCCCTCCGTATATATTGCTGCGCCATCGTTATCCCCCTCGGCCGGTCGCTTCGCACACCAAGGAACACGCTTGCGCAAGACCAAGAAATCCAGAGCCATGGCGAATAAAGGCCGGCCGCCGGCCAGGCTGCGTTACGCTCTGATCCTGCTCTTCCTCATGTGGGGGGTCTTAGAGGGAGCGCTTCTGGGACTCCTCGCCGTTGGGCGGCGCATGAACGCATGGGAGTATCGACCCATCAGTACACGGTCCCTCACGCCCGAACAGAGAAACCTGGTTCTCCAGATGCTCTCAGGGGAAGGGTATGTCCGCCTCGACGCAAAGCTGGGGTGGACCAACGCCGCCGGAAGGAGATCGAAGAACGGGCAATATCAGATCAACGGTCAGGAGCTTCGCGCAGAAAGACTCTTCTCCGGCGAGATCCCGCCGGGGAAGACCCGGCTGGCGACCTATGGCGACTCCTTCACGTTCGGCGCCTTGGTCAGCGCCGACGAGACGTGGCAAGCCCAGCTTGAAGCGTTGAATCCCCGGATCGAGATTCTCAATTTCGGTGTGAACGGATACGGGCCGGACCAGGCTTTACTCATGTATGAGCAGACAATCGGGCAGTTCGACGCCAACGTCGTGGTCATCGGGTACATGTCCGAGAACATCGCAAGGCTCGTGAGTCGCTTCCGCCCCTTCTATGCTCCCATGGAACTGGCGGTGTTCTCGAAACCGAGGTTCGAGCTGGGAGAGGGTGATACTCTCAGGCTTCTCGAAAACCCGTTGCGGACTCCGGACGACTACCAGAAGCTTCTGAGCGAGCCCGCCGAAGTGTTGAGCGAATTGGCCGAGCACGACTATTGGGCGCAAGTTCGCAATCAGAGCTCCTTCCTGGACGTGCTTCCGAGCGCAAGGGTCGCGAAGATACTTCTCTACCGTGCGAGGCGCGGCACCGATCCGGACCGCCTCTTCGACCCGGATCGCACCTACCGTGTCGCCTCCCCGGCGTATCGCATCCTCGTCGCCGTCATGGAGAGGTTTTACAGCACCGTCGAGGGACGACAGCAGATCCCCATCGTCCTGATCTATCCACGGCTTGAAGACGGAAACGGTGCGCCGGGCTATACGCCTCTGCTCTCCTACCTGGAGTCCAAAGGCATGCGCTACGTCGATGTTCTACCGGCGCTGATCAAGGAGGTGGGCAGGTCCCATCTGCCCGAGCTTTACTTCGATAGACATCTGAACGGAAGAGGCAACGGGATCGTCGCGAGAGAGATGGCAAGGCGCCTTCGGGAATTCGGGATCGGCGAGCCACGGCTCAGTTCGTCCGAGTGAAGGACTCCAGCACTACACGAATCTATTCGCCGCCAGCGACCTGCAAGATCTTCAGGCGCCCCCCTGCGAGTGTTTGGAACCTCAGCCTCCTCACATCTAGACGTGCGGTCGATCCATCCGTCCACAGGCCATGTTGAAAGAGGACTGCTGGCCGACCTGTTCCGATGCCCAAGGGCGGGATCGTCGAACGTTGATCGATCTCGACCGAGTCGTTCTCGCGGGGTTGTGTACTGTACTGGCTTACGGCTCCGCTTCAGGCGCTCTCGACGTGTCGGCACAAGTTTCCGCGATTGCCATCCTCGCCTCACCCGGCCATCCGAGCTCTCGGCAAGCGCATCATTTCGGCTGCGCGGCCGCAGCGGCGCGCGACCATCGCCCATCCAGATCCTCCTTCAGCGTCCAGCCGATGATCAGCCAGAGGAACGGGCCGGTGATGTTGTCACGCAGCGTGCCTCCGAAGACGCAGCCGAGAAACGCCCCGGAGAGCAGGCCCATGGCTGCCCGGTACTCGAAGACGTCGGGCCTCTCGAGGCACATCGCGAGCAGGTTTTTTAGGCAGATGAACACGACGGAGGCGAACAGGATCGGCGCAAGCAGGCCGCTGCCGTAGAAGAGGTCGAAGAGGTACGAATCCGTCTCGTACTGCCGCCCCCCCTCGAATTTCTTCGCCGCCGGAGTCGTGGACCCGAGCCCGTGCCCCACCCAGTGCTGCGTGAGCGCGCTCGTCGCGATGGACCGCCAGTTGCCGAGACGACCCTTGAAGGTGTTCTCTCGCGTGGGATGGGTGACGCCGGAAAGCGTGTGCACGAGATAGGGGTTGGTGGAGAACTGTTGGTCGTACATCTTTTCGGGGCTGTACGTTCCCAGGATCCCGTAGACCGTCGTGAAGATGAAAACGGCCAGGGCCCCACGCAGGAGTACTTGGCGCCGACTCGCACCCTTGACGACGAGGAGCATCGTGACGCTGAAGGCGAGCAGAAGGAAATCAGTCCTCACTGCCATCCAGACCATCGTATAGACCTCGAGAAGGGCGATGAAGAGCAGGAACAGCTTCCCCTTCGTGCGCCAGAACGATGCGAACGAGAGATACGCGGCGACGAAGAGATAACTTGAGAAATCGCCCAGGCTTGAGAAGGTCGACATGATGCGGACGGTATCGCCGCCGCCGAGCGTCTTATAGAATTTCTTGGACTTGAGCTCGTAGATCTCGACGGCGCTGAGGCCGACGAAGTGCTGGTACAGGCCGTACAGGGCGGTGATGAAGCCCAGCCAGATGACAATCCTGAAGATGCGCGCCATGTCCTCACGCGTCATCAGAGGCCCCAGGAAGCACCATGCCATCGGGAAGAGGAAGTACATGGCCCCCGCGACCCCCACGAGGATGCTCCCTTGCAGCGGATTGAAGATCTCCAGGCCCAGGTAGAACATCAGCAGGGACACGGCTTTCAGCAGAGCGCCACCCTGCATGTAACGAAAGAGAAGCGCGCTGAAGAAGACCAGCACCCCCAGGAACATGACCAGCGTTGTGACGGCGGGAAAGATCAGGATCGGATCGCGGCTATCGAACTCCTGGAAGTTCAGGACCAGCCGGCGGATGAAGTACATGAAAGGCAAGAACACGAGCAGGATATACACACCGCGACGCGGGACGAGGCAGGCCAGGCCGAGGACGGCGAGGAGAAGGAGGACCAGGAAACGGATCTGCCCCTGTACCAGGAGGACGGAGACGGTGATCCCCAGCACGATGCTCCCGGCGCCCCACACCAGGAGGGCCGCTCGTGGATCCAGGAGGCCGGGACCGGACGTGCTGGCCCTGAGAGTATAGGAACCGGGTTGCTCGGGAGAAGGGGGCGCCACGGTTCAGCCCGGGAAGGTCGGTCCGCGATCCGGGCCCTCGCGATCGACCAGGTCAGCTCCGTGACAGGTAGTCTTCATGTTCAACTCTTCCGTCATCGCGCACGGATCTCCCCAGATCGTGGCCCAAGCCTTCTCGCTGCCTCGAAGATCGAGCCTGATGGTCGCGCGTCGAAATCTACCATGGGACCCAAGACCATTCAAGGCTTCCGGCCGGATCCACGCGGATGGCGAGGCCACCGATGACGCCCACCGCCTCAAGGCATGACAGTCGCCAGGATCGACTTGAGCTCCGCCACGTGCGCGGCGAGAGAGTGATTCTGCGCTACGCACGTCGCTCCGCGCTCGCGAGCGCGCGAGCCCCAGGATGGGTCCGCAACGACACGATCAAGCGCTTCGGCGAGCAGGAAGGGATCGGCTCTTGGTATGCAGAGGGCTCCCCGCTCGGCGCGCGCCCAGTCCCCGACGCCCCCAACATCGGTCGCCACGACGGGCCGGCCAAGGCCAAGCGCCTCGATGCCGACGAGGCCGAAGGTCTCTGGAGACACAGAGGGGACCACAACCACTGCGGCCCGCTCCATGGCGTCGCGCAGGGCGCTGGGCGGAAGATGGCCCGCCAAGTGGATCCTGTCGCGGTGCGGGTGCGCTTGGACAGCGACCGCAATCTGACGATTGGCGATTCCCGTTCCAGCGATCACGAGACCTGCCTCCTGCCTCATATGAGAGAAAGCCTCCAGCAGGACACCAACTCCCTTGGAAAGCATCACCCGCGATGAGAAGAGCACGATCGGAGGAGGTGGCGAGGCGGGCAGAGGCCCGACCCCCGCGAACGATGACGGCCGGTGGACAAGGCGGATTCGTGACTCGCGCGCCCCGTGCAGGGCCGCCTCGCGACGCATGTAGCTGGAGGCAACCAGGAACGACCTGCGCCCTGGCGATGGCGCCACGGCCCGCGGAGGCCCGTCTAAGCCCCTCGATCATCGGCCCGACACGCAGGCCTCCGCAGCGAAGCAGGTGGTAGCGCATCGTGCAACTCACGGCCCCGGCCGTAATATGACAGGCACGAGCCAGCCTGGCGTGAAAGCGGCTGCCTGAGGGACACCACCATCCCACGCCGTGGCACATGACCGCGGCTGGTCGTCCGCAGCCGAGCCACTCTTGAAGGACGCGCGGATCTGGCACGGTGTGGAAGAGCGCCAGTCCCTCGAGCTCCCGCCTGAGACTGCCCATGCGGGCGGCCGCCGCCTTGTCCCATGCGGCCCTGCTGGTCCACCGCGCTATGTGCACCGGCCACCCACCGCTGTATTCGCATTCCGTTCCGGATTCGACGACCAGGGCGTGCTCGAGGCCCGGGGAATCAGCGAGTAGGAGTTGCAAGTAGCGCTCGAGGCCACCTACAACTTGTCCCTGCTCGACGAAATGGACAAGCCTCATCGGTCGAGCCCCTCTCGCATCCTGAGCTCTCCTCAAGTCCCCGGGCGGCGCCGGACGCGTCCCACGCCTGGATCGGAGCCAACCTTGGGGAACTGTCCTTGATTTCCGGCCTGCAGCGGCCTAGAACTCCAGCTAGGCTTGTCGACGACGGACAGCGCGATGGCCTATCATCCTGCCCATGTTTTCAAGCGCAGCCAAGTTCCGGTTCGCGGACCTCGTCGCCGCCCGCGTCGTCCGACATGAAACCATGGAGCGCGCCCTCGTCGCCGCGTGTCGGAACAAGTTCCTCAGGCGGGGGCTGCACGTCGGCGCGTTTGCCGTTGCGTACGCTCGCGTGCTCGGGCATCCCGAGATCCGTATGGCCGACCTCGGCGAGTACAAGCTGTTCGTAAACGTCGCCGAGCACCTTGGGATCGCGCCATATTTCTTCGGCGATCCCGGCACGGCGTGGCTGACCGCCGATCTCGTCACGCCCGGCTCGATCTGCGTGGACGCAGGGGCCAACGTCGGTCACTACACGTTCTTCATCGCGAGTCGGACCGGGCCCGATGGAAGGGTGTTCGCCTTCGAGCCGAACCCGGTTCACGCGGGGCTGATCTCCCGTTCCATCGAGGTCAACGGGTTCGGCGAGATGGTGAAGATCGATCGCCGGGCTCTGTGGGAGCGCACGGGCGAGACGTTGACGTTTTACCTCTCGACCGCCGCCAACAACTCCGGCCTTTCCTCGCTCATCCTGCAGGGGGACCACCTCTCCGAGGAGAGGACGATGACCGTGGAGACGGTGACGCTCGCGGACTATGCGCGCCAAGAGTCGATCGATCGCTTCCGACTGGTGAAGATCGACGTGGAGAGGGCCGAGCACCATGTTCTGCGGGGTATGACCGACCTCCTCCGCGATGGCCGCATCGACTACCTCATCGTCGAGATGCTCGCCCACGCCGAGGCGCAAAGCATCCTCACGAATCATGGATACGCCTGTTTTCTGCTCGACCCCTCGAGCCGCAGCCTCATTGAAGCTCAGAGGGTCATGCCGCAGCACTTCGGCGATTACCTGTTCGTGAGTCAGGCGATGCTCCCGGAGTTCTCCCGGAGGTTCTCAGGGGCGCTCGGTTGAGCCGGCGAGGAGGGCGGCCATGTCTGCGCCTCGCTGTCCCCGCGTCGCCGGCGCGAAAGATTCCGTTCGTATCAATAATGTCGGTCATTTCCAGTACATCCGAAGGCCGCACTGGAGTCGGCCCTTCCGATTGGTCCCGATCGCCACCCAATGGACAATGCCTCAAACCTCACGTGTCGCGCTGAATCGGAGCTACGGAGACTCGGCGCCTGCACACCGCGGGCGTAACCGACGTCCGGGAGCCCGGAAAGGCTGCGCTGGCGCAAAAAGTAGCCGGCTGGCTGCTTCGGCCGGTGGGCAGCG
>JAWPNA010000464.1:0-15288 GCA_045402695.1 Acidobacteriota bacterium
CTGCTTGGTTCGCGCGGCCGCGCAGTGGGCTGGAAGGAGGGGCGCCCGTCGGGGCGCGCCCCCGCGCGGTTTTCAACATCCGGTTTGGGGCCCGCCCCGCGAGGACGCCTGTCAGGCCGGCCAGATCCGCGGCCGCAGTAGAAGGCTGGTGAGAAATGCGGGCTAAACACAAGACACCTTCACGGAGGAGACAGACCATGCGAAGCGACCTGCGCGCCATCGTCACCGGCGCCCTGCTCGGGGCCGTCATGCTCTTCGCGCTTGGCCCGGCGCCCCAGGCGGCCGCGCCCGGCCAGGGCAAGGGCAAGGGGAAACCCGGCGTCGAGTTCGACGAGAACAAGAGCCCGCTCCAGAAGGGAATGGAGCAGGCGGTGGATGAAAAAAAAGCGTTGGAGCAGCTCAAGCCGCAGTGTCAGAGCGCGCTCGACAGCGGAGACGCAGAACGGATCGACAAGTTCTGCGATTTCCCGAAGCTGACGATGCGCAAGCTCGACGCGAGCGAGTGTTCGAGTTGCGGAGACATCGTGGACCCGAGCGGCAAGCTCGTCGGCAAGCGTATCAAGACGAAGACCACCATCGATTACTCCCGGCCCGGCCAGCGCGGCATCGGCATGACGCGTTGGGACGACGTCATGGTCCAGAAGCGGGCAATCGGCGAGATCGGCAACGGGACCATAGCCGATGACCGTCAGACCGGCGCAGAGCGGTCCAAGCTTCGCCGCGCCGTGCTCTTTCCCCACACGGCCGTGAACGAGGATCGCGACTGTCTCGACCGAGTGACTGGACAGCGCCAGGGCGGGTATGTCGACCCTGCGCTTCCGGCGTCGCCCGCCAATCTCATCGCGGACGGCGAGCCGGCATCCTGCTTCGACTCGGGACATCTGCTGAAACGGACCCTGGTGGAAGCGCCGGGTGGGTGCGTCCACGTGAGCGGACGGGTTCTCGAAGGCGACCCCCTGGACGGGGTCGAGGACGAGTGCTACGACGAGGCAGGCGCGCTGAGGACCTCACTTGAGGAGATGATCGACGAGGATGGGCCCGAACAGATCGACGACGACAACGACGGCCAGCTCGACGAGGACCCCGACGGCGACCTCGACGGGGACGGCAACTCCAACGACGACGGCGACTGCATGACCAGCTCCGGGGTCGTCCAGCGGGGCGCGGATTGCTTCGACGCGCAGGGAGCGATCCTGGACGGCCTGGCCGAATTGGTGGACGAGGATGGTCCGGACCTGGTGGACCAGGACGCCGACGGCCGCGTCAATGAGGACGCGCCGGCGGCCAGCCACGACGATGCCTGCAGGGATTTTGGCGCCAGCCGCGGCTTGAGGGCGGGACTCGGCGATGTCAGTGGCGACGAGTGCGGTCTGAACCGCGCTGTGATCGCCGGCGTGAACGACCAGTTCATGCGCCAGCACGGCGTGAAGATGTATCTGGCCGACGATGACGGTCGTTTCGACCCCAACGCACCCGGGCTGGTGGAGTTCGGCCAGGAGCGCAGGAAAGTCGTGCTGACCGAGACGTTCACCATCACCTGCGAAGACGGGCTGAGCCTGGTGGACGGACAGTGCGTCTCCGGTCCGCCCACTCTGGCCGGCCGCCTGAGCCCTGGCGATGGCCAAGCCGACATGCTTTCGGCAGGGGCCGTCCCGAGCCCGCCGAGCTTCAACGGCAAGGTGACGGAGCAGGTGATGATGGGCTTCACCGTCGCGCCTCCGGTGCTGAAGTGGGGGCCCACTATCGAGGAGTACGCTTGTGTTGACCTGCCGTTCCTCGGAGAGACCTGCGTCGAGATCTTCTTCGCGCGCGTAGGCTACGAGTTCGACATGGCCGTGGGCCTGCGCCTCCCCATGGAGGTGTCGGTCTCTGAGATCCCGCAGCCCACGACGCTGGCCGGCCGCGAGGTCACTCTGCAGAGCATGATCCAGCCGCTCGATTTCACGGCGAAGCAATACAAGGATTTCTGCGTCAAGCACCGGCTGGCCGACGAGCCGTTCATCAGCGACTGCGACAGGTTCTCGTTTCCCACGTTCCTGGATGCGCTCAATCCGGGCATCACGGCCGACACGATCGACGGCGATGAGTTCGTCGCACGGCTCGTGGTGTTCGCTGGAGTCATCGTGAGGGTCGTGGGAGCTCCCGTGATCAGCTGGGGGATCGATACGGCCACCGACCTTCCCACGCTGTGCACGTTCCTCCAGATCAAGGACAACAACTTCAACCTGCTAAATTTCGGAGCGGACCTGGCGCAGGACAAGGGGATCCTGGGCGCGCTGAAGAACCAACTTGCCAACTGCTCCAGCTTCACCACGCCTTTCGGTCTGGAGACCGATCCGACCAACCCGCTGCTCAAGCGCCTCCGGGCCTTCCCGCTCGGCAGGAGCTTTGACGTGCGGGCCGACTGCGCCGAGGCGCTCGTGCGCAAGGAGTCCGTCACCATCAAGAAGAAGACCCGCCCGATCTGCACGGGTCTGGTGCTGGGGGCCAACGGGGCCAGCCTGGGGATCGGGCTCGGGCTGGAGGTCTCCGCCGGCTCGCGGCGGGTCGAATCCGCCTGGAGCGCGTCCGAGGACGCCGTGGCGGCGTCCGGTCTGGCGGTCAACCCGATCGCTTACGAGCATTCGGCCGACGAGGGCGAGCCGCCCATCGACGTGGGGGTCATCGAGATAGACAACTTCGACCCGACAGTGCCTCACGACACCGCCCGCGTCACGATGCAGGACTTCACATTCCTTCTGAACACCATCCAGCTCAAGCTGAGAGCGCGGCTCCAGTTCGGCGGGATCCTCTCGCCGATCCCCGACCTGGCGGCGCTGACCCTCTACAACTTCATCTTCGATCTGGGCGACACGGGCATCCCGATCGGCCAGCACGCGGGCACCGAGAACATCGAGATCCCGATCCTGGTGGAGAATCACGCCCTGGAGGTGGACGCCAGGCCGGATCCGATCGATTCGGGTCAGCTCTCGGACCTCGACACGCTGATCATCAGGCCGGGAGAGGCCGGGAACTTCAAGGTGGCGGTGAGGAACACAGGCAGCGTCTTCGGGGATTTCGATAACTTCAGGGTGGAGCTGTCGAACCGGCCCGACCAGTCGCCGCCGTTCAGCTTCGGGATCAACCTGAACACCGACTTCGACTGCGAGGACTTCTCGCAGACCCACTACCGCGGTAACCCTCACGACTCGGTGGCCGATGACTGCTTCGGGGTCGACGGGCAGATCCGCTCCGATCGGGCAGAGCTGATCGATGAGGATCCCGCCGGGCCGGCCGGGGCCCCTCCCTCGGTGCGAGACCAGGATGGCGACGGCCTGGTGGATGAGGATCCGGCAGACGCCTGGACGGCTCTTCCCGCCGCCGCGGATCTCGCTCAGAAGCGGATCGACACGGTGCCGCCGTACACGCTTTCCTCCGACGTGCCGGGACTGCCGGTGCGATCCGTAAGCTTCTCGGTGAGCCCCTTCCGCCACCCCCTGACCGCCCCTGGTGTCTACCCGGTTCGTGTCACGGCGGACAGCCTCGACGCTCGGGTGCTGGGGATGTCGCCTCAGGACGCCTCAGGCCAGCTCCGCCTCGGCGCTGGCGATGTCACCTTTGTAAGGGTCGCGTCGTTCTTCGACGCCCAGGTTGACGTCCAGCCCGAGGAGCCGGCAGGTCCGCCAGGCGAGGAGCGTCTTTATGAGGTGGCGGGGACCAACTTCGGCAACGCCGCCGACTCGATGCGGGTGCAGGTGGAGTTCGTGGATTTCAACCAGGCGCGGTGTGGCCTGGCGACGCTGGGAACGATGCCCGCGGGCTCCAGCCCCGATTGTCCCTACAGGGCATTCCCGACCGCCATCCAGGCGGGGCAGGCCGGGGTGGACTGGACGACCGTGTCCGGGCTTGCCGAGCGTCTCGGCCCGCTCGATCCACTTGAGGTCGCATCCACCGGATTCGCCGTCCGCGTGCCCGACGACTGGGCCGGCATGCGGGACTCGACTTACCAGTTCATCGTCACCGTCTCCAGCACGGGGGACGCGGCAGTCCCGGCGGCCTCCGATCGGATGGTGGTCGAGCAGACCGTCCTCGCCACGCCGCAGAGCAGGGCGCGCTACATCGGCCTGGAGATCGATGAGCTGATCGCCGAGATCGAGGCGATCGCCGCCGCAGGAATCGGCACGGGCGGTCTGAGCGCGATCCTCCGGCATCCGGTGAAGACGAACAACGACCTCGCTCTGGAGATGATCCTGTCCGGCGATCCGGGCGGCGCCGCGCAGCTGCACTCGCGCAACGTCCGCATGCTGCAGGGGTTCCTCCTGGCGCTCGAGGGATTCGGCGGGGGCGGCACGCCCCCTGAGGACTTCGTCACCGACTGGACGCTGAGGTCCGAGGCCATCCTTGCGGACCTGATGGCCGCCGCGGGCATCCCCGCAATCGCTCCCGCATCCACGGTCGAGAGCGGCGCGGCAGCCGTGACGACCCTGGGCCCGAGCCCGATGCCATAGTGAGAAAGTGGCTTCACCTGGCTTCGCGACGGGAGGTTCCTCTACGGACTCGTAGAGGAACCTCCCAGCGACCGCAACCTCTGAATCACAGTTCTGGATTCTCGAACATCACGCTGCTGGCCTGAGTGAGGGCTTGTTTCCTGGGGATGGCTGAACTTCCTTGAGGAAGCCGTGGACCTCACCCATCAATTCCTCGATGGTTCCGCAACGATGATTCCGCGTCACGTTGGCGTGCAGATCCTACCATTCCGGACGCAACTTCGGATGTGACGCGCTCACGTCGGCGTCCCCGCCTCACAACCCAGCACCGCGGGGCCCTTAAGTGCATGCACAAGGGGGCGATGAGGGGGTTGTCGCTGAGCAAGAAGGCGCAGGTCAACAGGATCCGTGTCGCGTGGGGGATCAGGGCGGCGATCGCGGCGGCGGAGAGGATGGCGGGGTAGCCAGCACGTCCTCCAACAGGCACCTCTTGCGCAAGGCCGGCCTACCAGCGCGGCCGCGCCAAGTCCTTTCCCTACGTCTTGTCCGGCCTGATGCGATGCAGCTGCGGCAACGCCTACTGCGGGCAGACCACCACCAAGGGCAAGAGAAAGACGTCGGGCGAGCCGGTGAAGACCGCCTCCTACTTCTGCTCCGGCTATCTGGCGAAAGGACGCACTGTCTGCATCCGCCGCGCCGTCCCGAATGACGAGATGGAGGCTTTGATCTGGCGGAGGGTGGACTCCCGCTTGGCCGTGTTTCTCGATGCGGGTGGAGAGGACCTCCTTGCGAAGATGATCGCGGAGGAGATTGGGGATTCAGGCACCAACCCGGCCGAACAGGCCGGCAAGCTCCGGGCGCGCCTCGCCACGATCAAGGAGAAGGCCTCCGTCCTGCTCGACACGATGACGGAGAATACGAAGGTGTTCGTCCAGGAGAAGCTGGCCGAACTCTCCCGCGAACGGGGACGGATCGAGGCGGCGCTGGCCGAACGTGATGCAGCCCCGCAGGTTGAACCCGTGGACCTGAGGGCCCTGGCGAGCGAGCTACGGGCCTACGTGGGCCGCCTGGACGAGATTCGGACCTGCGGCTCGGTCGAGGAGCAGAAGACCTCCCTGCGGGGATTCATCGATCGCATCGAGGTGAGAACGCGGGAGGGAGAAGCGCTGGTCTTCTGGAAAAAACTCCCGGCTCCACCCGCTACAGGGTCGAATGGAGCCGGGATGTCTTTTAGGGTGGTAGCGGGGGCACGCTACTCAGCAGAAAAGACACGAGCGGGCCAACCCGAACGCCTGCCGCTGCCGAGCCGCAGGGCTGCTTGAGTCGTTCCGGCATGATCTGATCGAGCACAGAGGATCTAATGGGCTTCGGCATCGACCTTGAGAAGAACCGGCTGGTAGCCACAAGGGTTGCGTGGCCGTCCAGGCCAACGCGCGCCTGGGCGCGTCGTCCCCCCATTCTGGGCGCCTGCGGCTGCCCATCGCTCTCCTCGGCGCTTCCGATCTCCCCCGGGATCGACTGCCTCCTCAGGTGATCGGGAATTCGAGTCGATCCTCCGGTTCGAACCTCGCAGGGATCTGGACTTCGTGGACCAACCATTCCTGACCGCGTGAGCCTTTCGGCGGTTTCCGTGTCTATAAGGAATGCGAGCCCCGGCCGCCCGCTCCCGGCGCGATGGAGGAATCCGATGGACATCTCGGCCTCGACCGTCGCCCGAAGCTTGATCCTCTCCCTTCTGATGCTGAGTCTGTCGACACGGCCGGCTCCTGCCGCGGGCGTGGACGATGACGCGCCAGGGCAGGGGACTCTCCATGGGAAGGACGCCTCCGGCGAACTCGTCCCCATGCCCCTTCGTCACACGGATGTGCGCGCGGAGGTCACCGGGTTCGTGGCGAGCGTGCAGGTGGTTCAGACATTCGGCAATCCGTTCGAGTCCGCCATCGAGGCGACGTATCTCTTCCCGCTGCCCGAGCGCGCGGCCGTCAACGACTTTCTGCTCGAGGTGGGAGAACGGCGCGTCCGCGGCGAGATCCACCGCCGTGAAGAGGCCAAGAGGATCTACGAGACGGCGCGCGCCACGGGGTACACCGCGTCGCTACTCGACCAGGAGCGTCCGAACATCTTCAGACAGTCGGTGGCCAACATCCCACCGGGGAAGGAAGTGAAGGTCCATCTGCGATACATCGACATCCTGCCGTTCGCCGACGGCGCCTATCGTTTCCTCTATCCGATGGCGGTTGGACCCCGGTATTCGCCGAGTCCGACCGCGCCGGCCACGGCCCCCGACGGCGATCCCGTCCGCCTCTCGTACCTGAACCCGCGCTTCCGCGCCGGCAACGACATCGCGATCACCCTGGATCTCGATGCAGGCGTGACGATCCGCTCGCTCACAAGCGACAGTCACAAGATCATCGTGACGGGCGTCGGCCCCACTCGCGCCCGGGTTGCGCTCGCTCCCGAGGACATGCTCCCGAACAAAGACCTGATGCTGCGCTGGGAGGTCGCGGGCGAAATGCCCGAGGTCGGTCTGCTGGCCCATCGCGGCGACGACGAGGGCTTCTTCGCGCTGCTGATTCAGCCGAAGGCCGAGGTCGCGGCCGACGAGGCCTCGCCCAAAGAGGTCATCTTCGTCCTGGACCAGTCGGGCAGCATGACCGGTCTGCCGATCGAGATGTCGAAGAGGTTCATGCGTCTCGCGCTGCAAACACTGGGACCGCGCGACCGTTTCAACATCATCAGGTTCGATAGTTCCGCCACCGCGCTCGCCCCCGAGCCGCTTCCCAACACGCAGCAGAACGTGCAGCGCGGTCTCGGGGCGGTCGAAGCGATGCAGGGCTCGGGCGGCACCGAGATGCTGGCGGGGTTCCATGCCGGCCTCTCACAGCCTCGCGACGCGAGCTGCATCCGGATCGTCTTCTTCCTCACGGACGGCTTCATCGGCAACGAGGAGGAGATCTTTCGCGTCATCCGTGAACGACGCGGCGACGCCCGTATCTTCACCCTCGGGATCGGCTCCTCGGTCAACCACCATCTGCTCCGGGGGATGGCCGACCTCGGTCACGGCGCGTATCAGTATGTCCGCCCCGACGGCCGAGAGAAAGAAGCCGTCGAACGATTCCAGCGCTGGGTGACGAAGCCGTACCTCACCGATCTGGAGATCGACTGGGGCGGTCTGCGTGTGGAAGACGTGCAGCCGTCGCATCTTCCCGATCTCTACTCCGGCCAGACGCTGTCGGTGGTCGGCCGGTACCTGTGGGGCGGCACCGATACCCTGATCATCCGGGGGCGTCTCGGCGGCGTGCCCTGGGAGAAGCAGGTCGACACGACGCTACCCGAGCGATCCGACAGCCATGCCGCGCTCGCCTCGGTCTGGGCGCGCCAGCGGATCCACGATCTGCTCATGTGGCCCGACGCGTCCTCCCGGCCCGAGATCGAAGCCCAGGTGACATCACTGGCTCTCGCCTTTCGCTTGATGAGTCCATTCACCTCCTTTGTCGCAGTGGGCGATTCGGTCGTCGTCAACCCCGGCGGCGACCCGGTACGGTTGGATCAACCATCGCCGATGCCCGAGTTCGTCTCGTTCGAAGGGTGTTTCGGTGCAGGCGGCCCCGCGAGGACGGAGGCCCTTCTCCTTCCCAGGCCGCGCCCTGTTCGGAGGAGATCCGATGCGTCAAGCGCCGAGATCCGCGAGCTGGAGGGTCGTGCCCCGCCGGCGCAGGCGGCAATCGAGGGAACGGTGCGCGATGCATCGGGGAGCGGTCTACCGGGCGTGGTTATCGTGCTGAAAAGCACCGGGCTCGGAGTTTCGCGCCAGTCAGTGTCCGACATCGAGGGGAGATTCCGCACCGGAGCCGAGGCTCCCGCGAGTGATTACATCGTTCGTGTCGACCATCCGGGGTTCGCGCCGATGGAAATCGGTCCCTTGAATCTCCAAGCGAGTCGGATGAGCGCGCTTGACATCACGCTGCGCACCCACCCCGAACTCACCGAAACGATCGTCGTCGAAGCCAGAGGCAGCATCGTCGATGCTGAGAGCACGAGGACGAGCAGCACCTTCCATTCTGAATTCATCGAAAGCCTCCCGGTCATCGGTTACAACAATCAGAACGTCCTGACGCTCGCGCCGGGTGTGACCGGCACGGATGGAGACGGTAATGTCAATGTGCACGGGGCGCGGCAGAGCGGCCTCCAATACCGGTTGGACGGAGGCAACATCACCGACCCGGTCTCGGGCACGTTCGGTCAGACCCTCAACCAGGACATCATCGAGGAGGTCGAGCAGATCACCGCGGGAGCGGCGGCCGAATACGGCCGCGCGGACGGAGGTTTTGCCAACATCGTCACCAGCTCAGGCAGCGTCCCCGCCGCTCGGACCGCTCGCAGAGAGACGTCCGTCACAGCCTTGCCCGCGAACCAGCCGGACCGAAGCGAGCTCACCTCGATCGAGGAAGCGGCGCTTCGCGTGCTCGCGGACCTTGCGGATGATGGCAGACTCTCTCGTTCGGAGGGACTGCCCGCGCTCGCCGGCCTGCTCGGGGCGCAATACTCCAACGGTGGATTTTCCTTGTCCGTTCGCGTCCAGGCGCTCGCCACCTGGGCGCTCGCAGCGGCCGCCGCGTCCGAGCCGCGGCTCCGATGGGTGCCCGCGGCGGTGCGCATGGCGGTTGAGTTCCTGACCCTGATGCGGACCTCGCACGAGATGATGGAACCAAGCGATGACGCCTGGGTCGACCTCGTCCTCGAGTTGTCTCGCCCGAGCGACCGACCGGGCGAGTCTGTCGCTCCGACCGGCTCGATGGATCGCTGCCTCGATCCACGGCGGCCTCTTGAGCGAGCGCGGAGCGATCTCGGTCCATCCGGCGCAAGACTCGTCGATCGGATTCTGGGAGGCCCCCACGGGCCCTCGGCTCCAATCGAATCTCGATGAGGGCGATCGGGAACCCGCGCGGGCGGCACTGGCCAGAGCCGGCATCATCATAGGTGGAGGGTTTGCCCCTGCTCCGCGGGAACACAGCCATCGCACGGGAGATCCATATCATCCGTTCCTCATGGCTTCCGTCCCAGAGGTTCCACACATCCTATTGATCGGCGCCCGCGCCGCGCTTAAGGTCCAGGGCATGTACAAGAACTGCTTCGGCTCCCTGCAGGCCTATCCTGGTGGGCTCGACGGGGCTTCTGGTCAACACCGAGAGAGACGCTCGCGGAGCTCCGATCCGCCAGAACCCCTGCGCCTCGCGCAGAAAACTCGATTCCTGAACACTCGCGCGATCAGGGGTTCAGTATCGGGAACCGCCTCGACTGGGGGCGGGAGGTCCGTGGCTCCTCAGGTGAACGGAGTTCCGAGTCACCCTCCGACTCGGGGTAGTTCGCACCCGTTGGATCAGGTTATCGGAAGTACGAACCTCTCGGCCTCCCGGTCCGGCTCGCGGGGAGCATCTGCTCGTATCATCGCTTGGACACCCGATGAGACCAAGAAAACGAAGTTCTGGAGGTGACGATTCGCCAATCGCGGTGCCAGTTGGACGGGGGCGACACAGGGCGCCCCTGGACCGCATCCTCATTGAGAGACGACTGCGACGTGGCATTTGGCCGTCCCCGCCGGTCGTCAGCCACCGAGCATGTGGAGTAGCCTCATGACCGTGAGCGAGGCAGCCTCGCCTCGCCCGACCGGCTCATCGGAGCCGACCGACGGTCCTTTTGGATTCCTTGACGCATCCCTCGCCGGGCAACATCTTTCTGCCCTCGGAGGTGTCACCCATGCCTTCTTCCATTCAGCCCGAGCATCGGATCGAGCCCGAGTTCATCGGCCCCCTTTCGGATCGCCCTCTGGCAGAGAAGGCCCGGTCGAGCGATCCGGACGACCTGTTCCCCGGAGCGTCCGCGTTCATCGGCGGCCGGCACCGGCGGCGCCGCCGGCAGCAATGGGATGCCGTCAGGCCTCTGGCCGAAAAACTCCTGAAGGCGGATGAGCATGTGCTGTACGTCGCGCACGGGATGCAGGTACCCCCCGCGCTGCACCTCGTGGCGCTGGGCGTCATGGCGCTGCCCTACCATCAGGTGATCCTGATCTTCACCGACACGCGCGTCATCGAGGTGCTGCTCGGGGTGCGGGGCATGAAAGCCGAGACGCGCGTCCGGTCGTTTCCCTGGAACAGCGTGTCCGACCTCAAGCTGAGGTTCGGCAAGCTGGTTCTCAAGCCGGCCCAGGGCAAGAAGCAGACCTGGAGAGTCCCCCTGAGAGGCGATCGGAAGCTCCTGAACCTGCTCCTGCCGCGTCTCAAACCGCGCCTCCTGCCTGGCGGAGCGGCGATGGCGCAAGCGCTCCCTCTCTGGCACTGCCCGAAGTGCGCCGCGACGTTGCCCGCCAACCCGCGTAGCTGCGATTCCTGCAGGACGTCGTTCAGCTCCCCGCGCCTCGCGGCCCTGCTGTCGCTGGCGTTTCCGGGCGCCGGCCTGCTCTATGCCGGCCATCCGTTTCTGGCCGCGGCCGATTTTCTGGGCGAGGTTCTGCTCTACCTGGTCTTCCTGCTGCTGATGCTGGAGGCCGAGCCCGGCAGCATCATGGTGGCGGTGGGCTTGGGCACACTGCTGTTCGTCCTGACGAAGATTGAGAGCACGCACCTGAGCCAGATCCTTGTCTCGCGAGCCAAGCCCGACACGCTGTCGCGCCGGTCGAGGTATCAGCGGCTCGCTCTGGTCGGGGGCTTGGCGTCGCTCATGCTGATAGGCGGAGCCTTTCCGCTGGCCGGAGCCGCCCGGGCCGTGGTGGACCAGGACTTGGAGGTCGCAGGGCTGGAGAGTCTCTGGCAGGGCAGCCGTGACGCGGCGCAGTGGACTGTTTTCGCGGATGATCCGTCGGCCCGTTCGCAGTGGCGGCATCCAGACGGAGCGCTGGTCACGCTGTTCGCCTATCCTCAACACCTGCTCGAGGGCGTCGCGGAGTTCCGCAACGGGGTCCGGCTGGGCTTCGATCAACGGGGGGTGACGATCGTGAAGGAGGACGAGGACCTTCCGTCCCCCTTCCACGGGTTCAGGTTCGTCACTCGCGCCGAGACTGCGGATGGAGAGTCGATCTCGACCGCGCAGTATTTCCTCGTGGACGAACGAAACCACGACATCCATCAGGCGATTGCCGCTGTGATGGACGACGATCCAGTCACGGCCGAGGCGGCGGTCAGCGACCTGCTCTCGCACGCGCGCTGGATCGGTGCGACGCCTCCCGACAGGCCCGCTGCAGGCCCCGAACCGGCTCCGTAGGCTGCGGCCTCGTGGTGCGCGGCGCGTCGGCGCAGCTCGAAGAGTGTTTTCAGCCGGCACGCTATGACCGGGCCCCTCCGGATGTTAACCGGGGCAACCCTGAGGTTAACACTCCGGAGCATCCGTGATCGGTTAAGTGTTCTGTTTTCAGTCAGATAGCTTACTGGACGCGGGTTTGAGCGGATCACCAGGTGACTCCATTCTGGATTCGGGTCAACAGCAATTGCCGAGATACGTTGGGGTCGACTGCCTCGTGAAGCAGCATCGCCTCAACCCAGCGCGCCATCGCAGCGGCCATCTTCGCGGGCGCCAGCACCAGGTCGAGGATCTGCGTGGCCACCGAGGCGAACACGGTGGCCCACCGACCTTCCGGAACAGTGCGTCGTGCATCACGCAGCTTGGCTCTGACGGCGTGCAGGAGCCGCTGGCTGGCCAGCAACGTCACCACCGAGGCGAACAGCAATGCCTCGACGATGTGCTTCTTGCGGCTGGGCATGTCTTCGAGTCGATAGGAGGACTTCATCTCCTTAAAGAGCAGTTCGATCTGCCAGCGGGCCCCGTACACGGAGGTGACCTGAGTCGCGGTCAACCGTTCGGCGGGGATGTTGGTCACGTAGAGGTGATAGCAGCCCGTCTCTTGATCACGGACCCCTACCAGGCGAAACTCTCGTTCGGCGCCCGACCGAACGCCGTAGTAGGCGCGGCGGCGGAACTGGACGCGGATGCTCAGGTCGAGTGGATCGCGCCGCAGCCGGTTCACTACGTCTTGCAGCCACTGCCCGACGATTGGCAGGCCCGGCGCCCCGGCAGAGCCCAGCACCGCGGTGATGATCGGGTTGGCGTTCTCCTTGAGCCGCGAGATGAAGTATCCACCCTGCCGATCGATACGATCGAAAAGCTGGTAGCGGTAGTAGCCCAGGTCGAACAGCAGCAGGCTGTCCTTGACCCAGCGGCCCACGGTGAACACCGGGCCATCGTGTTGACGGCCCGAGGTGAGCTTCACCGAGCGGAGGCCTCGTCCCGTCACGCTCATCACCACGTGCAGCTTGGCCGTTGCCCGCGTGTGATTGGTCCGACAGGCCGGAAAGCTCCTCTCGAGCAGATCGTGCAGCCTGACCAACGTGGAGTCCGTGAGGATCACGTCTCGAAACGACGCAAGCACTCCCTGCATCCCCCCCTCGGCGATCTCCAGCCCGCCGAGTAGTTCCTCTACAACCAGCCGGAAGAACCGCGCCAGGGACTTGGTGAACCGGTCGTAGAAGGCCGACGGAACCAGACACGAACCGGTGCTCTTCTGGTACGCCCGCCTCAGACCTGCCAGCGATTTCTCCCGGCCGGCTCCAAACCCCAGCACGATCGTCCAGAACAGCGCCATCGGGTCCACCTTGCGCCGGCGCTGGACAAGGCCGCTGTAACGGGCCAGGTCGTTCAGAGTGCGGGTCGAGATCAGGCTGGTCAACCGCCGGCGGATTCCTATGGACTGAGTTCGGGCCACGGTTTCTCCTCCTTCTCGAAGAGTCTTCGCAACTCTATGAGAGCAGAGGACGTGGCCCTTTGTCCATCCGGATCAAATCGATGCGCTAACCGAACACCGATGCTCAAGCCTGTTCGAGAGTTCTTCTCATTGACACGAGCCGTGGACGTGACGACCGCGAAGGTCGAGGAGTTTATCCAGGCGCGGCTCCGGCCGAGGGTCGCGGACGGCCACGAGGAAAAGCCACCTGCCCCTGCGACCATCAACCGCGAGGTTGGGGCACTGAGTCAGGCGTTTAACCTCGCCCGCAGGCAGGGGCGGCTGTCTCGCGTCCCCTACATTCCGATGCTGAAAGAAGACAACGCCCGCCAGGGGTTCTTCGAGCGGGCCGACTTCGAGGCGGTCGCCGCAAACCTCCCCGACCCCATCAACGGCATAGCCCGCTTCGCCTACCTGTCGGGATGGCGCAAGGGCGAGATACTGCCGCTGAGGTGGGAAGCGATTGACCGCGCGGCCGGAGAAGTGCGGCTCCGCACGAGCAAGAACCGTCACGGACGCATTCTGCCGCTGGACGGTGCGCTCGCGAACCTGATCGAGCGGCGATGGGCGCGACGCGAGTATCGGACGGCGGGCGATGTGACGCGCCTGTCAGACTTCGTGTTCCACCGCGCCGGGCGGCTGATGGTGGACTTCAAGAAGGCGTGGGCCAAGGCATGCGAGACGGCGGGCGTCCCCGGTCGCCTGTTCCACGATCTGCGCCGCACGGCCGTCCGCAACATGGTCCGCGCGGGCGTCCCGCAGTCCGTCGCGATGTCGATCAGCGGGCACAGGACGATGTCCATGTTCCTCCGCTACGACATCACCAGCGGCGACGACATGCGCGACGCCATCCGGCGGACCCAGGCCCACCTTGACACGCTGCCGACCCGGCGAAACGTCACTCCGCTTCGCTCGAAGTCGTGAAGCGCCTGACCGCCTCGTTGACGAACCTTTCAAGGTACGCGTAGTAAGCCCTGCATTGTGATTCCATCGTTGGGTCGGGAAGGGCCTTACCCAAGTGCGTCCTCGGACTTCCATCCAAAAATGTCTTGACTTCGATGTCCACTGGAAGGCTGACATAGTACCTGAGTTCCTTTCCATCGGACTGCGGGACTATCCAGCCGCTCCCGCCTGTTAAGTCCCCGACGAAGAACGAGGTCGCGCCTGGAGGAACTGGGCCAACTCGTGCCAGGTCACTTGTACTGAATCGGTTCAGCGTCCTTGAACGCCCAGGCACGCTCCCCTCCTTTAGAATCGTGGAGCGCAACTTATAGAAGTACCTGAGAAGGACATCCCTCTCCATCTCGTCCACCCACGGCGCGTACCAAGCCTCGAACTCCGACTCCGTTGACTTGAGGTTCTGCGCAACGTTCGTAACGGCACGTCCAAACACAACGAGGTTCCGCAGGGCAGCGATTCGCCTCTCACCGCTTGCGGTGTTCAGCAGATCCTCAAGAGCCAATCTCATGGTGGCGAGCGTGTCCTCAAGGTTCTTCAGGATCGATGTTGTACTTCGGTCGGAGCCCACGTTCCAACTCTCCCGCACATTTCCCGCACAGTTCTTGAAGCGAAGAAGGGCGGCTCTCGCCGCCCCTCTCGTAACACTGCGTATCTATTAGTCTGTTTGGTAGCGGGGGCTGGATTTGAACCAGCGACCTTTGGGTTATGAGGGCGTTCTAGCGTGCCCGTCAGTGATACTCAAGGCCGCTGAGTGCATCGCGACGCGCACTTGCAGGTCGCGTAATCGTCCCGGGTTGCTTCTCATGTCCTCGGCTTCCGCCACAGAACAGCCACACGGATGCTCTCAGGGATTCTACCGGCACGGTTGACCGCCGAATAGGCTGCCCGTGGCGCCGTGCCTATGCGGGAGGTAGTTATCACGTGCCAGAAGCCTCCGGGAGGAGAGCAAAGCGAAGCTCTCCATCCGAATCGCCTGTTCACGCTGTCTCGCTTCGTTCACTCTCGACCGCACTACGCGACATGTACCTCCGTCAGATTCAGTCGATTTGCGCCACCGAGCCCTGAAAACGATGTCCCGGTAATGATGAGCTG
>JAWPNA010000240.1:0-4443 GCA_045402695.1 Acidobacteriota bacterium
CCGGCCGCGCGCGCGTCGCGCGCCGCCGACTCGCTCTGCCGCAAGCTCGACGACCCCGGCCTTGACCTGGGAGGCGAGGCCACTCTCACGCTGCTGGCGGCGCTGGCTGTTGACCCCGCCCCCGCGCGCGAGTTCGGCTACCGGGGCGCCGGGCAGATCGCGATGTCGCTGGATGCTCTCACCCGCCCGCTCATCGTCTCTCAGGGCGAAGCCGGCAAGCAACTTGACGTGGCCGTTGGCCGGCTGTTCGCCGTGCTGAAGGACCCGCTCGCCTACGACCCCGCCGCCTTCGCCTCGGGCCTCGAGACGGTGGCCGCGCGGTTGCGCGACGCGGGTGGCCTGCGATGATCGATCACCGATTCACCTCTATGCGCAACACTGCGCCGGAGACCACTCGATGAACCCAAACCGATCATGGTTGGTGACGGCGCTTCTCGCGTGCGCGCTGATCGCCGGCCAGGCTTCCACCGCCTCCGCAATCGAGGAGGCGGCCCGCACGACCCAGGCCGGCGCCGAGGTGGCCTTCACCTACGGCGTGCGGGCGTACAACCACGCAGAGTACCAGAAGGCGCTGGCGCATCTCGAAGAGGCGGTGCGTCTCGATCCGGGCGACGGCACGGCCCGCTACTGGCTGGGTCTGACAAGGATGAAGCTGGACGACCCCCGCGGGGCGGCGGCCGACATCGAGGCGGCGATGAAGGCGGAGCGTCCGGCGCAGTTCGATCGCGGGCGCCTGCTCACCGACCTGGGCGCCGCGCAGCTTCAGGCTGGAGATGCCGCCGCCGCGGAGAAGTCGCTGGCCGAGGCGCTGAATCTTCGCCCCGGGGACAGCACGGCGCTCTACCTTCACGGCGCCGCCTTGGCGCGAGTCGGGAAGACGGATGAAGGCCGGCGCCAGGCGGAGCGTGCACGCGCGTCCGACTCCTCCCTGCCTTCGATCCCCGAGCAGAGCATCGCTCCGGGCAAGGGCGCGGAGCTGGTCGGCTCGGGGCAGCTTCCGTTCTTCGAGATCCGGCTGGGTGTGGAGTACCTCGACGACTCGAATCCGGGGATCCTGCCCGATGACGTCGTGGCCTTCGACCCGGAGAGCGACCCGAACGACCCGGAGCGGATCGACGGCGGCGATCAGGCGGGGATCGCCGACCTCAGGGTCGAGATCCATCCTTTCTACGGGGCGGCGGGTTGGAGCATGGGGCTGCGGCTGGACGCCTACCAGTCGCTGCACCAGGACTTCGACCTGTTTGATCTGGGCGAGGGACGCGGTGTGGTCCAGCTCGCCTGGGGGAAGGACCCGCTCGGGTACGTCACCGGCCCGATGGGATACACGCGGGTGCCGGCCGGCGACTCGCGCGCGTCGGTCCTGATTCAGGCGGGGACAAGCTACTCCTACCTCGAGGGTGAGTCGTACAACAGGACGCACGAGGGAGCCGCCTCGCTGACCCTGCGTGAGGGACCGCGCACGGCCACGCAGCTCGACTACGACTACCAGGACCTCGACTTCTTCGACAACCCCGACGTGATCTTCGGCGCGCATTTCCTGTCGGGCCACGAGTCCTCCTTCAAGGCGAGCCAGTACCTGTTCCTGGGGCGGCGCGACCGCTACCTGCGCTTCGGCGCGCGCGCGGGAGACACGCGCCACACGGAGCCATCGCTGAACACGTCGTTTCGCGAGGGAAGCCTGGAGCTGGCCCTGCCTCGGCACCGGCGCGTGATCCTGCACGTGGCGGGAGACGGGAGGCAGGACGACTACGGCGAGCCGGTAGGCGACCCGCGGGAGGACAAGACGGTGAATCTTTCAGCCGCCGTGGCCTGGGCCTTCTCTGACCACTTCTACCTCACGGCGCGGGGCGGCTACATCAAGCGCAGCGTGGATCCTGTGCTGTTCGATTCACTCTTCGAATACGACCGGACGATCGCCTCAATCGGCGTGACCTGGTATTACTGATGCGGAGGCGGACGATGAGAATGGTGATGAGGGCTGCGACCGGGTGGGCCGCCGCGACAGCTATGATGGCACTGCTCGTCGAGGGTGCGCTCGCGGGGGGTACGCTCGCGGGGAGTGCACTCGCGGCGGACGCAGGCGAGGCGGTGATGGTGCGCCATGACGTGATGGGGACGCGGCCGGGCGGCGCCGCCCGGCAGATGGCCGTGGGCGACGGCATCGCCACCGGACTGTCGCTGGTCACCGCCGAGGCGTCGGCGATCAAGATGACGTTCGACCCGCACGGGGCCTTGAGCCTGGGCCCCTCAACGTCGCTCACCGTGGATCAGTCGGTGGTGGACCGAGCCACGGGGCGCGGCACCTCGAAGCTGTCGCTGCTGGTGGGATCCCTGAGGGTGGCGATCGGCTCGCTCTTCGGTGGAGAGGTCGAGGTCACCACCCCGAGCGCGGTGGTGGGGATCAAGGGGACCATCGTCTACATCCTCGTGGACCCTTCGGGGCGCACCACCGTGATCGGGATCGAAGGGACGGCCACGGCTCACGGCAAGCCAAGCACGGGGACAATGACGATCACAGGCAACACGTTCACCGTGTTCGATCCGTCGGGATCCGCGCAGGGGCCCTCCCCGGTCGATCCGGCGATCCAGACGTTGCTTGATGAGATGGACAAGGGGTTCGGCAACCTGCCGGCCCCTCCCGGCCTGAGGCCCGATGACCAGATGGCGCGCGACTCGTTCGGCAAGGGGGCTGTCGCCGGGCAGGGCAAGGGAGTCGGCTTCAATCTGGCCACCCTCTCGCCCGCCGCCGGGGGGCTGTCCTTCACCGATCCACAGCTCACGGCGTTCGCCATCTCGCCGATCATCTTCAGCCAGGGCCGGTGCAAGCCGAACCCGCAGACGGGGGGGTGCCTGTAGCTTACGTTGCTTTTCGGCGGCGGCGAAGCCCGCGATCGTATCGGGCTGCGCCTGCGCCTCGGCGACCCCATGGGCGTCAGATCGTAGTCCGTCCGGGGTCGCCCGATTTCCGGTCCGCCCCACAATCAAGTACTCGTGAGAGTTCTGTGAGAAATCGCTTGACTTTCGGTAACGACCTCGGTACCATTCGCGCGTCTTCCCTGCTGTTTCCTGCCGCCCTTTGATCTGTCGACCTTCCACTCATGACGCTCCTGGCGTCTCGTGGAGGTGTATATGTCCGCAGCGTCGCGTGGCGAGGGAATCCTCGCCGGAGACGCCCTGGTCGTGGATGAAAGCTCGAGCCTCGTCTGTGAGGAGGTCTGCAGCGTCCCGGCTCGAGAGGAGCGTGCCGCTGGCTGGCGCAAGGCCAAGGCGTTCGAGGTGCATGCGTCGCTCAGGGAGCTGAGGGCGGCCGCCCACCTTATTAATGTGTGCTTCGCGCGGCTGCTGCGCTTGATGAACCTGTCGGGCCCCGGCTTCAGACGGTGGGGCTGCAAGAACTTCGAGCAGTACGTCACCCAGGAGCTGCGGCAGCCGTCCGCGCGGAGGTTCCGGTACCTCGTCGCGATCGATGAAGCGATCGTCATGCGGCCGCTCGTGAAGCTGGGCGATGCATGGAAGAGAGGCCGGGTCAGCGTGTCTCAGGCGCGGGAGCTGATCCGGGTGATGACCCCCGACAACGAGCAGGAGTGGCTCGAGCGCGCCGGCTTGATGGGCGTCAAGGAGCTACAAGCCGCAGTCCAGCGGGAGTTGCGCAGCAGCGGCAGGTCGGGCGCCGCACAGATCGCGCGCGATGACGCGCGGGGTGATCAGGCATGGGAGAGGCGCGCCTTCGCAGCGACGCGTCCCGTGGATGATGCCTGGCAGGTGTGTGTGGAGACCTCGCGGCGCATGGCGGACTACGAGATGCCGCTGGCCGACTGCGTGGACGACCTTCTGGCCGAGTACGCCTCCAGTTGCCCGGAGGTGCTGGCCGACGTCCCAGTGGAGGAGCTGGCCCCGGACACCGAGGAGGAGAGCGCGGGGTCGAACGATCGCCCCGATGCCCAGGAAGTTCTCCGGAGGCTCTGGCGGCAGAGCGTGACGCAGACGGCGGAGGCGCGCAGTGACCTGGAGACGCTTCGGAAGGCCGCACGCGACATCCGGCTCGCCGCCGATCCATTGGATGGCCTCACCCAGACCGAGCCGGCAGATGCGGACGATCTTCACCGGCGGATCCGATGGGTCCTGCGGGTGGGGCAAAACACGGCATGGCACGAGTGCCGGCTGCTGCGGCTGGTGGCGCACCTGTCGTTGTTTGAACAGCTCGGCTGTACTTCGATGGAGTCGTACGCGACGAGGCTGCTGGACTACTCGGTCAGGACGCTGCGCGCGACCTTGGCTCTGGCCCTCGCGTTTGAGCGGTTTCCCAAGATCGCCGCGGCGTTCAGGTCCGGGTGGATCACCGGGGCCGAGGCGCTGTCAATCGGCAAGGCAGCACGAGCAGGGACCCAGGGCGACTGGATCGCCCGGGCGGCCTCCTCCACCCTTCAGGATCTCAAGGCCGAT
>JAWPNA010000026.1:0-21445 GCA_045402695.1 Acidobacteriota bacterium
GGCCCGCGGTCAGGGTGGGCCAGGGTGGGTGATGCCTGACGCAACGAGCGGCCGGCCGGAGCGCGTGTGGCTCGGCTACGGGAATGGGCGCGTCGAATTCCCCTACGACGCCCGACGGTTCGACGTCCTCGTTCCCGAAGCGGCCGACGCGCCGGAGCTGGACGACCGCGAGCTCTCGGCCCGCCTCGACGCGCCGCATGGCTCCCCGCCGCTTCCGGATCTCGTCATGGCCGGTGATCGCGTCTGCGTCATCGTGCCCGACGCCACCCGCGCCAGCGGCTCGGCTCGTGTCTGCGGATTGCTGCTCGACAGGCTCACGGCGCTCGGCGTGAGCGACGATCGCGTCGAGTTCCTGGTCGGCGCGGGCACGCACCGCGCGCCCACGCCGGACGAGGTCGTCAAGATCGTCGGAGCGGAGGCGGCCCGCCGCGTCGCGGTCCACCACCACGACGCGCACGACGCGACGTCTCACGCGAAGATCGGCACGACGTCGCGCGGGACTCCGGTCGAGCTCAACCGGCGCATCGCCGAATCGGACCGCGTGATCCTCGTCGGCGCGATCGGCTTTCACTACTTCGCGGGCTTCACCGGGGGCCGCAAGGCGCTGCTTCCCGCCACAGCCTCGCGACGAGCGATCCAGATCAACCATCTGCTCGCATTCGACCGCGCGACCTTATCCAAGGCCGCGGGAGTCG
Source organism: Acidobacteriota bacterium (assembly GCA_045402695.1). Taxonomy (GTDB): domain Bacteria; phylum Acidobacteriota; class Polarisedimenticolia; order JACPZX01; family DASXTC01; genus JAWPNA01. The sequence continues at coordinate 696 of JAWPNA010000026.1, forward strand.
AATCGGGCCGCCTCGACGGGAATCCCGTGAACGAAGACATGGAGGAGGCCGCGCGGCTGCTCGGCCCGACGTTTCTGGTCAACACGGTGCTCGACGGCACGAACCGGATCGCCGGCCTCTACGCGGGAGACTGGTTGGCCGCCCACCGGCGCGGGTGCGCCGACTACCACGAGGCGCATTCCGTCACGGTCGTGGAGCCCCGGCCCGTCGTCGTCGTGAGCTGCGGCGGAGCGCCCCGGGACATCAACATGATCCAGTCCCACAAAGCACTTGAGCACGCGCGCATCGTCCTGACGGATGGCGGCGACCTCGTGCTGCTCGCCGAATGCCCGGAAGGGCTCGGCCGGCCGGACTTCCTCGACTGGTTCGTGCCGGGGGGCGCGGCCGCGACCGCGCGCAGGCTGGTCGAGAGCTACAAGCTCAACGGACAGACGGCCTGGGGGATCCGCTGGAAGTCGGAGCGGTACCGGGTGCGGCTCGTCTCGACGCTCGATCCCGATGTGGTGCGCCGGATGGGCATGAGCCCGCATCCATCACTCGCCGAGGCGCTCGCGGCCTGCCGCCCTGGCCGAGGCTACATCATTCCGAACGGGCTGGGCACGCTCCCGATCCTGCGCGCGCCCCGCGAGTGCCGCACGGCGGTGGGAGAGTGAGGGCATGAGCCTGCCCCATCATCATCCCGGCGCCAGGACGTTCCTGCTCGTCTGCGTCGGGCAGAGCGTCCAGGAATCGGGATAGGGGGGAGCCTCGCGGCTCCTCCCCTCCCACACCACCGTGCGTACGGGTCCGTACACGGCGGTTCGGTTGGTTATGCATTGGCCGGGGGTTTCAAGGAGGGAAGGCCCAGCGAGGCGAGATAGGCATCTGGTAGTGCGAAGCTCAGGGCCGGACTGCGGCTGAGACGCCACGGTCCGTGGGCGCTGCCGGCGCTCTGAGCCGCGAGGTCCCTGCCCACCTTCCGCTTCCTCAGCTCCGCGAACCGCTTCCGCCCCGTCTTCCACTGCTTCCAGACGACGCAGCGCAGCCGCCGTCTTATCCACGAGTCCAACCCTTGAAGCACCGTTGGGGTCTCGCAGTAGGCGAAGTATCCGGCCCACCCTCTCAGGTACCGGGCCATCTCCTCCACCATCTGCTCGATGCTCACCCCACGAGTCCGTCGTGTCAGTTCCCGTACCCGCTCCTTGAACCGCTCGACAGCCTTTGGCGCTATTCGTCGCCTCGGCTCCTTGCCGCTCGTGAAGCTGAAGCCCAGGAACTTCCTCTGCTGCGGTCGCGCCACCGCGCTCTTCTTGTCGTTGACCTTGAGCTTGAGCTTCCTGGCGATGAAGTCTCCAATGCTCTCCATCACCCGCTGACCCGCCCGCTCGCTGCGCACGTAGATGTTACAGTCATCCGCGTACCTCACGAATCGGTGGCCTCTTTTCTCAAGCTCCCGGTCCAGCTCGTCGAGCACGAGGTTCGACAGCAGCGGCGAGAGAGGCCCGCCCTGCGGCGTCCCCTCATCCGTCGGACTCACCAGCCCGCCCTCCATCACCCCGGCGTTCAAGAACGCCCGAATGAGTTTCAACAGCCTCTTGTCTTCCACCCGCTTCGCCACCCGGCCCATCAACTTGTCGTGGTTGACCCGGTCAAAGAACTTCTCCAGGTCGATGTCCACGACCCATTGCAGGCCTTCGGCGATGTACCTCTGCGCCTGAGCCACTGCCTGATGCGCCGAGCGGCCCGGCCGGAAGCCGTAGCTGTGCTCGGAGAACGTTCGGTCCCATCCCTCTTGCAGAACCTGCATCACCGCCTGCTGGATGAAGCGGTCCAGCACGGTCGGGATGCCCAGCTTTCTCACCCCCCCGTCCGGCTTCGGTATTTCCACCCGCTTCACCGGCTGCGGTTTGTAGGTCCCACCAAGAAGTTGTTCCCGGATGGCTGGCCACTGCTCCTTGAGATACCCCGGCAACTCCCCGACGGTCATCCCGTCAACGCCGGGGCTTCCCTTGTTGGCCTTGACTCGTTTCAGCGCCTTGCTCAGGTTCTCTGCTTCGCAAACCTTCTCCATCGACCGCTCGGTTGACGCCGGGCTTTCGGTGCCGTGCTTCGCCGTGGACGGTTCGGTCCCTTCCTCGGCGGCCCTCGGGGCTTCACCCCTGCTCTCCGCTGTGAAGGCCAGCTCCATCTGGATTTTCTGCCGCCTGCCGCTCACGAGTCGCACTCCCTACTTACCACTCCATACCGTTCGGGCCTTCGCTCGGTCGTTTCCGGTCTTGTGAGCCCCGACTGTTTCTCCCCTCTCGGGCGAGTGTCCCGCTCAAGCGGACCGACGACACCGACCTACTATGCCCTCTGCTGACTTCTGCGCCGCGATCAGCGATTCTCACGATTCGCCCAGTCCCGATTCCGGGACGCAACGCAGACCTCCCGAGGTAATCCCGTCCGCCTTCCGCGCACGACCGCCGAATTTACGCTCCGCGCCCTTGATGGATGGAGGACTTCGCGGTCATGTGCCCGCTCGTCCGACGCTCACGCCTCGTATCCGGTTCTTGTCCATCGGCCCGCGCGTTTGCTCCGCGCTTCCTTCAGACGACACCTCGCGGCGGCGCCCTTGCGCTTCGCTAACCCTTCACCTCCATCTGGCTGGGTAGGGGACTCTCACCCCCAAGCTGGCGGGAAATGCTCGGCACACACAGAATGGCCCCGTGCGAGTGGCACGGGGCCTTCTCATCCTGGCGGAGCCTGATCCGAGCAGAGCGCGACCGGACATCACTTCGTTACGAAGGTCCCTTCCGTGATTGTCTGGTTCCCGCTCGCGTCGATCGCCAGCACCTCGAACGGGTGCTCGCCGGGTTTCAGAGACTCCACGAACTCCCGTGGCAGCGTCACCTCCCTGCTCGAGGCCGGGAGGGTCACCTGAAACGGGTCGACAAGGATCTGATAGCCGACGATTTGAATGTTCCTGTCTGGAAAGCCTCCCGGGGGATCCGTCACGGCCTCCCACCGGATGACGACGGTGTCATCGTTCACCTCCGAGGAAACGACCGGTCCGTCGGGAACCGCGTGCGAGAGCATCGCCGTGCTGGAGATGCGTGTTCCGTCGACCGTCAATCCACTGAACTTGTATTGCCCCTCCGGGAACAGCGCCAGGAGCTGATCGAGCGGGAACTCGTCGAGCGAGGGTTCCGCGCCCTCGAAGAACAGCTCGGTGAGGCCGAGACCCGCATAGGGCCCTTTGCCCGTGAGATCGAGGATCGTGACTCCGGCGGGGTTGACGAGCTTGAGGGTCTTCCAGTCTTCCCCATCGAGAAAGACGTGAAAGCCGAGATCGTTGGCAGAAAAATTGTACTCGATGTAAATCCGCGCTATCGAGAACTTCGCGGCCCAACTCGGGCCCCCCAGGCCTAGAGCAAGAGCTCCCAGCAGAAAAACTGGCAACAGGCGCGTGCGTCTCATCATCGTGACGACTCCTTTGTGTTGGGTCCGGTTAACTTGTTAACCCCTCTCGCGATTTCGTATCCTTCAGTTCACCCTTCCACCTTCTGTAAGAGGGGTTCAAGCCGGCAGATCCTTCGAAGTATTTCTCCACTTCGATCCTGGTTCTGAACACGTCTTCATAAACAAGTGGCGTGGCACCGAGATGGCATCCTCAAAGATCCTCGAGACTCCCCAGGGCATGGAAACCAACCGATTGATTTTTCGAGAATCATCGAAGGATTCTCCCCTCCGGCGCGCTCGTACGATGGTGAAGAGGTCAGGGCCGGGTCGTATCCGGCCCCTCGGACAGAGGCACGATAAGGAGACCGACATGAGCAGCCCCCGAGCCTTGATCCATTGCGTGTGGAGCGCCTTGCGCCGAAACCGGGGCCGCCGCGGCTCTGCTCGCGCCGTCGTCCGCACGACTCTTTTCACGGCCCTGGCGCTCTCCGTCTGGCTCCCTGCGGCGAACGCCGAAGAGCAGCCCCCGTACCTCAAGGACCGCGGTCCAGGGCTTTCCACGTCCCTCTTCGGCACGTACGTCCGCAAGGGGGAATGGCTCGTCTACCCGTTCTACGAGTACACCTACAACAAGCACGAGGAGTACAAACCCAGCGAGATGGGGTTCGATGTCGCCGAGGACTTCCTTGGCAAGTTGGTCGAGCAGGAAGCGCTGCTGTTCGTATGCTACGGCGTCACGGATTGGCTGGAAATCGAGTTCGAGCCCGCCCTGTGGACCAGGGCGACGCTGACCAAGGCGGATGACGACTTCTCGACGCAGCCCCACGAAATCACGGAGTCAGGGTTGGGCGATGTGGACATGCAGGTTCGCTGGAGATGGGCAAAGGAGAGCTCGCGCCGGCCCGAGCTGTTCAGCTTCGTCGAGATCACGCCGCCTCTGCAGAAGAACAAGAAGATCATCGGGACGCAGGACGCGGAGTACTCCTTCGGCTTCGGAGCCATCAAGGGGTTCCGCTGGGGCACTCTCACCGCGAGGGGCTCCTACCTGTACTCGACCAGCGAGGGAGGGGAATTCAGCGAATACGCGGTCGAGTACCTGAAGAGAGCCTCAGACAGGTGGCGATTCGTGGCCGCCATTGAAGGAGAACAGGAGGACATCGCGGCGATCGTGGAGGCACAGATCCACTTGAGCCCACGCTGCTTCATCAAGCTCAACAACGGGTTCGGGCTCACCAATAAGGTGCCTGGTTTCGCCCCTGAGGTGGGCGTTCTTTTCTCCTTCTGAGCCCGCTCGCGGAGGACGCGCGGGGAAAGCCCGGGCACCAGAGTCCGCGAGCTCGTGGTGAAATCCCCAGGTCTGTCCATCACCTCTCTGCTGATGGGTGGCCTTCGTCTGAATGTTGCGTCAGTGAGGAGGACGGAGAAACCGTGGTGAACACAATCACGGTCACGAAAAAGACGAAGCAGATCGGGAGCGTTGTGACCCGCGTGGTGGAGGAGCGGGAGACCCACAACGGGCAGCTCGTCGAGGTCTCTCGGAACTACTTCGCGATCTGCACGGAGACCAATAGCGTCTTTTACTACGGTGAACAGGTGGATCTCTTTGCCGGCGGAGTGATCGTTGGCCATGGGGGATCCTGGCTCGCCGGCGTGAACGGAGCGAAACCCGGCCTCATCATGCCCGGCATCGTCCTGCTCGGCTCCCGCTACTTCCAGGAAGTCGCACCGGGAGTCGACTTGGATCAGGCCGAGATTGACGCGATGCACGTCTCGGTGACGACGCCGGCGGGTACGTTCGACAACTGTATCAGGACTGAAGAGACCACACCCCTGGAGCCGAAGGCCCTGGAATTCAAGCTGTACTCGGCCGGCGTCGGGCTGGTGCAGGATGATACGTTGCTTCTGGTGCGGTACGGGTACGTCAGGCTTTGAGGTGACATGTCCTCATGAGCCGACAGCCCGCGATCCGAAAGGGGGCTGCCGCCCCCTGAAGCCTCCCGGCTCCCGGCTCGGCAACACCGGCGAGTCCCGCCTTCATTGATGCTACTTCTTGGCGAGGTCGCAATCGCCGAGTCGCCGGCCGCCGAGCTTCACCTTCATGGAGCCGTCGGGGGAGGTGAACTTGATGAGCCCGGTGTAGGCGTCGGCGCCATCCCGCGTGATCTCCCCTTCGCCGGCCATCGCCGGCGGGCCAGCGCAGCGCACCTTCCAGTTGACGGTGGACCCCGCCGATTTGAAATCAGACATCTGGCACTTCTGCCGCTCATCCATCGCCGCGGGGGGCTCCTTCCATTCCTTTGGAGCGCAGACTTTGTGCGTCTGCGTGGGCAACGCCATCGGCATCCCTTCCATCGACATCTGGGAAGTCACCTCCCAGAGATCACCCGTTTGCTTCGCCTCGGTGGCGGGCGGCTTGTCATCGGCTTGGACGAGAAAAGAGCTCACAAGGAGGAACGTCGCGATCGCAGCGAGGCGGTGAGGAAAGGCCGAAGTCATCAGGTCACCCCCGGTTCATGAGAAGAACGTGTGTCGCACTGTAACCCAGGACAACAACCTCTGACAACCGGCCGCCTGCAGAGTGGCCGCAATCAGGTCTGCCTATTCCCGTGGGTGAGGAAATAGCGCGGTGATCATCTCGCCCGCATGGCCGCGCCAGAAACTCCAGCCAGTGCCTTCGGGAGTCTCGCCTCCGGAGGGCCGGTAGCCTCGCTCGCGCAACAATGCCCACAGGTCGCGATTTCCCGTGGTGGTGTCCCACGCTTCCCGCGAGGAGCGCAGATCGTAAGTACCCCACTTGTGGAAGATCACCAACGGCTGCTTTTCAGCTCCGGATAACTGCCCTTCGTACCCCGCGCGGCTGATCACGAAGGCTGACTGGATGCCGAGGCGCTGGAACACCTCGGGATGTTTCAGTACGCAGGCCAGCGCCACGTTGGCCCCACCTCCGGCGCCGGCGGAGGCGCGCGCCGAAGGTTGGCGCACGGTCCGGTATCGCTCTTCGATCTTCGGGACCAGGTCGGTGACGATCATCTCTGCGTAGGGATCGACCTGCCAGAACTCCCCTTGCGGGTTTTCCGGGTCGGGAAGGACGAACACGCCGATCAGGGGGACCACCTTCGTGCCGATCAATGCGTCGAGCACGTTCTTCATGGCTCCCTTCTCGAGAGCCTCTTTGCCGTCATGGACATAGAGCGTCGGGAAGCGGCTGTCGGCTCGGGTGTCGTAGCCGGCCGGCAGATAGACCTGCGCGGTTCGTTTCTTCTCCTTGCCACCGACATGGCTTGTGAATTCCATGGTCTCCAGCCGCCCCTGGCCCACGGTATCCGGAGGGGCCGTGAATTCCGCCTGCTGCCACGCAGGCATCGCGAGCAACGAAACATCGCCGAACATGCCGCTCCCCTTGCGTGGGTTGCGGGGATCGGCGATCGGCTTCTCGTAGTCCACGACAAAGCCGTATGTGACCGAGGCGTCGGGCTCGAGCCGAGTCGAGTAATAGAAGAGGTCGGTGTCGGCGAGGCGCAGCATCGGGTCTTCGCGCCGATCTCCGATCATGTCGCCCACGATGGCGACGTCGGTCGCCTTGCCCCGATAGACGAAGTGGACGGCTCCGGTGTTCTCGATGATCGGGAACGACGTCCGCCCTGTGAGGTACTTGTCGATCATGGAGCCCTTGTCGGGCGCCTTCGCCGCCTCGGTGAGGAACCGGCCGAAATCGGTATCTTGAACCCACGAGTGGGCAGCGGTCACCGCGGAAGGTGTTGCCGCCTGCGCGACGACATCAATTCTGGCCAGGTGGGCCATGCTGCGGGCGAAGAGATGCCCGTCAGCGTAGGCCACGGCCGACCAGGACTGTTCGTCGAACAGGTCCATGCGGGCGAGCTCGTGGTACCCGGCGGGCAAGGCTTCGGCGATGTGAAGCGTTCCCTGCTTGGTGAGGATCACCAGATGCCCTCCGACGAGTGTCAGGAAGCCATCGCCCGGCTCGCGCGACTTCCACTTCGTCTCTCCGGTGGCGGCGTCCACGCAGGTCAGGATGAAGCCGGTCACGCCGTACACGTATCCCTCGTGGTAGACGGGGATCACATACGTGCCGCGGATGGAGTTCTTCGACCAGAGCTCCTGGACCTGGTACGTCCCCCCGTCGCCCGGGGTGACACGTATCATGGTGGAGGAGTCTTCCTTGTTGACCAGCAGAAAGCGATTCTCCCCGGCGGGCACCGGGATGAGCTTCTGGCCGCCCATGGCGCTTTCATCACCTTGGTGCTCGTAGCTCCAGAGGACTTTCCCGGACGCCGCGTCCAGGCCCCAGAGGGTCTTCCCGCCGGCAGCGACGACCTGGGCTCGCCCGCCGATGGTCGCGGCGATGGGTGACTGATAGTTGATCTCGTCGTTGCCCGCCGACCACAGATGTGTGCCGTCCTCGGGCTTAAAGCCGGCGATTGCTTTGCCCTCACCCGCTCCAATTTCCACGATGAGCGCCCGATCCACCAGGATCGGTGAGCTGGCGAATCCGTAGTAAGGAGACTTGGCCCCCAGCTCGGCAACCAGGTTCTTGGACCAGATCGCCTTGCCCGTGGCCGAATCGACGGCGAAGAGAATGCCTCGGGGGGTGAGCCCGAAGACGCGCCCCTCTGCCAGCAAGGGGGAGGCGATGGGGCCGTCATGGGAACCGTCGTGGCCTTTGTAGATTTCTTCGATGCGATAGCGCCACAGCTCTTCACCTGTCTCCTGCCTGAAGGCCGCGGCGAAATCGCCGTCTCCGGAGGAAAACATTGCGATGAGGCGTCCGTCGCCCGCGGCCAGCACGGAGTAGCCGGATCCGAGATCCCGCTTCCATCCGAGCGCGAGCGCCACCTTCCCGTCGGCTGCCACCAGCTTGGCGTCGTGCACCGCGCCGTCGTAGCTGGGCCCCCTCATGCCGGGCCAGATCGTCTGGGCGGCTGGGCTCGCATAGTTGGTGCTGCCAAGTACCAAGATGATGCCGGCGATCCATGAGATCAGACCCTTGTGGCGACGCATCTCATCCTCCTGCGTTGGAAGTTCCGCGGATTCTATCACGCTCCCGACCACGGGAGCGGACCTGCGGCCTTGGCTCATCATCCGCTCCGGATCGATCCCGAACGCGCGAGGGGGAAGGATCCATTAACATTCATGTTGGTCTGCTGGCAATTCCATGCGACATCTTGAGTTTTTTCGGTCGGACGAGGCATAATCCGGGCTGACTGGGGATGACCGATCCGCCTCGGCTTGAGCCCAGGTCGGCGCAAGACGTGTCTCGCCGATGTGGTCGCCCCTTTGCCGCGCCGACCGTGGCCGTCGGCAGCCAGCCGGCTCCCCGGGCCACAAGAACGGAGCAGCTCGCATGGTTGGAGAGGAGCCTCCGGACAGGCCACAGCCCTCCCCCCCGGAAGATCAGACCACCAAGGAGGCTCCGGCCGCGCGCCGCATCCCCACCTCGATCGGGCAGTACCGAATCGTCCGCCGGCTGGGCGAGGGTGGCATGGGGATCGTCTACGAGGCGGAGCAGCAGCACCCCAGGAGGCCCGTCGCGCTGAAAGTCATCCGGGGCGGCCAGTACGTGGACGAGCACCACGTGCGGCTCTTCCAGCGGGAGGCACAGGCTCTCGCGCGGCTCAGGCATCCGGGGATCGCCGCCATCTACGAGTCGGGCAGAACCGATGACGGCCAGCACTTCTTCGCGATGGAGCTGGTCCGCGGTGAGACGCTCGCGCGTCACCTCCAGAGAAGGGGGAAGGACCCAGAAGTCGGCCTGGCGGAGATCAGGTACAGGCTGAACTTGTTCAGGCCGATCTGCGACGCCGTCTTTTACGCGCACCAGCGGGGAGTGATCCACCGGGATCTCAAGCCGTCCAACGTGATCGTGGGGAAGGAGATCTCCGCCACGTCACCCGAGGCTCCGGGCGCGACCGAGATCAAGATCCTCGACTTCGGCCTCGCGCGGATCACGGACGCCGACGTCGCGGTCACGACGGTCCACACGTCGCCGGGCCAAGTGCAGGGGACGATCCCGTACATGAGCCCCGAGCAGATCCGAGGAAACCCCGACGAGATCGACGTCCGCACCGACTCCTACTCGCTTGGCGTGATCCTCTACCAGATGCTCACAGGACATCTTCCCCACGACGTGACACGCCTCACGCTTCCCGAGGCAGCCCGCGTGATCTGCGAGGAGCCGCCGACGCCGCCGAGTCGGGTCTGGAAGGGGGCGAGGCGCCTGGATCCCGATCTGGACACGATCATGGGCAAGGCGATCGAGAAGGAGCCGGCGCGCCGGTACCAGAGCGTCTCGGCCCTGGCCGAGGACATCCAGAGGTACCTGGCGAACCAGCCGATCCTCGCGCGGCCGCCCAGTGCCTTCTACCAGATCCGCAAGGTCATCTCCCGGCACAAGGCGCTGTTCTCACTGGCAGCGGCTCTGGGATTCCTGCTCATCGGCTTCTCGATCACGATGGCCGTGCAGGCGGAGAGGATCGCCCACGAGAGGGACCGCGCCAACCAGGCGAGGGACCAGGCCAGCCAGGAGGCGGAGATAGCGCGGCAGGTCTCGGAGTTCCTGACGGGGATCTTCGAGGTGTCGAATCCCTACAGTGGGAAGGGAGAGACGATCACGGCGCGGGAGATCCTGGATCGAGGCGCGGAGAGGATCGCCCGTGATCTCCACGGTCAACCTCTGGTCCAGGCGCGGCTGATGAACACGATTGGGCACGTCTACATGGACCTCGGCCTCTTCAGCGACGCCCAGAGGATCTGCGACCAGGCGCTCGCGATCAGGCAGGGCGCATTGGGCGAGGACCATGCCGACGTGGGTGAGAGCCTGGCCGCCGCGGGCCTGGTTCGCGTGGAGGCCGGCAAACTAGACGAAGGCCTCAATTACCTTCGGCGCGGCCTGGGGATCCAGGAGCGCACCCTCAGCCCGGGCCACCTGGACATCGGGACCACCCTTCTCGCCCTGGGTGAGGGGCTCGGGCGGAAGGGGGACCTCGAGGGAGCCCTTGCGGCCCTCGAGCGCGCCCTGCCGATCCTGGAGCGTGGGCTCGGTCCCGGGGGCAGGAGGGTCGCGACGTGCCTGCTTGATCTTGGCAACGTGCACTTTTTCGCCGGCAGACACGCCGACGCCGCGGCGTACTACGAGCGCTCGTTGAGGATCAAGGAGAATCTCAGCGGGCCGGAGAGCGCCGACATGGCCGTGGGACTGAACAACCTGGGCTTCCTGTACATGACGATAGGAGATTACGAGAGGGCGGGGTCGATCCTCGAACGCTCCGTGACCATCACCCAGAAGACGTTCGGAGCGGAGCACAGCAAGACAGCGAACCACATCCACAGCCTCGGCGAGCTGCGGCGCCTCGAGGGGCGGCACCTCGACGCGAGGCCGCTCCTCGAGCGGGCTCTCGCCATCCAGGAGAAGGTGCTCGACCCGAAAGATCCCGATCTGGCCCTGACGCTCCACAGCCTCGCTCAGACGATTCAAGCGCTTGGCGACAGGAAAGGCGCCGAGGCGCGCTTCAAAAGGTGTCTGGAAATACGCGAGAAGGCGCTGGGGTCCGATCACCCCGACGTGGCGGAGACACTCGAAGCGTACGCGCGCCTGCTGCGCGAGATGGGGCGCGGCGCGCAGGCGGAGCCGCTGGAGGCGCGCGCGCGATCGATCAGGGATCGGGCCGCCGCGGTGTCTCCCTCGGGTGAACGATGAGGTTCGAGTGCTCGATTGTGGCCGGCGGCTTCGCTTCACGCAGGATGCATCGCAGTTGGTCCGGTCCGGGCTTGGTCGCGACTCTGCTCCTGTCGCTCGGGCTCTGCTCGATCCCCGCGATCGCGCGCGGCGGCAGCGAGAGGAGATCCTGGAGGGTCAAATACGAGCTGGGCACGGAACGGGTCCAGGAAGGCGCGAAACTGGATCTGACCGTGAATGAGGGCACGGTCGTCATCAAGGCCAGGAACAAGACGCGTCTTTCAATCCCGAAGACCTCCCTCGTCAGCGTGATGTACGACACCCTGCCCCACCGCCCGCTCGATGAGCTCCAGGTCCCACCAGGTTCGGCTTGGAAGGATGTCGATCTGGCGTTGACGACGGTAGAAAGTCTCCCCAGTCTCGCTCTTCTCGCGGGGGGACTGTCCCAGATTGGGCTCATGTTTGTTCCCGTCGCCTTCGTTCTCTGCCCACCGATCCTGTTTGACTGGGTGGAGTCTATTTCGAGCCTGTCCACCCAGGCGCGGGAGGCGAACGACCGCTTCGTCTACCTCGTGTGGCGCGACCAACGCACGGTCAAGGACCTCCTGATGCGGATCGACAGCCAGGAACACTGCTCCTCCCTCCTCGCCGCGATCCGCGAGGCTTCGGGACGCGACTTCGTGGACCTGCCCGCCTACAGGGAGAGATTGATCGAGGAGCTGGCGGCGAGGCCCCGCTGGAGCGTGCCTCTCGAGGCCAAAGGGACGATCCGCGCCGGCGGCAGGGACCTCAGCCCGCGACGATACACGCTGGTGCTCTGGGAAGGGGAGGAACGTGAGGGGCGGGTCTTCCTGTTCTCCGGCGATCGCCTGCGCCTGAAAGAGCTGTCAGCTCTGGTCCCTGTCACCATCGAGACGGCGGGCACGAAGGCGGCAGTTCCCGAGGTCGCGTACAAGGAGGCGGATGGGTTCACCGCCATCTCCGCCATCGGCCTGGAGGACAAAGTCCTGCATTTCCCCGATGAGCCTACGCCGGGAGAGCCCCGGATGATCAGCTACGGTGGCGCGCCGGCGCTCAGGTTTGAAGCGGGCAACCACGCCCTGGACGTGATCACCCTGGCGTCGTACCGCGGCGAGTCTGCCGTGCGCTTCCCCATGTTTCGCCGCGGAGCCACCGATTCAAGGGGGTTTCTCTACGTCACGCCCAGTCGCATCGCCTACGATCCTGTCATGACGCCCCGCCGGAGGAAGCCGTTCGATGCATCGCGCAGCGACGTGAAGAGCCTCGCCTGCCCCGAGGATTTCGGCGGCGGGTATCACCTGAGGATCGAGCTCGGTCACGATCGGCTCGCCCTCCATCCGATCGGACAAGGCTTGGACATGAGACCGAGCACCGCGAAGCGAGTCCGGCTGGTGCAGCGGGGATTTTGCGAGCTCATCCTCGAGGCGTTCAACGATTTCCAGGCCGTCGAGGCGAGGCTCACACAGGGCCCGAAGTAGGTCGGCACTCCAGCGGTCCGGGGATCGCCGTTTGTGAGGAGCGACTTGGTGGATGACGGGCGCCGAGCGGTGCGTGATCCCCCGAGGTGGTTGGGCCACCTTGCCATGCTGTTCTATGCACTGAACGCGGTGTACCACCTGCGGGACGGGAATCCCGACAACATGCTCTGGGCGTGTCACCTCGGTGCCATGCTCGTCGGGGCGGGCATCGTGCTCCGGAAACCCGCGGTGAACCTCATCGGGATCCTCTGGCTTTCCGTCGGCACGCCCCTCTGGCTGTACAACCTATTTGGCGGCGGAGAGTTTTTCTGGACCTCCACGCTCACCCACCTGGGTGGCCTGGCCATCGGAATCTTCGGGGCGCGGCGCCTGGGTGAGGCAGATCCGGTCTGGTGGAAGGCGCTGGTTCTCCTCGTCCCCCTCCACGTCCTCTCCCGGTGGATCACGTCGGAAGAGAGGAACACCAACTTCGCGCACAGGGTCTGGCCGGGCATGGAGGGGCTGTTCCGAACCCACCTCGGATTTCTCCTGGCCGTTGCCATCCTGTGCGCCGGGCTGTTCCTTGCCGTCGAGTGGGCGCTTCGCCGGTACGCCATCCGTCCGCCCGACCGCGAAGGGAGTGGATTGGTATGAAGAAGGTGACAGGAGCCTGTGCCGGACGGGGAGTGGTGAAGGCAACTTCGGCGGTGACAACGCCCCGGCGGGGGTCGCCTGAGATGACGCCTGCCGGCGTTCCCGGCTATCTTGCTCCTGGCCTTGGGATTTCCCTCATCCCGGGCCCTCGCCCAGGGCGAGACTAAGGTGTCCGTGCGCATGGAACAGGTGTTTCCTGCGATCCAGGTCTTGCTCACCGTCCGGGGTCCTGCTAATCGAGCAGCGCAATCGCGTCGCCGGCGCGGATCACGCCTTCCACGAGCACCGCCGCGTAGACTCCGGCCGTGCCGTCGTGGCCCTTGGCCACGCGCCGCATGACCTCCGGGTTGGCCTGCGCCGTGTCCGGATCCAGCGTGATCATCTTGCACCGGGGGTCGCGGTCGGTCACCGCGATCTCCGCCTTGGCGCCGACTCGCAGCCTGTGACCGACCCACGCGTCCTCGCCGAACCCTTCGCCTCCTGCCAGATCGGCGTAGACATTGGCGCGGAACCGCCGCTTGTCCAACTCGACGCCGACTTCCTGGCTCAACTGCCGCACCGTCTGGGTGGAGATCAGCGAGACCGGACGGCAATCGGTCAACGCACGCTCGGACCGGAGTAGCGACAGAGCGAGCCCGGCTCGCCCACCTTCGCGCAGAAGGTCGATCAAGCGCGGATCGTCGACCGCCACCACCTCGCCCGACGGCGTCTCCACGTCCACCATCTGATCGGCAGGGTCCGCATACAACGGGGTGACCCCCGGCCCGAGCGCCTCGGCCTCCGCCAGATTCGGCGGCATTGTCATGCGCTCACCATGGCGGTATGCCGCGCGATACCGCAGCATCTGCTCCTGCTCGCGCCCGGTAAAATACGGGAACCCCTTGGGCGCCGCGGAACTGCGGAAGGCATACGCACGGTCGCCGTACACGCCCGGAAACGCCGCAAAGGCCTCCCGCAGCTCTTCACCCCGCATGCTCTTCACGGGATAACGCCACAGACTCTCGACTCGTCCAACCACTCTCATCGGTGACGCATCCTGGCCACGGGAGAATCAGGCCGGCAGAAACGAACGGACGGCAGCCCCCTCGTCGTGGAACACTTCGAACACCTCGGTCAGGAGAGTCAGGACCAGGACTTCCTGGACCTTGGCCGCAGGGTGCAGGATCTTGATGTTGCCGCCGCTTAACTCCGCCCGTTTCTTGCACGCGATGAGCTCGCCCAATCCGGAGCTGTCGATGAACTTGACGCGCCCCATATCCAGGATGATCCTGTCCTGGCCTCGTGCCAGGAGGTTCTCGATCGTCTCCCTCATGTCGTCCAACGGGCGGCCCTGCAGGTCCAGTGATTTGCTGAAGTGACGGCCAACAGCAAAGTCTCCCGTCAGCCTCAGGATCTGAACCCCGTCTCGTGAGTCGGTCCAGATGGCCATTCTTCCCCCCAAAGGAGAGTCCGCGCGACTGCTGATCCTCCCTCGCTGATGTCCCCATCTTATGCCGCCATCGGCGCCCGCCGTCAAGCTATTCCCACGCCCAGGATCCGCCTCTTTAGTCGTAACGCGTCGTGGAGGCGGCGGGAGTCGAGCCCGAAGCGAACCTACAGCCCCAGCCTGCAACAGCCGGGCAGCAGGAGTTGCGAAGCGGATGTCTGGTGGTAGAATGCCGGCTTCCTCAGCGCGACATCTTCAACACCCCGGTTGACGGAGGGAAGGATGATCGGGGAAAAACTCGCCGGTCGGTACGAGATCATTGCGGAGCTTGGGCGTGGGGGCATGGGCGTGGTCTACCGGGCCCGCGACCCACAGCTTAACCGCGAGGTGGCGATCAAGCTGATCTCGCCCTCCATGCTGACTCCGGACGCCGAGCGGCGGTTCCAGTCCGAGGCGCAGATCGTGGCGCGCCTCGATCATCCCTCCATCGTCCCCATTCACGACTTCGGCCGGCACGAGGGGTCCCTCTTTTTCGTGATGCCCGTGGTGGAGGGCGCCAGCCTCCGGCACCTCATGAGGGATGGAGCGTTGCTGCTTGGCGAGATCCTCGAGATCGGCATCCAGGTCGCCGAGGCCCTGGAGTACAGCCACGCCAGGGGGCTGGTCCACCGGGACGTCAAGCCGGAGAACATCATGGTGTCCGGCCAGGAAGGCACCGGGCAGCGCGTGCGCGTCATGGACTTCGGCCTGGCCCGGACCTCCGAGGCCACCGGCATCACCAAGACCGGAATGCTGGTCGGCACCATGTCGTACATGAGCCCGGAACAGGTCAGCGGACGCGCGGTGGACACGCGCTCCGACATCTACTCGCTGGGGACCGTGCTGTACGAAAACGTCACTGGCGAAGTCCCCTTCGGAGGGGACCTGCAGGCGATGCTCTACCGCATCATGCACGAGATCCCGCAATCTCCTCGGGAGCGGGGCGCCGGCATTGATGTCGCGCTGGATCGGGTGATCCTCGCCTGCCTGGCCAAGGACCCCGCCGAGCGACCCCAGAAAGCCTCCGAGATCGCGGAGTCCCTCAGGAGATATCGCTCCGGGCTCCAGGAGAGCGCACGGAACAAGTCCATCATGATCACGCGCGTGTTGCAGACCTCTCGCGCCGCCCTGTCGCCCTTCGTGGGCCGCAAGGAGGAATCGCGCGAGCTGCAGCAGCGGCTCAACGCCGCGGTGGGGGGTGAGTGCCAGTTCGTGGTGATCTCCGGCGACGCCGGCGTCGGGAAGACCCGCCTTCTGAGTGATCTGGAAAAGATCGCGCAGGCACGTCAGATCCTCGTTCTGCACGGACGGTTCGTCGAGCAGAGCGGCTCGTTCCCGTATCACGGGTTCTGCGAGAGCATACAGGAGTACTTCCGGCAACGGGAGACCTCCAGCCTTTCGGGCGAGCAGCCTGATTTCTCCGACCTGGCCGCCGAGCTGGTCAACCTGTTCCCGATGCTCGGCGAGATCGAGGCGATCCGGCCCGACTCCGGATCCGATGTCCACTCGGTCCAGGCGCGCGAAAGCGCCCTTCCGGAAAACCGCACGCAGATCTTCGAGCTTCTGGCGCGCACCTTCATCCGCCTGGCCTCCGGCAAGCCCCTGGTCCTGATGCTGGAGGACCTGCACGGGGCCGAGGTTTCCATCGAGGCCCTGCGGTACATCGTCCGCCGCCTGGGGCCGACGCCGACGCTTTTGCTCGGCACATTCCGCTCAACCGAGGTCGATCGCACGCACCCGCTCGCCGCGATGCTCGAAGGGTTCGAGGGGGACCGCCACTTCGCGCACGTCGAGCTTCGACCCCTCACGCCTGCGGAGCATCGCGACCTTCTATCCACGCTCATCGGCGGCGCGGAGATCACCGGCGAGCTGGCGGAACGGCTGTTCGAGGCGACCGAAGGGAACCCCTATTTCACCAAGGAGCTGATCCGGTCCCTGATGGACTCCGGCAGCATCGTCCGCGACGAGACCGGGATCTGGTCGCTTTCCGGGGGACGCGAGATCTCCTCGGAGGCCCTGCCAGCCACCATCCAGCAGGCTGTGGAGAAGCGTGTCGCACGCCTCCCGGGGAACCTGCGTGACGTGCTGTCCACCGCGGCCGTCATGGGAAAGACCTTCGACTTCAAGGACCTCCAGGCCCTCGCGGAGACGGATGCCGATCTTGACGAAGCGGTCGACCGGCTCATCCAGGAAGGGCTGATCGAGGAGGAGCGCCAGTCCCGCGGCGACACTTTGACCTTCACGAGCGGTGTGGTCCGCGAGGTGCTCTACGCGGAAATCTCCCGCAGGAAACGCCGCTCGCTCCACCGGAAGTACGCGGCGCAGCTCGAGAAACGTCATGCCGGCAAGCTCGAACGCGTTTATCCACAGCTTGTCTACCATTACGCCGAGGCGGACGTCCCGGACAAGACCGTCGAGTACGGGCTCAAGCACGCCCAGAAAGCGCTGGAGGCGTTCAGCCCCGAGGAGGCCATCCGCTCCGTCAAGACCGCCCTCGGGTTTCTCGACGAGGAATGGGAAGGCGACCCATCCGCGGAGGGGGACGCACGGTTGGTGCTCGCCTCCGCTTTCCAGATGACCGGGGATGTTGACGGCGCCCTCAGGGAGTTCGCCGGCGCCGTCTGTGTCCACGAGCGCTCGGGGCAGACCGGCAAGACCGTCGAAACGTTGCTCATGGCCGCGCGCGCGGCCTGGCAGGCCCGCCGGACCGACGAGGCCAGGAGCTGGGTGGAGCGTGGTCTGGGCGCGGCCCGCTCCGCGGGTGACCAGGAGATGCTCCGACAGCTTCTCTCGCTGGCCGCGACTCTCGCCAACCTGCGGGCCGAGTACGACAAGGCCGCCGCATACCAGAAGGAGGCCGAGAGCCTTGATGAAGGAGCGCGAGGAGCAGAGGCGAAAGAGGAGATCCCCGAGGGCGGAACGCTGGTGGTGGCCCTGGCCAACCCCGTGATCGCGACCGAGCTGGCCGCGATGCAGACCGTGGAAGAGTGGGAGACCTACACCAACGTCTTCGAGACCCTGGTGACCACCGGAGAGCAAGGAGAACTGGAACCGTTGCTCTGCGAGCGGTGGGAAGTCCGGGATGGCGGACGGGTCTTCGTCTTTCCCCTGCGCCCTGGAGCCCGCTTCCAGGACGCCCATCCGCTCTCCGCGCGGGACATCAAGGTTGCGTTCGAGCGGACCATCCGCGAGACCACGGCCGATCCGGCTCCGGCATTCGTCCCGATCCGCGGAGTCGCCGAGTTCTCAAGCGCGCGGGCCGGCGAGGTGACCGGCATCGTGGCCGTCTCCGACGATCGGCTGGAGATCCATCTGGACGATCCGCTTCCCATCTACCCGGCCCTCCTCGCCGACGCCCGCGCGGCGGTGTACCGGGTCGAGGAGTCGAGCGGGGGACCCTCTCTGCTCGGCACGGGGCCTTTCCGCCTGGACGCTCGTGAGAAGGGCATCATCCGGCTGCGGCGTCACGCCGACTACTGGAGGGGCGCGCCGCCCCGCCTGGAGAGACTCGAGTTCCGCCATGGTCTGAGCGCCGCGGCGATCGCCGCGGGGCTGGAGTCAGGCGAGATCGACGTGGCTGGCGACCTGCTGCCGGAGGACCTGGAGCGACTTCTCGGCGATCCGAGGTTCCGGAGAAGACTGGCGGAGACGTCGAAGATGACGACTTACTTCATCGTTTTCAGCAGGCACTCGGGCGCCGCCGCGGAGAAAGAGGAGGTCCGGGCGGCGCTGGCCGGGGTGCTCCGGTCCCATGACCTGGTGTGGCAAACCCTGGGACGGTTCGCCCAGCCGGCCGTCGGTCTGATCCCACCGGGCATGCTCGGCCACGACCCGGGCCGCAGGAGGCCTTTTCTCTCCATCGAGGAGGCGCGCCTGTTGCTGCGCTCCGCCGGGAGTCCGGCAGCGTTGCGACTCAAGGCGGCGGTCCACCCTGTCATCCAGGATCGCTACGGCTCCCTGCTGAAGGCCCTCTTCGCGGTCTGGGAGGAGCTGGGTGTGACCGTCTCCGTCGAGACCCCCGACATCGCCTCCTACATCGCGGCCCGCGGAGCGGGAGGCTCCTTCGACGTTGGCATCATGCGCTGGACGGCCGACTACAACGATCCGGACAACTTCACGCACAACCTTTTTCATTCCTCCAACGGCCTCTATCGCACCTACTTCAGCTCCGCCGAGACCGACCAGATCCTCGAATCAGCGCGGCGCGAGACCGCGACGGGCGCACGGGTCTCCCTCTACCAGAAGTTCGAAGGCCACCTGCTCAGGTCGAGCATCCTGGTGCCTCTCTTCCATGACGTGAGCTACAGGCTCTGCAGCCCCCAGGTCCGCGGCCTGCGGGTCAGCAACTCGTACCCGGCCGTCAACTACGCCGAGGTGGGGAAGTCGGCCTCGCCGGATGCGGCGCCCCAGATCCAGCGCACGGACGCCGGGATCATCCAGGTCCCGATGACTGGGGCGCTGCACCATCTGGACCCCGCGCTGACCTTTGCGGTGGAGGAGGGCGACACCTTGGGGAACATCTACGAGACGCTCATGCGCGTCCAGGAAGGCCGGATCGAGCCCTTCCTCGCCTCGGACCTGCAGGTCGAGGAAGGGGGCCGGAGGTACCGTTTCCGCCTGCGTGAGAACGTGCGCTTCCACGACGGCAGGAAGCTGACGGCTCGGGACGTCCGCTACTCGCTGGAGCGCATGCTGCAGGCCCGCGGGACACTGCAAGGATATTTCGCCGTGCTCCGCGGCGCGGAGACGCTCCTGGAGGGAAAAGGATCCGAGCTGGCGGGGTTGCACATCCACTCGGCCACGGAGTTCACTGTCGAGCTTGCCGCGCCCGTCGCCTTCTTTCCCGTTCTCCTGTCCAATGTCGTCGCCGCGATCATCCCGGAGGGAACGGGCATCACGATCGGGAAGACCATGGGAGAGGGCGCGGTCGGGACCGGCCCGTTCCGGGTCGTTCGCTTCGAGCCGGGCCGCCAGCTCGAGCTGGAGCGCAACCCGTCCTACTGGCGGGACGGCTACCCGCGCAGCCAGGGCCTGGTGTTCAGCTTCGGCGTGCCGCCAGCGGAGATCCTCTCCGGATTCCGGGCCGGACGGTACTCCGTGGCCTCGAACCTCCCACCGGCCGACGTGGAGATGCTTCGCCGCGACGCGGCCATCGCGGGCGGCTACCGCGAGGCGCCGTCGTTGTCGACCTACTTCGCCCTGTTCAACACCCTCAGGGGTCCCCTCTCGGACGCTTCGCTGCGACGGCGGCTCATCGAGTCCTCAGACGTGGCCGCCCTGGTCCGGCAGACACTCGGGCGGCGGGCCATACCGGCCCATGGTTGGATCCCTCCGGGCCTCCTCGGCCATGAGCCCGCCACCGGAACCCAGTTTGCGTCCACTCATCCTGAAGCGAATGCCAGAGCACCGGCCGAGGTGGAGCTGGCCGCCGCCGTCCATCCCATCTTCACCGGGGAATATGCCGCCTTCTTCAGAGCGCTGGAAGCGGTGTTCCGTTCGGTGGGTGTCAGGATCCGCTCCGTGACGCCCACCATGCCGGAATACATGAATGCCTGGAGGAAGGTGACCGTCGACGTGGTCATCGGCCGCTGGCTTGCCGATTACCCCGATACGGACACCTTCACGCATCTCCTCTCTCGCCGGGAGGGCAACGCGGGCATGTTCTGCGGATCGCCCGAGATGGATCACCTCGTGGAGAAGGGACGGACGGAGGTCGACCCCCGTGCGCGCCACAGCATCTACCGGCAGGTCGAGGAGATCATCCGGCGCGACGCCCTGATGCTCCCTCTCTTCCACGAACAGGTCTACCGTTTCGCCCGGCCCGAGGTCGAGGGCCTCACGGTCTCCTACACGACCCCGACCGTGGCCTACGAGAAGCTGCGGGTGCGGCGCTCCTAGCCCGAAGTTCCCCCTCAGGCAGCGTAGATAAGTAGATGTGGTTTCAACAACTTGGCCCAGGTTTGGGCATAGATTCGTAGTCATGTTATTTGAGGTCGATCTGAAGATTTATGTTGACAACATGAACAAGGCTGCGCAATTA
>JAWPNA010000045.1:0-6614 GCA_045402695.1 Acidobacteriota bacterium
AGCCCGGGGCCCGGCCGCGCGCGGCCGACCGGAGGACCATGCCGAGGTCGTTCGGACAGGAAGCCTCCCTGAATGTGCGCGACAGGGAAGGTCGGGGCTTCCCGGGCGGTGGCCCGGTGGTTCGTTTGGGCATGGGGCGTCCTCGGGGTCGCATTATAGCCGCCGTCCGATGCTGGACGCGGTCTGCTCCTGCGTCCTATCCTGGGGGTCATTCGAGAGAGGATCATCATGAGCGAAGGACAGGTGGCGACGGCTGCCGGGCAGACCTCCACGTCCGAGCCCGGGGCGCGCGTCATCCTCAAGCGACACGAGGAGGCCCGGATCGTGCGCGGGCACCGCTGGGTCTTCAGCAACGAGATCGAGCGGATGGAGGGGGAGCCTTCGCCAGGCGGCATCGTCGAGGTGGTGCGGGCGGACGGGCGGGCCGTCGGTCTGGGCTGCTACAACCCGCACTCGCTGATCGCGGTGAGGATCCTGACCGACAAGCGGGAAGCCATCGACAGGGCCTTCTTCGTGTCGCGGCTGCGCCACGCGCTGCTGCTGCGCAAACGGCTCTATCCCGACCACGAGTCGTTCCGACTGGTGCACGGCGAGTCGGACGACCTGCCCGGCCTCATCGTGGACAAGTTCGAGGACTGCCTCTCGGTGCAGACGTTATGTCTGGGCATCGACATGATGAAAGACCTGATCTGCGACGCGCTGGAGGATGTGTTGCACCCGCGCTGCATCGTGGAGCGCAACGAGTCGAGCCTCAGGGAGCGGGAAGGGCTTCCGATGAAGAGCGGCGTGCTGCGCGGTGACGCTCCCGGCAAGGTCGTGATCCGTGAGGCCGATCTGCGGTTCGAGGTCGATCTGATGGCCGGGCAGAAGACCGGCTTCTACTTCGACCAGCGCGAGAACCGGATCGTTATGCGCCGCTTCGCGCCGGGCGCGCGGGTGCTCGACACCTACTGCCACGATGGCGCCTTCGCCCTGCACATGGCACGCGCGGGGGCGGCGGCGGTGCTCGGACTCGACATCTCCCCCGAGGCGATCGAGCGCGCCCGCGCCAACGCCCTGCTCAACGAGCTGGAGCCGCGCTGCCAGTTCGAGGCCATCGAAACGAGCGCCGCCATCGAGGCGCTTCACGGCAAGGGCGAGCGGTTCGACGTCGTGATCCTCGACCCACCCTCTTTCACCCGCACTCGGAAGAACGTCCCCGCCGCGAAGAAAGGATACGAGGAGGTCAACCGCCGAGCCCTGCGCGTCCTGAAGCGCGGCGGCATCCTCGCCACCGCCACATGCTCCTTCCACATCACCGACGAGACGTTCCTCGGCTGCATCCAGGAGGCGGCCTTCAAGACCAACCGGGTGCTCAGGCTGCTGGAATGGCGCAGCCAGGCTCCCGACCACCCCATCCTGCCTTCGATGCCCGAGACCCGCTACCTGAAGTTCGGCGTGTTCCAGGTGGATTAGCGGGGCGATCGCGGCTTCCATTCCGGCGGGTACATCTCGGAGAGCCGACGCCTCTCCTCATCGGTCAGCGGAAAGACCTTCGGCTCGTCAGAACGGAAGAGAACGTGTCTGCACGGAGCGGGCCGGCCGCACATCAGTGTGGCGGGATCGCTGTTGTGCCCCAGGCCGATGGCTTGACCAAGCTCGTGTGTGATCACGTTGCGCGCGACGTTCGGGAGGCTCAACGGTTCAAAGTCCTTGCCGCGAATCCCCACCACGCGCTTCGAATTGTCCGCGAAGAAAGGGCCGGCGAAAGACACGAACGCCGATTCACCGAGCAGGATCGTGAGATCCCCCGGCAAGTCTCTAAGGGCTTGCGGAATCTCATCCCCCCCAGGAGGGCCCATGAGCACGGCCCGGCTGAGAGCCTGCAACGCTTCCTCCGGCACCGGCTGCACGACACGCGTGACGGGTCCGAGTCTGAATCCCGAACCGGTTTCCTTCAAGACCTTGTTCCAGTAGGCCACGGCTTCATCCACAAGGCCCAGCCGCGAGTCGCCCTCGGCACCGATGCCCACGATTTCCGGCGTATGGTGCCAGGGCACGCCAAACTGGGCTTGAGCCACGCTGGCCGTGAGGCCGGCAACGATCAGGAAGAATCCAATCTTGCGCTTCATGCTTGATGCTCCTCAGTGATTGGGACGATGCAGGAGGTGCCGCAGACCGATTCGCTCGCCGCCCAACGCTCGCCACGACGCGCGGCTGGCGAACGCGTGACATGGGATATACCCGTCAACAGGCCGTCTGATGGCGGGTTCATGCTGTTGGGCGGACTATTCCATCTGCCCGAAGGCCCATCGATCTCTGGTTTCCTGATCGGCGGTGCGAAGGACATGACACGCAATCTCATGGAGGACGGTGTGCCGCACGAACCCTTCGTCGGTTGCGATGCGATGAAGCTCGTCGTTGAAACCCGAGAAGGACAGGGCGGACTTGACCGACTCGATCATTTCGTTCGACATCTCCTCGCGTAAGACGATGTGGCATGCACCGGTTGACCTCCAAAAGCACTTGGCTGGTCTGAAGGGATTCTCGTCTTGGATGCCGTTTGCTCGGGAGTAGGTGGCGACATCAGGCACGATCTCCAGATCCGTCGGCGAGAGACCGTGTCGCTGAAGGAGTTGTTCGATGAGTTGGCGGTGGCTGCTGATGCGGATCATCGGTGCTTGGGTATCCTCAGCTGCCGGAGGCGCGGGTTAATCCAATCTACCCATTCGTCGTGGAGCTGTGAACCTGCGATCTCAGCGGCAACGTTCGCCTGGTCGATGGCTTGGAGCTGAAGCTCAATGCTTCGTTGATACTTCTCCCGGAAGGGCTTGCCCAGACCCGGAAGAACCTTTTCAAGGACCTCGTCGGTCACCTGACGCGCTTCGTCGAGGGCGACATGGTAGAGCCGCTGCCGCTCCTGGGTTTCTGCAGGGGGCACACTCGAGTAGGGAGGACCTTGATTTGCCAGCTTGGTGGCGGCCTGACGAGCGTCGAAGGATTTGACTATGTGGCGGGCGTTCTCTCGCTGTTGGTCAGTCCAGGACGCCTTGGCACCGTCGGTTAGGGCGAAGTATGGCCATACGAGCGCCTTACCGGTGGCAGCAAGCTCGCCGAGCAAGAGCCATCGACCGAAGCCATGTTCCCTGGCGTAGGTCCAGTTGTAGTATGGTACGAAGAAGAGCATTGGCCAGAAGTAGACGGCCAGAACGATCTGCGCTAAGACCTTCAGAGGCCGTTTCATCGCGAGTGCCTCACGAACATCTCAATCCCACCTGTAATGTACCGCCCAACACCCGCCGTTACCCGCGGCGGCCGAAGACATCATTTCGAACCACCCCGAGTGTCCGGCCTGCCGGCGGGTGCACGGCGGTTTAGACGGCCTCAGGCGTCCCACCACGCTGAGAATGTATGACCGAGCATCCCGCCAATCGCACGGGCCGGCTTGGATTCCTCATGCGTAGGGCAACGGCCGTATAGGTTCCAAAGGACCCACACGCCCAAAGCATCCTCACGACTGACATCCACGGATTCACCCTTCTTGCCTTGCGAAGACCGTTCGATAAACCCGCGGCAGTCTTCCAGAGCCTTCGAACCGATCTTGTTCCACCCATCAAGCTCCTTGCAGATCCGGACTACCAGCTGCACGAACCTATCGCTCGGCGCTCGATCGCGCAGAGAATAGAGGGCCACTGCGACGCCGCCGACGGTCATGAGCGTATCCCACGCTTGGAGCTGCTCCGCGGTTTCCACCTTAAGGTGGAACTCCTTGTCCACGGGTTCAAACGTCGTGATCGCGAAGATCCTCGCGGTCTCGACGAGGGATTTCGCCTTCTCGTCCGAAGGGTTCCTTCTTCCGAGTAACCGATCGACAATCCCCATCTCGTCCCTCCTGACTACCAGGCCGTCAACGTCGTGATTCAGGCGCGGCGGGCGAGCCCGTCGCGCCAGTTCAACATCTACCAACCCGCATCCCATCGCCTGGATCCGCTTAGCCCGGGTCCGCGACGACGGAGCCACAGTCGAACGGCAAGACGCCAGCATCAGCATGGCGGTCCCGTGTCGGCAACCTCTTCACCAAGCAATGAAGCGACCCCCGTTTGAGCCAACCACGGTGCGCATTGATTGGGATGCCTGACACCGTGGGCCGACCGTTCCGCCGACCCCCGGAGCTCACCGGTAACTGCGTCGTAGAGTTGAAGCGAGATTCCGGCCTCGTCGCGTTTCATGGACCATGAAGTCGCGTTATCCTCCCAAATGGTGATGCGCGCGACAAGCACAAGAAATGCTTCTCTCGACTTGGCTTCCGCGATGAGTTCCTGCAGCTCGCCGCGACCTGAGTTGAGCACTCTGAAGCCGCGCTTCAAGAGCTCGGCTCCAAGGCTGGACTTGACGAGTTCTCCCGAGCCGGCCATGACACCGTCGGCTCCGGCTCCATCTGGAATCTGGCTCAGCACAATCGTTGCAGTCGGAGGCACACGAAAACCGGATTGAAGAGAGCCCGATCCGGTTTGCTTCGAGAAGATGCAGCCGGTGCAGGAGATTCCGACAACAGTGGCAATCAACCTCGCTGCTGAGCGTTTCCAGGCCGCGTCTCTCATTCTCCGTCCTCCACGATGAAGTGGTAGACCTCAGGCTAACACTCGGCGTAACGCGCGGCGCGCCGCCCTTGGTCAACGTGCCGTACTTGCTCTGTGCTGTTTCGTCTGCACGCCTATCATGCGTGAAACCCTCGAACAAAGCCGGCTCTTCGCGACTCGGGCGTCGCAGGGCCTGAACCTGCTCAGTCAGTCTTTCAATCCAAGAACTGAACTCTAAAATCAGTAGACCAACGCCAGCCTCAGCGGCGGCGCGCAACGATGAGACCGGCCCAGCACGATGGCGGCAGGCGCGCGAAGCCGACCGCTGCAGCTAGCCTGTCCTCCAGTCCAATCCTCATTACCGGGCACCCTTGGTACCAACCGACGCAACGAACTCGCCAAGTTTCTTAGCCACCCCAAACGCTTTCCCTATCTGGCCGTTCGCAAGGGCGGCCTTGCGCAATCGTGCAATTTGTGTAACCGTCAGCTCTGGGACGCGCTCGACAAGCTCGATATTCCTGCGCGCGTCGAGATAGCTGGGAGATGATTCGAAGCTTGCCACAATGGCCTCGGCCATCGCTGTTCGCGTTAGTTCATGTGTGACGAGGGTGTTGAAGATCTCCTCTGCCAGCTGCGCGGAATTCTTGCCGCTGCCGTTTAGAGCCTGAACCTTGGCGATGAAACCATATGGGTTGAGACCCAGGTTGACGGGGAGGATCAGCACGTTCCTAACCATGCAAGCTCCGACCTCCTGGTCGGTCCAGTTCGACTCGTGGAAGTCTGGCGTCAGGAGAGCTGCCAACGCGTCCGCGCTTCGGAGTGCCGCTTCGATGACATCCTGCCATTCCTGACTTGGTTCAATATCGTCGTGTGCGACGAATGCAGATATAGCGCGGATCGAGAGCTCATCGCGGATGGTTGCAGCAAAGCCCTTGTGTGCCGCGACGTGGCTGAAGAAGAGTTTGAACTGCGGAGAATGCCAGATACTCACCGGGGCTCTCCTGCTCCTGGTGTCAGGCTACAGATCGGCCCCTTTACCCCGCCGGCCGATTCGCTGACCGCCCGGGCAGTGTATCACGGTCAAGACACGTTGCCTCGTAAGCGCAAGTCCGTTCTTTGCGGAGATTCCGTCCGGGCGGGCGAGCGAGTATGCGGACGAAGTCCGCGCCGAGCCTGCCGCCCGCCGACGGGTGCAGCGTGTAGCCGCTCATTTGGTCCTCGATAGGAGATGGTCGTAGTCTGCATGCGATCCGATCCAGAACCACACCATCGTCTCACCTTCTCTCGTTCCCAGGGCCCGATAACCGAGACCCACGCGGACTGAAAAGATAGGCCGACTAACGTGAACCTGCTTGAACTGAAGACTGGGATGGTTCGGGTCACGCTGGAACCTCTGGTACGCGGCTCGCGCCCGACGCTGGACTGGCAGAGGAAGATCTTGGAAAGCGCGACGGAAGCGCTCCGTCGTGTGCGACGTCACTTCTTCTTCACTTCGAGGGGTTGCGTCCGGGCGGAACGAAATTCGTCAAGCGCCTCGTCGGCCAGCTTACCAAGAACGTCTTGAGAGTCGCTCAGGGAACGCTCCCACCTTGCATCAAGTTCCGCCCGGATAGCTGCTGCAAGGGAGTTCTGTGCCGCTTCTGGAAGCTTGGAAGCCTCCTTGAACGCTTCTTCCAAGGCCCTCGTCATGCACTACCTCCCTAGATGCCGAGATCATACGCGCAACGAGAGCAACCGTCCACTGCAGGAGATGTGGCTAACTACGAACCGACCGGTCTATCGTCTCGGGCTATATGCTGACCACGCGATCAGTGTATCACGGTAAGGGCCTGATACCACGAGAGTGCAACTCTGTTCATCCCTGCAATTCCGCCGGGGCCAGGGGAATTGATCACGTCGATACGCAAGTCGTGTAAGGTGGCTCGGTAAGGGCGCCGTCTGCCCGCGTGACTCCCCAGCCCACAACAAGATTGGTCGCTCTCGGGGCTGAAGGATGTCTGCGGAGATCAGCCAGCGGGGCGGTCGCAGAACGCAGCGGAAGTGCTCGCGATGCGT
>JAWPNA010000297.1:0-7425 GCA_045402695.1 Acidobacteriota bacterium
AGCCCGCGGGGCTTCTCGCACAGCTTGGATACGACGTCGGGAAGCCCCAGGTCCTTGAAGCTCTTGATCTCCCAGGGGATGGTTCTGAAGGCGCCGGCCAACGCGCCACGCTGGCTGTAGATGTTCGCGCGGAACCGGGCCAGCCCTTTCACACCGAACGAAAGGTCGAGCTCGAGGGTCTCTTCGAATCGGTGCTTCTGGTTGTCGGTCAGGATCGAGTAGCAGAGCTGCTTGGTCTCCGGAGCCGTCAGCGGCGGGAGCTGCAGAGGAATGAGCTTGCCGTCGATCCGGACCTGGGGCGGCGAGTTGGTGGTGATGTGAAGGTCGGTGCCTCCCTGCTCCACCAGGGTCTTCAAGAGTTGATGCAGCGTTACATTCATCACATTCCCCTATAGAACCGTTTCCCTGAGGACTTCCTCGGCGGTCGTGATGCCGTCCCGGAGCTTCCTCACGCCGCTGCCTCGCAGCGTGATCATTCCTTCCTCGACGGCCTTCTTCCTCAACTCCAGGGCCGAGGCACCGCAGAGGATCATCTCCCTCAGGCTGTCTGAGATCTCCATCACCTCATAGAGACCCACGCGCCCTTTGTAGCCCGTGTTGTTGCACGTCGTGCATCCCTTTCCCTTGTACAGCTTGATACGCGGCGCTTCGTCCGGAGCGAAGCCGATGTCGACCAGCGCCGATGCAGGCATGTGCAGCTCTTCCTTGCACTGGGAGCAGCAGCGGCGAATCAGTCGCTGCGCGCAGATCAAGTGCACAGACGTGGCCACAAGGAACGGCTCAATCCCCATGTTCATGAGCCGGTTGATCGTCGACGGCGCGTCGTTGGTGTGCAGAGTGGACAGCACGAGGTGCCCTGTGAGGGCCGCCTTCACCGCGATCTCGGCCGTCTCGAAGTCTCGGATCTCTCCCACCAGGATGATGTTGGGGTCCTGCCGCAGAAACGACCTCAGGCTGGTGGCGAAGTTGAGCCCGATCTGCTCCTTCATCTGCACCTGGTTGATGCCGTGCAGGTTGAACTCGACCGGGTCCTCCGCCGTCATGATGTTGGTCTCCGGCGTGTTGACCCGCGCTATGGACGAGTACAGGGTGTTGGTCTTTCCCGATCCGGTGGGCCCCGTCACGAGCACCATCCCATACGGGCGGAAGATGGCCCTCTCGAATTTCACGAGCGATTCCTGCTCGAAGCCCAGGCGGGTCATGTCCAGCATGAGGTTGTCCTTGTCCAGGAGCCTCAGGACGATTTTCTCGCCGAACAGCGTCGGGAGAACCGAGACGCGGTAGTCCATCTCCTTGCCCTTGCCCTGCATCTTCATCTTGATCTTGATGCGGCCGTCCTGAGGCAACCGCTTTTCAGCAATGTCGAGCTTGGCCATGATCTTGAGGCGCGAGGTGATGGCATCGCGCAGTTTCATGGGAGGGTTCATGATCTCGTACAGCACCCCGTCGATGCGGTACCTGACACGGAAGTCCTTCTCGTAAGGCTCGATGTGTATGTCGCTCGCGCCGCGCTTGATCGAGTCGGTGAGTATCAGGTTCACCAGCTTGACGACCGGCGCCTCCTCGGTGGCGGCCTCGAGGCGCGCGAGGTCGAGCTGCTCCTCCTCCTCGAGCAGCTCGAGGTTCTCTGTGTCGTGCTCCGCCATCTCGTCCATGACTTTCTTGAGCTCGAGCTGGTGGGACGATCCGTAGTAGTTGTCGATCGACTCCTTGATCGACAGCTCGGAGGCCACCACCGGCTCGACGTTGTAGCCGGTCATGAACTTGATGTCGTCCATCGCGAAAACGTTGGTGGGATCCACCATGGCGATGGTGAGGGTCGCGCCCGCGCGGCTGATCGGCATGATCAAGTACTTCTGCGCGACCTCGGAGGGGATCAGCTTGATGACGGACTCGTCGATCTCCACCGAGGCGAGGTTGATCGCCGGGACGCCGTACTGCTGGGAGAGGAGCTGGGTGATGTCGTCTTCTTTGACAAGCCCCAGCTTGACGAGGTTGAAACCTAGCTTGCCGCCGTTGGCTTTCTGGTGGTCGAGAGCCTTGTTGAGCTGTTCCTGCGTGATCAGGTGGGCCTTTATCAGCATTTCGCCCAGCTTGATCGCCATCGGCTCCTCGTGGACGGCACGGCGCGGCCGCGCTTGCGGCGCGCACACTGATGTAGCGATGCCGCGGCGAGTACACCGCGGCATCCGACTTGGTTTCGGAACCCGACAAAACAGGCTGCCGGAAAAGCGAGGGCAAAACTTATGTCGAGTGACACTTTTGTCAAGCGTGCCCGAGCCGTTGCGAAAGAAAGACTTGGATGCGCATCGCGGCTCCCGGGGAGCTGCCAGCCTCACTCGGCGCTTGTGGAATGTCGCGCGTGAGGGAAATCGCGCGGCCCCGGGGAAAGAGCGTTGACATCGTACCGGCGCGGTCAGTAGCTTCTCCGGGTGCAGTCCCCCACCGGACGAACCGAAACCACGCGCGGGATTCCGTACGCGGACCTCGCGCTCCTTCTTCTGTTCAGCCGCGCCGCGCTGCTGATTGTCGGGATCCTCTCGACCTATCTGACCTCATCGGGCCTGGCCGTACAGAAACACAACCTGGTCTATCACCAGGCAGCGCCGCTGCCGCTGGAAATCTGGGCACGGTGGGACTCCGAGTGGTATCTCCTGATCGCCGACAAGGGATATGACGTACGCGACTACTTCGACAAGTTCTCCCTCGATTACGAGTCCTCGGCCGCCGCAGGCTTCCTGCCTCTCTATCCTCTGCTGATCCGCCTGCTGACGAGGATTCTGCCCCCCTTAGGAGGAGTCGCCGCGGGGGTCATCGTGTCGAACCTCTGCCTGTTCGGCTCCCTCGCACTGCTGTACCGAATCGTGCAGGAGGAAGTCGGCG
The DNA here is from genome assembly GCA_045402695.1 of Acidobacteriota bacterium. Lineage (GTDB taxonomy): Bacteria > Acidobacteriota > Polarisedimenticolia > JACPZX01 > DASXTC01 > JAWPNA01. The sequence goes on from JAWPNA010000297.1 coordinate 2,884, forward strand.
GAAAGGCGGGACGGCGGGCCGCCTATGCGGCGTGCGTGGCGCTGGTCGTTTTCCCGATGAGTCTGTTCCTCTCCGCCGTCTACGCCGAATCGCTGTTCCTGCTGCTGTCTCTGGCCTGCTTTCACTTCGCGAGGCGCGGACGCTTCGCGCCGGCGGCGATCTGGGGCGCCCTCGCCGCCGTGACGCGGCCCGCGGGCGTCCTGCTCGCTCTCCCGCTCGCGTGGGAGTGGTGGGCGCAGAGGCACGAAGCGAACGACGCGGCTCAGCGGCGGAGGCCGGCCGCATGGTCCTGGTCGTGGATTCTTGCCGTGCCCGTGCCCCTCGTGCTTTTTCTGCTGTATTGCGGGAGAGTGTTCGGTGATCCGCTGGCCTTCGTACACCGCCAGGAGCGCTGGAGGGGAGCGTCCTCGTGGCCCGGGCGCGCGCTACTGCGATGGTGGACGGAAGGGCCGGTCGCTCACGGCACTCACGGCTCCACCCTCGAGATGGGCATTGCCGTGGTTTGCCTCGTGATGATCCCGTTCATGTTTTCCCGGCTGCGCGGCTCCTACGCGATCTACGCGACCGCGTCGATCCTGGTGCCGTTGTGCACCACGGTCTGGTCGTTCGGCCGCTACGCATTGACGGTCTTCCCGATGTTCATGCTGATGGGAGAGGCATGGGGCGCGCGCAGGAGCCGCCTCCTGCTGCTGTACGCGATCGTGGGCGCGACGCTATCGGGATTTCTGATGGCCCTGTTCGCCAACTGGTGGTGGGTGGGCTAGCCAGTCCCTCAGACGCCCAGGACCAGCCGGTGCCCCAGCACTTCGGGCAGACCCGCTTCGACGATCCTGGCGCGGGCGCTCTCCCGATCGTACGCGACGCGGTGCCACTCCACCTGCCTCGCCTCGGTATCGAAGATCGCGTAGGCCGCGTTGGGGTTGTGATCGCGGGGCTGTCCCACGGACCCGGGGTTGACCAGGTAGCGCCGGCCTGGGGCCAGCGCAATCGACCCGTGATCCTGCGTCATGATCTGCAGCCTCGGATGTTCGTTCATCAGCGTGAAGGCGCATGTGAAGTGCGTGTGGCCGAAGAAGGCGATCTCGAAAGGCAGCGACTCGAAGCTGAAGCGGGCGTCGGCCTCTCCCAGCAGGTAGTCCTCCTCGTCCACGGGCGTCCCGTGGGAGATGTGAAAGCCCCCCGCGTCGAGCGGTCCCTGTGGAAGCGCCGCGAGGTATTCGATGCAGCGGGAACTGAGTGCCGAGCGTGTCCACAGGATCGCCGTGCGCGCGACATCGTTGAAGGTCTCGCCACCAGTGATGCCGCAGGCGGCCTTGTCATGATTGCCCCTGACCGAGAAAGACGGCGCGAGCTGCCGGACCATGTCCACCACCTCGTTGGGGCTGGCTCCGTAGCCGACAAGGTCTCCCAGCACGACGGAGCTGTCGAACCCTCGGGCGCGTGCGTCCACCAGCACGCTGGTCGTCGCCTCCAGGTTGGCGTGAAGGTCGCTGAGAACGAGAATGCGCATGGGCCGTTACTCTATCCCCACGCCCGCGCGCAACGCAACCTCAGCAGCGCCCAACCTCGAGACGGAGCGGGGCGATGGACAGGAGATGGCCGTCGAACGGCTATCCCAGCAGGCCGCCCAGCCGCTCGGCGATGAAGTGAGCTGCCTGAGCTGGGTCCCGGCCGCTGGTGTCCACGCGGAGATCTGCGGCCCGGTACCCGGCGGCGCGATCCGCCAGCAGCTCCTCCATGCGCTCCCGCGTGGAGAGCAACGGCCTCCTGGCGCCGTCGCGGCACCGCCCCAGCATCACGTCCAGGGGCGCATCGAGCCACACCATCGTCCCCGACCGCTGGATGAAGTCCCGGCTCTCCCAGCGAGTGAGCGTGCCCCCGCCCGTGGCTACGACCACATCGCGCATCTCGCCGACCTCACGCAGCGCGAGAGCTTCCAGGCGGCGGAACTCGGGCTCCCCATCCTGCTCGAAGATCTCCGCGACCGTCAGCCCGCGCTTTCTCTCGATCTCCGCGTCCAGATCCACGAAGCGGAACCCGAGCTCTCTCGCCAGATGAGGGCCCACCGAGCTCTTGCCCGATCCCATGAAGCCCACCAGGAAAACCCGTCCCCGCCGCGCCTTCTCCACGACTCCAGGATATCGCCCGGCCGGCCCCACCATCAAATGCGCCCCTGGCCTGCTATCCGCCGAGGGCAAGGTAGGCCGCTGTGGCCGCGGGGATGTCCGGGCTCGACATGATGTCGCCAAGCACGGCCACCGAGGCCGCCCCCGCCTGCAGGACCTCGTGCGCGCGCTCCCGATTCATGCCGCCGATGGCCACCAGCGGGATCCGGATCGCCCAAGCGGCCCGTTCCACCGCGCGAACGCCCAGGGCCGGCCGCGAAACCGAAGCGTGTTCCGTGGGGAAGATGGGGCCGAGCGCGACGTAGTCCAGAGGCATTGCGGACGCCGCAGCGATCGCATCCTCTACGCCGTGCGCCGAGAACCCGATGATTGCATCCTTCCCCAGGATCGACCGCGCCGCAGCGGCCGGCAGATCCTCGCCGCCCACGTGCACCCCCGCCGCGTACACCAGCGCCGCGACATCCACCCGATCGTTGAGGATGAGCCGCGCCCCGCCCGCCACGGCGGCCGCCACCGCATCGCGCGCCGCTTCGAACAGCTCCCTGTCCGCCATCGCCTTCTCGCGCACCTGCACAAGGGTCGCGCCTCCCAGGCACAGGAGCGACACGAGCTCCGCGTGTGAGCGGCCCCCCGCCGAGCCTCGGTCCGTGATCGGATACAGACGGGGCAGATGGATCACTAGGAAAGGTAGCGTTCGAGGAACCGCGTGGAGATCTTTCCTTTCTGGAAGTCCGGGTCGTTCACGATCTTCAGGTGCAGGGGAATCGTCGTCTTGATCCCCTCGACCACCATCAGCTCCAAGGACCGCCTCATGCGGGAGATCGCCTCGTCCCGGTTGTTGCCGTACGTGATCAGCTTGGCCACCATCGAGTCGTAGTAGGGAGAGATGCGGCAATCGGAGTGAACGGCCGTGTCCACCCTGACACCGGGCCCCCCGGGAGGATGGTAGGAGGTGATGAGGCCGGGCGACGGGGTGAAGGTGGAGGGGTCTTCCGCGTTGACGCGGCACTCGATGGAGTGGCCCCGGAAGATGATCGTGTCCTGTCTGAAGGAGAGCCGCTCGCCCGCGGCGATCTTGATCTGTTCCTTGATGAGGTCGATGCCCGTCACCATCTCCGTCACGGGGTGTTCCACCTGGATGCGCGTGTTCATCTCGATGAAGTAGAACTGGCCGTCCTGTACCAGGAACTCCACTGTCCCGGCGTTCTCGTACTTCACGGACCGCGCCGCTTTCAGGGCGGCGTCCGCCATCTTCTGCCGCGTCTTCGGAGTCAGGGCGGTGGAAGGCGACTCCTCCACGAGCTTCTGGTGCTTGCGTTGGATGGAGCATTCCCTCTCCCCCAGGTGCACGATGTTGCCCGTGCTGTCACCGAGGACCTGGAATTCGATATGTCGCGGCGCCGAGAGGTACTTCTCGAGGTAGACGTCGGGCACGCCGAAAGCGGCGCGCGCCTCCTCGCGCGCCACCGGGAAGACGCGCCGCAGCTCGTCCTCATCAGCGGCGACCCGCATCCCTTTGCCCCCTCCCCCCGCGGACGCCTTGACGATCACCGGATACCCCACCTCGGCGGCGATCCGCGCGGCCTCGACCTCGTCGGGGATCGGGCCGTCGCTCCCGGGGAGGATCGGCACGCCGGCCTTCGACACCGTCTCTCGCGCCTTCGACTTCTCGCCCATGAGGGCGAGCACCGAGGGCTTGGGCCCGATGAATGTGATCTTGCAGGCCTTGCACACCTCGGCGAAGGCCGACGACTCGGCAAGAAATCCGTAGCCGGGATGTATCGCCTCCGCGTCGGTGATCTCCGCGGCCGCGATCACCGCGCCGATGTTGAGGTACGACTCGCGGCTGCGCGCCGGGCCGATGCACACGTCCTCGTCGGCGAACTTGACGTGCAGAGAGTCCTTGTCCGCCTCCGAATGCACCGCGACCGTCTTGATGCCCAGCTCGCGGCACGCCCAGATGATCCGAAGGGCGATCTCGCCCCTGTTGGCGATGAGGATCTTCTTGAACATCGATACCCCGGGATTGCCACGCGACGCCGGCGGATTCTCGTATCAGGCGGGAGCGATCCGTATCCGGAACAGCACCTCGCCATACTCCACCGGCTGGCCGTTGCTGACGGGGATGTCCACGACCTCCCCCGAGACCTCCGACTCGATCTCGTTCATCAGCTTCATCGCCTCGATGATGCAGAGCACCTGCCCTTTCTTCACAGTGTCGCCCGCCTGCACGAAGGGAGGCGCGTTCGGGTTGGAGGCCCTGTAGAAAGTCCCCACCATCGGAGAGGTCACCTGATAGATGTCGGCCGCCGCCGCGGGAGAGCTCGAGACCGGCGGCCCGGCCGCCGCGACGGGCGCCGGAGCGTGTGGCGCGGCGGCCTCGGCCGAATGGGCCGCCAGGGCCGACGGCGCGGCG
>JAWPNA010000033.1:0-4077 GCA_045402695.1 Acidobacteriota bacterium
ACCAAGTCAGCGAATGACTCAGACGATCTGAACATCGAGGGTGCGACCTAGCGTGAGCTTGCACTTGACGAAGTCGTGGGAACCGTGGTCATCCGCGGAACGCTGGATGCGCGCGTCTTCGCAAGTAATGCTTGGTCGTCATGCTGACACCATGTAGGCACTTGGCGATTCATCTTGCGGTGCTTTGGCGCGCGGCAGTACTCGTATCGCTGGCTGTGGGAGGTTCAGGCCAGGCCCCGGGCGACGCTCTACCGCTCGGCGCAGTGGTGGACCGCATCGTTGTCCACAAGAGCGCTCGGACGCTTTATGTGTACCACCGGAAGGCGCCTTTGAAGACGTATAACGTCGCGTTGGGCCCAAATCCGAAAGGACACAAGGACCGTGAAGGAGACGGACGGACGCCCGAAGGGACCTATTTCATCGACTCTCGAAAGCGAGACAGCGATTTTCATCTTGCGCTGCACATTTCATATCCTAACGCAGCAGACCGCCGGCGTGCTCGCCGCCGGCACGTCGCGCCAGGCGCGGATATCATGATCCACGGGCTGCCGAATGATATGGACGCCGAAGGGAACATCCGCTTGTCGCGGGACTGGACAAACGGCTGCATCGCCGTGACAAATGAGGAGATCGAGGAGCTGTGGCGTGTGGTCCCTAATGGCACACGGATCGAGATCAAGCCGTAAACGACAGGCAGCCTCGAAGGCGGCTGCACCCGCGGGCGTCGAACGCGGCGCGGGCTTCGTGCGTACTCTCGTCCACCACGCGTCATGCCCAGTGGCAGGCGCCAAGGGCACCGGACAGACCGTTCAGGTCGAGATCAGGCTGGTCAACTCCCCACGAATTCCGATAGACTTGAACGGGGCAACGGATCCTCCTCTCAGAGAATCTCAGCGAACCTCATGAGAGCAGAGGCCCTGGCCCTTTGCCCATCCGAATCAGATCAAGCCGCTAACCGAACACCGATGGGGAGTTAAGCATGGATCGGTCTAGCAAAGGACGGCGACCCTGATGGATGGCCTGACCATGCCACGCAACGCGCCGCCCGCGTTCCATATCCTGGCGAAGCCGACCGGGGCCATCTGCAACCTGGGCTGCAAGTACTGTTTCTTCCTGAGCAAGGAGATGCTGTACCCGGACAGCCGCTTCCGGATGGCGGACGATCTGCTGGAGACCTACCTCAGGCAGCTCCTCGAGAGCCATCAGGCTCCGGATGTGGCGGTCGTGTGGCAGGGCGGCGAGCCGACCTTGATGGGGCTCGAATTCTTCAAGCGCTCGGTGGAGATCGTCGAGAGCTGTTTGGCCAGCTCGGCCGCATCCTGTCCGCTCGCGGCGGGCGCGCCGGCAGGTGGCGGCGGAGTGGAAGGTGTCTGGGCGGTCGCGGGCGCGGACGCCACGGCGCTAGCCAAGATCATCGTTACCACGGCCAGGACGACGGTCGCAGACCATCTCATCTGAGCCCCTCCTCTGAGCGAGCGTCAGGTCCCGATCGATCAGACTCCGGCAGATTCCGGCAGAAGTTCACCAGGAGGCGCCGTAGGGTACTACAGCGGGAAGGAGACCTTTTGGCGTCCAGTGGATTAACAGTTCGTAGGGCGGGCATCGTGGCGGCCGCGGGCTCTGAGGGCGCGGACTGGCCTCGTGCCGGTTCAGTCGACTCGGTGAGACTTCGCCCGGCAGCCGGTGTGCCCTACTTCATGTGCAGATCGCGCTGCGGGAACGGGACCTCGATCCCCGCTTGCTTGAGCGCGTCGTGAATCGCGACGCCGACCTCGCTGCTCAGGCGCGCTGAGTCCTCGAATGAGGGGATCCAGAACTGGAGCACGAAGTTGAGCGAGTACTCGCCTGAGCCGCGAAAGAGCGCCAAGGGCTCCGGAGTCCGCATGACTTCGGTATGGGTGCGCGCCACCCCAATGAGAATCTCCTGCACCCGCCGCGGCTCGGTCCCGAAGGCCACGCCGACCGGCAGCTCGATCCTGCGCCTGTTGTCCGAGAGGGTCCAGTTGACGACCTCCGTGGAGATCAGGTGCGCGTTGGGGACGATCACTTCCGCCCCCTCCGATGTCACCACAATGCTGGCGCGCAGGCCCATGTGGCGCACCCGCCCCACGAGCGACCCCGCCTGCACGATGTCTCCAACCTCACCTGGCCGCTCGAATGCGAGGATCATCCCGGAGACGAAGTTGCTCACGAGGTTCTGCAAGCCGAAGCCGATCCCGACTCCCAGGCCTCCCGCGATCAGCGCGAACTGGCTCAACCCGACCCCGGCGGCGGCGATGGCCGCAAGAAAGCCCAGGGTCAACACGGTGAAGCGCGCCAGTGTCGAGACCGTCGCACGCACGCCGAGCGTGACCGACGAGCGAACGAGGATCCCCTCCTCCAGTAGAAAGGGGATCAGGCGGGACAGCGCAAAGCTGATCCCCAGCACGATCGCGAACATGAGGAGGTCGCCGATCGAGACGTTGAACTCCCCGTAGTGCCAGCGCCTTGCCAGCATTTGAGTCGCGCCGGCGACGAGGGGTTGATGGATCCCGAGTAGAAGGAGAGTCGCCCTCAGCCAGAGAAACGCCGCCAGCAGGTGGATCACCATGCGGGTGCGGGCCAGCAACGCTTCCGCGTGCAGCCGGGCCAGCCGCACCGTAGCCGCGGCAGCGGCGCGCAGCACCAGCGCGACGACAGCGTCGAGCACCAGCGCCGCGGCAAATAGGACGACCGCCAGGTAGGCGCTCGTCAGAATGGCCGTGGTCAGTAGGCTTGCCAGAGCGAGGGCGCCCACCAGGCAGGCGATCAAGGCGATCCCAAGCGCCAGGGCGGCGGTGTTTCCCAGGCCGGAGGCCAGGTGCGCCCAGCCGCCCATGCCCGCCGTCCGGCTTCGCCGGCGCGTCGTCCAGACGAACAACGCGGAGCCCAGCGCGGCCGTCGCCATCAGCAGCAGCCGATGAAGCAAGGGCTGTCCGGTGGCGAATTCCCCTGCGCGGTCGAGGACGAACAACCCGACCAATCCGTACAGGGAAGCGCGCATGCGCTCGAGCAGGAGCCGAGGCAGCAGCCGCAGGAGGGGGGGGCATCAGGGCCAGCAGCAACAGAGTGCGCACCGCCTGCGGCGGCGGCGGGTAGAGCCATCGGGTGGCGACCAGCGCCAACACGAGCGTCGCGGACACCGGCCGGCCGAGGAGCCGGGCAGCGGAGTCGGAAGCGGCGGGCTGGAGCGCCCATTGCCGGCTTCGGCGACGCAGGGCCAGCGCCGCCAGGAGCATGGCGCCGAACAGGCCGACGTGCAGACGGACCCGCACAGCGTTCTCGCCGGCAAATCTCGAGATCTCGGCCGCTTGCTCGCGCCAAACCTGCGCGGCCTGCGCCGTGAGGCTCCCGGCTCCGTGCGGCCAGGCCGTGGTCGTCCAGAGAGGGTCGCTGTCCAGCGTGAAGAGATTGCGACGGGCCTTCACCTCGGCGGCAGCGAGTGGGGGCGAGGACGTGTTCTCTTGCGCGATTACTGGAGGTAAGGACGCCGCGAATAGCGCGGCGGCGGCGATGACGGCGAGCGATCCGGAGCAGAGCCGGTGCGTGATCCACCAGCGAGACGACTGCGGCTTCGCGATCACGCCCCGGCCGTACCGCTCGACCCCGGCCCTGTCGTAGCACCCGGGGCACCCGAGCGTGCGGGGGTCAACCCCGAGATGATGTGGCCGTACATCTCCCACACGCTGAGGAATAGGGCGGCGATGATCGGGCCGAGGATGATCCCCACCATCCCGAACAGGAGCAGTCCGCCGAGCGTCCCGAGAAAGATCAGCAGGGCGGGCACATCGGCGCCACGGCCCACGAGGCGCGGCCGCAGGACGTTGTCGATGGAGCCGACGATCGCCGCGCACCAGACGGCCAGCGCGATGGCGGCGAACGTCCGGCCGGCGAGCGCCAGATAGATCACGGCCGGGACCCAGACGACCGCCGCGCCGATTCCAGGGACGAACGAGCACACGGCCATCACGGTTGCCCAGAACACCGATCCGTCTATCCCCGCGACCGCGAAGCCGAGCCCGGCCAGCGCGCCCTGGATCAGGCCCACGAGAAAGGTCC
>JAWPNA010000062.1:0-3085 GCA_045402695.1 Acidobacteriota bacterium
CGCGATCGTGAAGGTGCTGAGCCGCGTCGCCCCGCATCTCCCGGTGCTGAACCTGAAGAACAGGGACTTCTCTCGCGATCCGCAGGCGGTGAAGGCGATGAATGACGACCCGCTCGTCGCCCACGAGGTCCAGCCTTCGCACACCGTCGCCGAGCTGGTCCGCGCCACCGAACGGCTGAAGAGGGAGTTCCCGCTCATCACGCTGACGGTGCTCATCCTCCACGGCACTTCGGACAAGGTCACCCGGCCGAGCGGCAGCAAGTTCTTCTACGACACGGCCGGTTCCAGCGACAAGACGTTGAAGATCTACGAGGGGCACGCTCACGACCTGCTCAACGACGTCGACAAGCAGGTCGTCATGGCGGACATCAAGGGCTGGATGAACGCTCACCTATCCGCGGCGTGACGCCTTCGGAGCGGGGCGCAGGCCGCGTGGACGACGTCGTCGTCGGACCGGAGCCCCCACGCCGGATGGAGGTGAAACCCGTGCTGCTGACGGAGCTCGCAACGGTAGACGCGGTGCTACGGGCCCATGCCGCGGCCGTCAGCCGTGACTTCACGGCATACCGGAACCACGTCTACCGCGTCGTGAACCTGTGCATGGCTCAGCGCAGGCTCGACCACGAGCAGCTCGAGAGGTGGCGGTCGCCGCAGCGTTTCACGATCTGGGCATCTGGACGGACGGCACGTTCGACTACCTGCCGCCGTCCATCAGGTTGGCTCGCGAGTGGCTCGGCCAATCCGGCAAGGCGGAGTGGGCGCCGGAGATATCGGAGATGATTCGAGAGCACCACAAGCTGTCGCCATTCCGGCGCGATCGACATGGGCTGGTCGAGCTCTTCCGGCGTGCGGACTGGGTGGACGTCTCACGAGGGCTGATCACCTTCGGCCTACCGCGGACGCTCCTGCGCGAGATCTTGTCGACGTGGCCGAGCGCGGGATTTCGCAAGCGGCTCCTGGAGCTGGGGCTCACGCGCCTGCGAACACATCCCTGGAGTCCGCTTCCGATGGTGAAGCTCTGACTCGGGTTTCGCCGTTCTCAGCCGCCAGCGGCAGTCCGGTCGAGGCAGCACTTCTTGTACTTGAGCCCTGAGCCGCAGGGGCAGGGGTCGTTCCGGCCGACCTTCTCGGGAGCGCGTAGCGCTGCGGGCGGCGGCGAGAGCATCGGTGCGCCGAGAGCGCTGGCGATGTCGGACAGGTCCTCGTCCTTGTCCGGCTCCAGTCCGACGACGGCCTGGATGCCATGCTCGGTGCAGTACTCGAGCACCTCGTGGGCGCGCTCTTCGGTTTGCACGCGCACGACCGCCGGGCTCTTCTTGGTCCCGATTCTTGCCACGTGATCCTCCGCGACGTACCCCCGGTGCTCCGGAGGTCGTCGATGATCCAGGAGGCTCTTCGCACATTGCTCGAGGCGCTGGAAGTAGTTCGGCCGGCCGTCACGCGGCCTGGGTTCGCCAACCTAATGGTGGTCTTCGCGGGGTGGGCGCTGACCAGCGGGCCTCACGCGGTGACGCAGGCGCTGGTGACGACCGGCGTCGCCGGCCGGCGCCACCACGAGGCGTTCCACAGGTTCTTTTCACGTGGGACGTGGGACCCCGACGAGGTCGGCCGGCTCCTCTTCGTCTGGATCGCACGGCACCTGCGCGAGGGCGCGGCGGTCCGGGTCGCGCTCGACGACACGCTCGCCACCAAGAAAGGACCGCACGTCTTCGGCATCGGCAGCCACCTCGACGCGGTCCGCTCCACGCGCCGCCAGAAGATCTTCGCGTTCGGGCACTGCTGGGTGGTGCTGGCCGTGCTCCTGCCGGTGCCGTTCTCGTCGCGCGCCTTCGCGCTCCCCGTGCTGTTCCGGCTCTACCGCACGGTGAAGAGCTGCGAGCGGGCCGGCCAGCCGCACCGCAAGAAGACCGAGCTGGCGCGCGACCTGCTCGACGTGCTCGCCACCTGGGTCGGCGCGCGTCGCGTGGAGCTTGCCGCGGACAGCGCCTACTGTAACGACACCATCACGCGCGACCTGCCGGCCAACTTCGTGCTGTTCGGCGCGATGCGGCCCGATGCCGTGCTCACGGCGCTTCCCTCGGTCTCGCCGCGCCGGAAACCGGGTCGACCCTCCTGCCGTGGCCGCCCCGTAGCCAAGCCCGAGGCCATCGCCAAGGATGGGCGCCGGCCGTGGCTCTCGTTCGAGGCCACCATCTACGGCGCACGCCGCACCGTTCGCTACAAGGCCGTCGATGCCCAGTGGTACCGCGCCTGCGGCGTCCGTCTCCTGCGCATCGTCGTCGTGAAGGTGGACGATGGCGCAATCGGGATGCGCGTCTTCTTCTCCACCGACGCCGCCGCCAGCGTCCCGACAATCCTCGAGACCTACGCCGGACGCTGGGCGATCGAGGTCTGCTTCCGCGACCTCAAGCAGCTCCTCGGCTTCGGCGACTCGAGCGCGCGCAAGCGCGCCGCCGTCGAGCGCACTGCGCCCTTCGTCGGTCTCATCTACACCACGCTCGTCCTTTGGTTCGCGGAGGACATCCACCGCACGCGGATCGCCGCGCCGCCGCTGCGACCCTGGTACCGACACAAGCAGGGCCTCTGCTTCGCCGACGTCCTCCGCGCCGCCCAGCGCGCGCTCATGCCCCTCGACGTTCTTGATCCACGTCGGAGTCTCGCCAACTTACGCAAACGTCGGCCGCCGAGCGCCTGGCCGCGAGAATCGCGGCTCGGGCTCGCTGCGTAAGGGCGAAACCCGAGTCTGAGGATCTCGGCGTCCGCGCACGGGCAACCTCCGTGCGCGACGAGATCACAGACCGACCGACCTGTCGATCGCGCTGCCCCCTCACCCCGACCCTCTCCCCCGCTCCGCTACGCTTCGCGGGGGCGAGGGAGATCCCCGGGTTCAGCGGCTGTGGGCGAGGTATTTCAACAGCCTGCGAGGGCGCCGGCCGCCCTGCAGGCGGACGGGCGGGATGCCCCGCCCGGTTGTGGCCCTCCCATCGAGTTCCCATCTTGGAGCGGGTGGGGGGACTGCCCCCACCGGGAGGTGGGCTCATGGCTGTCGAGAGTGAGATGGCGGGCGGTCGGCTGTTCCCGCGGC
>JAWPNA010000283.1:0-6187 GCA_045402695.1 Acidobacteriota bacterium
TCCCGTCGCGGAGGGGTCGGCTGTCCGGCCGATCCCCGACGCGATCATCTGCTCCGCACCTGACTTGAGACGCCTTGCCGTCTGGCCGCTCAGGTGCGCCCGGTCGGAGAGGGTCTGCAGGGGTGCTTCCGCCACGCTGGCCAGCGTCACGAATCCCGCGGCCCTCAGGGCGCGAAACGTGACGCGCCCTTCACCGTGGACCTGACTCAGCAGCATGACGGGATCCGTCATCGCCGACCTCCTTGAGAACAAGGCCGGGTCCGGTCCATACCCCGCCGGCCTGCTCACGAAGCACCTCCTCCGCGAGCGCCAGATAGTCCTGGGCGCCCCGGCTCCGAGCGTCGTACTCTGTGATCGGAACGCCGAAGGAGGAGGCCTCCTTGATCGTGACGTTGCGATGGATGACCGTGCTGTAGAGGGCCTCCCCGAAGAAGCGCCGCATCTCTTCTATGACTTCCCTCGCGAATGTGGTCTGCCTGTCGTACATGGTGACGAGGGCGCGAATGCGCTTCTCGGAGAGCCATCTTTTCCGGTAGCGCTGCAGCGCCCGCAGGAAGTTGCCCACACCGTTCAGCGAGAAGAATCCGATCTCGACGGGGATGAGGATCTCATCGCACGCCCTCAAGGCGTTGAACGTGAGGGCGCCCAGGCTCGGCGGGCAGTCGATCAGCACGAAGTCGTAGGTCCGGGGAGTGGCTCGCAGGCATTCGCGCAGGCGGTCCTCGCCCGCCTCGTCGAATCCCAGGTCGCGCTCGGCGAACAACAGGGCGTCTCCCGAAGGGGCCAGGTCGAACCCCGGTTGGATCTCGACGAGGATCGGCTCCAGGCTCATCCTCCGCAGCAGCGGTTCGTGCAGGGAGTGCGCGATGGGCGAGGCGACGCGTCCGTTGAGGCCCAGGGTTGCATGCGCCTGGGGGTCCAGGTCCACGACGAGGACCCTCTGCTCCCGGACTCTCAGCGCTCCAGCGAGGTTCACCGCGGTTGTGGTCTTGCCGCATCCTCCCTTCTGGTTCATCACGCTGATGATGCGCGTCATCGCCGCCTCACGTGCCCCGCAATGTCGCGCCAGCCAGCAGACCCTGCAGGCGGATGCTGAAGGGCATTCCCGCTCGCGGCGATCGCCCGTGGAAGGCACCTACACGAACGGCGAGCGAGGCCATGGCGCGAGACGCGGGGCTGTCCGGATGGGAGAGAACGACGGGAGTCCTCTCGGCGACGGAGCGCTCGACGTGTTCATCGAAGGGAATGACGCCCCCGAGCGCCAGCTCCCGGCCGAGGAACTTGCGCGTGACATGGGCCACCTTGTGGAACGATTCCATCCCCTCGGCCTGCGATCGTGCCTGATTGACCACGAGCACGACCGCCGCGGAAGGCTTGTGCGCCAGCACGGTCTTGATGATGTCGTAGGCGTCCGTCAGCGCCGTGATGTCGCCCGTGGTGACCACCAGCACTTGATCCGACGCGAGGAGGAACATCAACGATTGTTTGTCGATGCCGCCGGGCGTGTCGATGAGCAGGAGATCGGTGAATCGATCCAGTGTCGCGATCTCCTTCACAAGCGCCCCGAACATCACGCCGGTGAGGCTCGCCAGCTCCGGAATGCCGGACCCCCCCGGGATGACGCTCACGCCGCGCGGGCCCCGCAGGACGATCTCGCCCAGTGCCTTGCCTCCCGCGATCACGTGCGAGACGTTGTAAGCGGGCATCAGGTTGTAGAGGATGTGGATGTTCGCTAGGCCGAGATCCGCGTCGAGGATCGTGACGCGCGTCTGGCCGGCCAGGAGCACTCCCAGGTTGCTCGCCACGACGCTCTTTCCCGTGCCGCCTTTGCCGCTCGAGATGCTGATGACATCGAACGGCCTCAGCGTGCCGGCGCCTGCCCCTTCGGTCATGTTCGGAGCGACCGCGCGGTGCACGGGCTGTGTCGCCGGTGTCGCCGGCGGCGCCATGGGGGCTGTCGTGGGTCTGGGGGCGGGCGCCTGTACATTGGCGTGACGTGCCGGCGAGCGCGGGGCAGACATCAAGGCGGCCGGCGCGGCGACCGCCTCCTCCGAGTGGCGCAGATCGTCCGCCACGGGGGCCGGCTCGACGATCGAGGAGAATGAACCGTCCAGCAGGTCGGCCATCCCCCGGCCCAGCGCCTTCTTCTTTCGGGACGCCATCAGTTCTCCATGAAGACGACACGGCGCGGAGGCGCCGGGCGCGCCTCGGCGTCGCCGCCTTGACGGGCCCTGCCCGGAGACCCACCTTCGCGCGGGCTCCCCGAAGAGACTCCGTTCTCCCTGATCAACCGGGACGTCGCGTCGAGATGCTCGAACTCCGCGATCTCCTCTCGAGTCACGGCGGCCGCCATCGCCGTCTGCGCTGCGGCGCGGGAATGCGCCCCGGAGATCGTCACCGGAACGGAGATCCCCCCCGCCACGTCCCCGGCAGCGCGTCCGTGCTCGTCCAGCAGGAAGCTCACCGCGCGCCGGCAGTCGGCGTCGGAAGAGACGGCTCGGCTCGCGACATTCTCGAAACTCCTGATCTCGATCCCTTCCCCCGCGGGCATGATCGAGGCGATGGCGCGGCCCGCGACCTGGAGGTCTACGGCGCCGGTCACGCCGATCGGCTCGACCGCCTCGCCCCCGATCCTGTGATCGTGCAACTCCTCGAGGACACGACGCGCCAGAGACCGCGCGTGCCCCGCCGGCACGCAGCTCAGGGCCGACTCGGCGCCGCCCGCAGCGCCGGCGAGGGGTGTCGGTGTCGGCATGGAGACGTCGCGCTCCACCAGCGCGCCCCGCTGGGATCCGGCCGAGAGAAGGGTGGCCTGGAATAGCTCAATTTCGGGCCGGGCGATGTAGGCGGCGAGCCGGCGGCCGCTTTCGGTGACGCGGCCGCTGACGAGCATGAGACGGGGCGGCACGCTGAGGTCCACGCCGGCCGGCGGCACCAGTCCGCGCAGGACGCCTGGATTGCAGGCGGTCCAATCCCAGTGGTCAAGCGCGAGGGAAACCGCGGCCGAGTCCGCTTCGATGGAGAAGAGCACGAGGACCAGCCTCCCGCGCTCGTCGGCGGTGAGCAGGTCGATCGATCCGCGGCCCCAGATCGGAACGCCGTCGGCGATGGCGCGCAATCCCGGAGCGAGAGATTCGAGTTCCTCCCGCACGGCGTCTCTGAGTTCTTCCACGCTGGCCGGGTGTAATCGAGTGAAGCGCACGGCGAAGCAGGCTCCTTTTGCGCCGGATGTCAGGTCCACCGGCAAGAAGGGGCGGCCAGCCCCGCTGAAGGCTCCCGGTCGGCCGTGTGACCTCTTCTGGATGGTGATTGCGCTCCCGCGAGCAACGGGCAACGCAAATCGGGCCTGCATCATACGATTCCCGCCGAATTCAAGTCAAGGCTCGATGTGATCGCGACTCATCCCATTGTCGTTCCTCATGCGCCAGCGCGTACACCATGACACGACTGTAGTTGATGCTCGGTTCGACAACTTCGATGTGGCCGAGATCCGCGAGGAGCCCCAGCGCCCCCTCCGCGCCGGCGCGTCCCGTGGGGATCGCGAGCGCGGCACTTCGCGCCGTGAGCAGGATCCAGGGGGCCGAGTGAAGGTGTCGCGCCAGGCCGACCGCCGTGGGGTAGACGGGATCCGGACCGGCGCCGGCGAGCAGATCATCCATGAGCTGCAGCGCGAGCCCAACGCTGAGCAGGCTGACGGACCTGCCGGGTGATTCGACGAAGACATCGTATCGGTTGCGCGGGGTTTCGTAGCCGCACGTGACGCCGCTGCACACCTTCATCAAGGCGATCGAGTGCTGGAACTCGATGAGGAGGTGCTCCAGGAGGTGGGCGATGTCCACCGTCTCGTCCGCCTCGCGGACATCGCATTCCGGTCGGGCGCCGTCCTGGAAAAACGTCCGTTGAAAGGCGCTATCTCCGCAGCAGAGGTGACGGCGCAGGCTGGGAAACATCGCCCGTAAGGAGCGGGCCGCCGTGGCCGGCGGCGCGGGGGGTGCGCGGGCGTCCAGCTTGACATCGAGGGTGAGCCGGAAACGATCCCGGCCCTCGATGAAGCGATCGTTGAGGGGTGTGATCTTCTCGAAGGCGCCGAACTCGAGGCCGAGCACCTCGATGGAGCCGAAGGGTATGGCGCCTGCGGGCGCCGCGCGCTGCCTGATTACGGACCGCCTGGGCATGGGGAGCGGGTGCTCCCCCCGTCCGGCTGATGCCCGAGGCTTGGGCCTGACGGGAGGAGATTCCAAACGATCACACGTCGTCGAACCTGGACTCTTCCTTGTCGAGAGTGCCTTGCAGGATGATACGGTACTCACCTGTATCGATGTTGAACCCGTCCACCTTGGCGGTGGCGTTGATGCTGCTGAAGAGCATCTCGCCGAGCTTGTTCTTGAGTGTGCCGGGAGACGTCGGCGAGATTTCTATGGATCGGACATCCTGGATGCGGAACCGAGCCAAGAATCGTCACCTCCTTTCGAACGTGGAACAGGTGGGGAGCGCAGGCTCCCTGGCGACGTTGTCAGAATTCCGTGAATTTCGAGGCCTCTCGATCGAGGGTCCCTTGGAGGACCACCCGGTACTCACCCGTCTCGGGATTGATCGAGTCCACCCGCGCCCTGGCGTTCGTCGAGCTGAGGATGACTTCGGAGATCTTGCTGCGCAGGGCGGCGGGCGACGTCGGGGTGTGCTCGATCGATCTCAGATCGTCCATACGGAATCGCGCCATCTCGTTTCACCTCCCCTCCATCGGATTGCATGAAAAGGCCGGCTTGATTCGAACGTTTCTCGGGCTCGAGTCGCGCCGGGAAGACGTACACATGAGTTGGCCATGCTGGAATACATCTGAGTCGCGATCGTGTGAGGCGTCGCATCGCCGGATCAGAACACAGGGCCTCCGGCATTGAGAAGGCGAACCTCACTGTACGGCCCCGCGCCGGGGCTGTCAAGAACTCCGCTCCGGCGGGTGGCCGAGGTGCCGGCCTCTTCACCATGTGGCGGAGACGCGCACCGATCGCCGGCTGGAGTCGCGGTACAACAGGTAGCCGTGCTCCTTCCCGAAGCGGTAGAGCCGCCGAGTCACCTCCACGTCCCGTCGGCAGTACTTCTCGATGAGATCCATGCGGCCCTCCTTGAACCAGCGGAGGCTCTGGAGGCCGTCGGCTGACTTGCCTTCGCCCAGCGTCTCCTCGGCGAGATGGTTGAGTTTCACCCGGAAGCCCAGCTTGAGATGGATCTCCTCGAGGAGATCGCACGTGGGAATCCTTTCGAATGCAGCATCCCTGTACCCCCGCAGCACCGTGTAGTCGAACCTCTTCACGTTGAAGCCGACCACGCGGTCGGCCGACATCAGCTCAACGATCAGGCGATCCACGTCGGGCTCGAGGTAGGTTTGGTAGGCACCCGACTCCTCGTCATAGACGACCGCCAGCGCCAGCCCCATCTTCTGGATGTGATCCCACCCGCCCACTTCCTCGGCGCTGCGGCGCGTCTCCAGGTCGAAGAACAGAAGGCGCCGTGGCTCCGTCTCGGCACGAGGGACGGTGGGCCTTCCGGTCTGCTCGCGGACCATGCCGGGGCGACGGGAGCGCGCGAACGGGGGACGATCCGACCACGCGACCTGGATCGGCCGTCGCGTTCCGGTCCGGCCGGGCACATTGAGAGAGGAGAGCACGAAGCGAGCACCCTCCTTGTCGAGCGGGTGATTGCCGCTGCCGCACTTCGGCGAGTGAATGCACGAGGGACACCCTTGCTCGCACGCGCAGGAGTCGAGGAGCCGCTGCGTCTTCTCCAGCAGGAACTCGGTCCGCTCGAACCCCTGCGCCGCGAGGCCGATGCCTCCTGGATGTCCATCGTAGATGAAGACGGCCGCCCCACCGGTCTGCGGGTGTGCGGGATAGGAGATGCCGCCGATGTCACCCCGGTCGCAGATAGCCAGCAGGGGAAACAGGGAGATCGCCGCGTGCTCGCCGGCATGGATGCTTCCCATGAAGTGGAACCCCTTCCGCGCGGCCTCCTGCTTCACGGAGTCGGGTATCTCCCACCACATCCCCACCGTCTCGTAGACCAGAGGCGGCAGTTCGAGCGGGTGGCTGGAGATCTTCTGCAGGTCGGAGATGCGCCGCCGAACATACTCCTTGAACTCCTGCGTGACGCGCAAGTGGCCCAGGCTGACCCGGTAGCCGGCCAGGTGTCG
>JAWPNA010000203.1:0-8756 GCA_045402695.1 Acidobacteriota bacterium
ATGCTGATGCCGCTCGTCACCTGACGGTAAGTGTTGATGAAGACGTCGGGCGTGCGGATGGCGAAATCGTTGGGGGCGTTGAACGGGACGCCGCGGCGCCGCCTGAGCACCTCGACCCCCTCGTCCATCGCCTTGTTCATCAGCTCGGGGCTCTTCGGGATGGTGGCGATGAAGCAGCCCCACTCCTTCGCCACGCTGGGAAAGAACCGGTCGAAAGTCGTGATTGGAATGAAGACCACGTTGTCGGCGGCGTGAAAGAGAAACGACCCCTTCTTTTCCAGGACGCCGACCACCGTGAACGGCTTGCCCTCCAGCGAGATGATCCGCCCGATGGGGTCGCTGCGGGGAAACAGCGTCTCGACGACGTCCTGCCCGAGCACCGCCACCGCCGCCGACCGCTCGACCTCCCCCGGAGTGAAGAACCGTCCCTCGTTCGTGAAGTTGTTGTTGGCCTCCGGGTAATCCTCGTTGGTGCCGCCGATCAGAGGCTGGTTGGCTTCACGCGATCCGTACCGTACTTTGCCGCTGAGCCACTGGTACCGCTCGGGTGACACCGCCGCCATCGAGGGGCAGAGCTCCTTCAGAGCCTTCGCGTCCTCAACGGTGAGGTTCTTGCGGTTGCGCTGCTCCTCGGGCGCCTGCGACGGATCGCCGAACCGCGGCTCCAGCTTCTGGAACTGAACGAGGGTCGATCCGAACCGCTGGAAGGTCGCCAGCACCTGGTTGTCGAACCCCTGGATGAGAGACACCATGCTGATGATGGTGGCGATGCCCACGATGATCCCGAGGATCGTCAGGAAGGACCTCAGCTTGTGGTCGATCACGCCGCGACCCGCGAACAGCACGTTTTCCTTCAGGGCCCGCAGGAAGAAAGACGACCGCATCATCCCTCCTGCCGCAGCGCCTCGACGGGCGACAGTCTCGAGGCTTTCACCGACGGAACAACCCCCGAGACGACACCGACCACCGTGGCGATTCCCAGCGACCCGGCGACGATGGGGAGTGTCACTTGCACCGGGAGCGGGGTGAACAGCTCGATCGCCGCGCCGATGCCCGATCCGATGGCCACTCCCACGGCGCCTCCGGCCAACGCCATCATGGCCGCCTCCAGGAGAAACTGCGTGCGGATGGTGCGGCGCCTCGCCCCCAGCGCCATCCTCACGCCGATCTCGTGCGTGCGCTCGGCCACCGAGACGAGCATGATGTTCATGATGACGATGCCGCCCACCACCAGCGAGATCCCCGAGATGAAGATCATGAGGGAGAACGCCCCCACGCTGATGCTGGTCCACAGACTCTGCAGCGCCTCCGCGGTGACGAAGTCGAACGGGTCCGGGTCGTGGTATGCGGTGTCGCGCAGACCGCGGAGGATGGCACGCACATCGTCCTGCGCCTTCGAAAGCCGGGCTTCGCTTCCCGCCTTCACGTAGATGTCGATGCTGCGGCGCGAGCCGAAGCTCTTGATGTAGGCCGGCAGCGGGATGTGCACGATCTTGTCCTGCGTCTCTCCGAAGATCGTCCCCTTCTTCACCAGCAGCCCCACGACCTTGTAGGGGACCTCCTCGATCTTGATCATCCGGCCGATGGGGTCGAGGCCGGGGAACAGCTCCTCGCGCACATCGGCGCCAATGACGGCCACGGGGCTCGAGTGGCCCACCTCGGCGTCCGACAGGTAGCGGCCCATCTCCAGATCCAGGCTGTTGAGCTCCTGCAGGTTGGCCGTGCCGCCCGTGATGGTGACGTCCGGAAGCCTCCTGTCCTCGTGCTTGACCGCCTTGCGCGAGGTGACGCTGCCGCCCACCAGGAGGCAGGAGGCGCACCTCGCCTCCACCATCTCCAGCTCCTCGAGCGTGATGTCCTTGCGCTTGAGCGCCGTGAGGAGCTGATCGCGGCCCGTGATGATCCCCATCTTGGATGCGATGAAGACATCCACGCCCAGGGTCAGCACCTTGTTCTTGATGTAGGCGTTGAGGCCCCCGATGATCGAGACCACGGTCACCACCGTCATGACCCCGATGATGACCCCCAGCAGCGTGAGAAACGTCCGCAGCGGGTGCGACCGCAGCGATCGCAGCGCCACCCGGAAGGTCTCGTAGAAGATCACGCGCCGGCCCCCTCGCGCGCCTCCGGCTTCTCGATCACCACGCGGTCGCCGTCCTTCAGCGTGCGCAGCGTCTTGAAGGGACCCATGAGGACCTGGTCTCCGGCCGACACGCCGCTCACGATCTCGATGTCGAGCTCGCCGGTGATGCCCGTCGTCACCGGCCTGAATGCCACCACTCTGTCCTGCACGACGAAGACGCCTTCCTCCTCCTCGCCGCGCCGCCCTCCCTTCTTCTCGCGCAGGACCAGAGCCTGGATCGGCACCGCCACGACCTGGTCCTTCGAGCCAGTCACGATGTCAGCGGTGCAGGAGAGTCCCGGCCGCAGCCCCACGGGCGGATCCTCCACAGTCACCTTCACCTCGAAGTCTACTCCCGTGTTGGCGGGCCCCGTGGGCGTCGGAACCACGATCGGGCTGCTGGCGATGTCGGTCACCACGCCCTTGAAGTCACGCCCGGCGTAGGCGTCGATGACCAGGGTGGCCGGCTGGCCGACCTTCACCGCCGGGATCTCGGTCTCGTCCACCTCCATGACCGCCTCGATGACCGAGAGATCCGAGATGGTCATCAGCGCGGTGCCCGGATTGTTCATCGTCCCGATCATCGCGACCTCGCCTTCCTCCACCTGGAGGCGCGTGATGATGCCGTCCATGGGCGAGGTGATGGTCGTCTTCTGCAGTGTGTCTCGCGCCCCCACGAACGACGCGCGCGCCTGCTCGATGCGACGCTCCAGGGCCTCGTAGCCCGCCTTCTGAGCCTCGTGCTCGGTGCGGCTGCGCGTGTAGTCCATCTCGGAGACGACCCCGTCCGCGTAGGAGGACCTGGCCCGCTCGTACTCCAGCCGCGCGCGCTCCGCATTGGCATGCGCCGCGTCGCGGTCGGAAAGCAGCGCCGCCAGCGCCGCCTTGGTGGAGTCCGCCTGCGCCTGCAGCGTCGTGCGATCGATCTGCAGGAGGAAGTCACCCTTGGCGACGCGGTCCCCTTCTCGCACCGCGAGGTTCAGGATCTGGCCCGACATGGTGGCCGACAGGTCCACCTTCTTCTTTGCCTGGATCTTGCCGTTGCAGGTCACGCGCGAGACGAGGTCCTTGACCTGCGCCGCCTCCACGCTGACGCGCGGAAGCTTCGAGTCCTTGCTCTTGAAGAAGGCGACCCCGCCGAAGCCGGCCACGACACAGGCCGCGATCAGGCCCCAGGTCACCTTGGTCGCAGTCTTCATGCTCTCGGGTTCTCCAGACGGGAGGCGATCTCCTTCACGCTCTTCAGGTCCACTTTGCCTGATCCCAGCACGGGAATCACCTCCACGCGGTGCCAGGCATCGCGCCGGGGGATCCACAGATTCGGCAGCCCAGATGCTGACAGCTTACCGGTCAGCGCCGCCGCGTCAAGCGCCTCCTCCGTGTGCAGGACCACGAGCCTTTCACCTTTCTCGGGGTCGGGCCGTGACGTGACGACGCACCGCAGGTCGGCCCCGCCCAGCGCGTCGCCAATCGCCTCCTCCACGGCCGACAGCGGCACCATCTCGCCGCCGATCTTGGCGAAGCGGGAGAGCCTGTCGGTGAGCACCAGGAACCCGTCCGGGTCGAACCTGGCGATGTCTCCCGTGATGTACCACCCATCGCGCAGGACCTCGGCGGTCCTGACAGGGTCTTTGAGGTACTCCTTCATGACGTTGGCGCCGCGGATCAGCAGGAGTCCATCCTCTCCTACGGGGCGGTCCACGAACGTCTCGGGATCGACGATGCGCGCGGCAACGCCCGGGATCGGCTGGCCGATGGAGCCCGGCTTGTGCCCCACCTGCTTGATGCCCGGAGCCTCCACGTCGGGCATGCTCATGGTGGCGGCGGGTGACAACTCGGTGGCCCCGTACCCCTCCAGCGGCTCGATGCCGAACCTCTCCTTGAAGGCTGAAGCCAGCGTCTCCTTCAGTTTCTCGGCCCCCACCACCACGTAGCGCAGATGCCGGAACTGCTCCGGCTCGCAGCGCCTCAGGTACGCCTGCAGGAAGGTGGGGGTTGCCACCAGGAACGTGACCTTATGCTTCTCGCAGAGCTTGCCAACGGCGCGAGCGTCCATTGGATTGCCGTGATAGACGGCGCCGAAGCCGTTCAGCAGCGGAAGCCACAGCGTGGCGGTGAATCCGAAGGAGTGGAAAAACGGCAGCACGCCGATCATGCGATCGTCTGTCGTGATGTCGAATATCTGCTGCATCCCCTCCACGTTTGAGACGATGTTGTGATGCGTGAGGACGACTCCCTTCGGAGTGGCGGTGCTGCCGGAGGAGAAGATCACGGTGGCCGCGCGGTCCATCGCGGCCGTTTTGCTCATGCGGCCAGCGCACAGCAAGGAGAGCACCCTCCACGGCAGCAGGACGGCGGCGACCAAGTGAAGCGCCTTCGCCATCACGCCCGGGGCGCCCATGCCGCCCAGGATCTCCTCGGCCATCACCATCCCTTCCCTGCGCGGCATCTCGATCTTCTCGAGGAACCGCTCGGAAGTGACGATCGTGCGGATGCCGCAGCGCGCGATGGCCGACTCCAGCGCATCGGCCGAGGTCGTGAAGTTGAGATTGACCGGCACTTTGCCCGCCATCAGCAACGCGACGTTGAACAGCGCGCCCGGCACGGAGGCGGGAAGCAGGATTCCCACCATCTCCTCTCCTGGAGACGTGAACGTCCTCAACCTGCGCGAGAGGGCGAGGCTCGCCGCCAGCGCGCGCCGGAAGGTCAGCTCACGACCGTTCGAGTCGGCCATGCAAAGGCGGCCGGGATACCTGCGCGCGGCCCGGAGGAAGCCGACGTGCAGCGGGTGCTGGAGGGACTTGCGCTCCTCGAAGGCGTCCGCGGACAGTGCCATGATGGCTTGCCTCACCTGCCAGGCCTCGGCGGTGGAGGGCATCGGCTGCCCGACGCTGACCGTGACCGGGTACGGGATCCGCCGCGGCCACTTCCACAGGAACCGACCGCCCTGATACGAGAAGATGCTGCCCCACACCCCGTCGAGGTGCATCGGGATGACCGGGACGTCGGTTCCCTTCACGATCGACTCGAACCCCTTGCGGAACTTCAAGAGGTTGCCGGTGCGGGAGATGCTCCCTTCGGCGAAAATGCAGACCAGCTCGCCCGACTCGAGTCTGTCGCGCGCGGCGCGCAGCGACTCGGTGACGCCCTTGCGGCCGTCCGTCTCCGAGACCGGGATGCACCCCATCAACCTGAAGAACCAGTGGAACCCCCTGGCCTCGTAGATGGGGCGGTACATCAGGAACCGCACGAAGCGTTGCGTGCAGCCCCCCACCAGGAACGCGTCCACGAAAGAGATGTGGTTGCACACAAGCAGGGCGCCGCCGCTCCTGGGGATGTTCTCGCGGCCCCGCACGGTGATCATGTAGACGGTGTGCGCCAGCAGCCACAGCAGCAGCCGCACGAAAAAGTCAGGAAGCAGCCATAGGATGTAGGCGGTGGCCGCGAGCGCCAGGATCCCCGTGACAAGGACCACCGTGGCCGGGTTCCAGCCCAGGAGGCCGCCGGTGAGGGCGATCCATCCCGAGCCGAGGATGACGCCGGTGAAGGCGAGGAAGTTGGACGAGGCGATGATCCTGCCGCGCTCTTCGGGAGCCGACCGTTGCTGCAGGTAGGCGTCCAGCGGCACGATGTAGAATCCCGCCGAGACGCCCAGCAGCGCATGGATGACGGCCGCGTGGATCAAAGACGTGTGCGCGATGCCGAGCTCGATGGCGAACAGCCCCAACCCGATCGAGCCGAGCGGGACGAGCCCCAGCTCCACCATATCGCCCGACAGCCTGCCGGCGATCAACGCCCCCACGCCGATCCCGATCGAAACGCATGCGTTCAACAGCGTGACGCCCCGGTCATCGAGCTTCATCAAGTCGCGCCCGTACACCAGGACGTTGAGCTGGAACACCATCCCCAGGAACCAGAACCAGGCCACGCCAAGCACGGTCAGCAGCAGCGGGCGCCGGGCGGCGATGGCCCTGAAGTCGGCGAACGCCTCCGCAAGGAAGTTGATCCGGAAAGGGCGCCGCGATCCGGATGCGGGCACCCGGACCACGCCCAGGCTGCAGGCCGTCCCCAGGATCGCCACGCCAATCATGATGGCGCCGGGGAGGCTCGACCGCGCGCCGGCTGCCGCGAAGAGAGCGCCGCCGAATACCACTCCCAGGATGATGGAGATGAACGTGGCCAGCTCCATCAGGCCGTTGGCGCGCGACAGGTCCCTCTCGGGGACCAGCTCGGGGATGATGCCCAGCCTGGCCGGCGAGATCAGGGCGGACTGCGCGCCCATCATGAACAACACGGCAAGCAGTGACGGCACGTGACCCGCGACGGAAGCGGCCAGCCCGAGGGCCATCAGGCCGATCTCCGCGGCCTTGGCAAGCACGATGACCCGGCGCTTGCTGAACCGGTCGGCCACCCAGCCGGCATATGTGGAGAAGAGCAGATAGGGCAGGACGAACACGGCACCCGCGGCGGCCACCAGGGTGCTGCGCGAGGCAGGACTCGCCGTCAGCGCGGCCAGAGAGACGGTGGTGCGGAAAATGTTGTCGTTGAGCGCGCCGGAGAACTGCGTGACGAGAAGGGAGGCGAAGCCGCGATGCTTCAGCAGACCGGTGATCGAGCTCATCGGCCTACCTTACCGCATGCAGGCTTCCCCCTTGAAGCGGCAGGTGAGTCGTCCCAAGGGCCGTCGAGAGCGAGCCTGATCAGCCGAGCCGTGCCCGAGGGATGACTCATCTGCCGCCACAAGCGTCCGGCAGGAGTCTGTCAGCAGGAGCCTACGGGTAGATTCCCCGCATGCGTGTCGCCTCGGCCACCTTGCTCACCGCCAGGATGTAGGCGGCCGTCCGCATGTTGACCCTGAACTCCTTGGAGCGCTGCAGCACCTCGTTGAACGCCTTGACCATGATCCGCTCGAGACGCTGGTTGACCTCCTCCTCCGTCCAGAAGAAGGACTGCAGCCCCTGGACCCATTCGAAGTAGGAGACCGTCACGCCGCCCGCGTTGGCCAGAATGTCCGGCAGGACCATGGTTCCCTTCTCGTACAGGACCTTGTCCGCGCCAGGTGTGGTCGGGCCGTTGGCGGCCTCGGCCACGATCTTGGCCTGGATCTGCTCCGCGTTGGCCATGGTGATCTGGTTCTCCAGCGCCGCGGGCACGAGGATGTCGCACGGGGTCCTCAAGAGTTCCTCGTTGGAGATCTTCGAGGTGTTCGGAAGGCCGACCAGCGTACCCTTCCTGGTCTTGCGCTCCATGGCCTTGTCCGGATCGATCCCCTCTTTCGTGTTGATGATGCCGCCGCGCGAGTCCGACACCGCGATGATCTTGGCGCCCATCTCGTGCAACAACTTGGCCGCGATGCCGCCGGCATTGCCGAAGCCCTGCACCACGACCTTCGCCCCCTTCAAGGCGAGCCTCTTCTCCTTGCACGCCTCGCGGATGACGTAGGTGCAGCCGCGGGCCGTCGCTTCGTTGCGGCCCAGGGATCCACCAACCGCCAGGGGCTTTCCCGTGACCACGCCCAGCGCCGTGGTGTTGCGGGTCATGGAGTATGTGTCCATGATCCACGCCATCGTCTGCGCGTTGGTGTAGACATCGGGGGCCGGGATGTCCTCCTCGGGACCGATGATGATGCTGATCTCGGCGGTGTAGCGCCGGGTCATCCTCTCCAGCTCGCCCTGCGACATCTCCTTCGGGTTGCAGATTACGCCGCCCTTGCCGCCGCCGAAGGGGATTCCCACCGTGGCGCACTTCCAGGTCATCCACGAGGCCAGGGCCTTGACCTCGTCCAGCGTGACCCCTGGATGGTACCGGATGCCGCCCTTCGCCGGACCGCGCGCGATGTTGTGCTGGACTCGGTACCCCTCGAAAACTCTGTAGGAGCCGTCGTCCATGCGGGTCGGGATCGAGACAATGAGCTGGCGCTTGGGCTTGACCAGGATCTCCCTGAGCCAGGGTTCCAGCTTGAGGTAGTTGGCTGCGTTCTGGAATTGGTTCTCGGCGATGTGGAACGGATTGAGGTCCTCCAACGGGACCGGGCCCGTGGTCAAGGGCGGCGCCACTCCCGGTTTTTCGCGCCGTGCGGGCATGCGGGTGACTTTACTCGTCTCGGGCCTGGCCATGCGTTTTTCCTCCGTGCATCCGTGGTCGGATAGTCACTCAATAGCCATGATTTCGCGGGGATGACGCCGAGATCCTGCCGCGAGGAGAGGGCAATGTCAAGGCGGCTTCCGGCCGTGTTACAGTCACCTGCGCCATGTCAACGATGCCCGACGCTGTCCTCTGGACAGGCATCCTGATGCTCGCCGGGTCCGCGGCCGCCATGGCCGCCCGTGCCCTGCGCGCGCCTGCGGCCGTGGGCGCGCTGCTGGGTGGATTCGTCCTTACCGCGGCGGTGAGAGGCGCGGGAGTCACGTCGTTTCCCGACCTGCGGATGGTCTATTCCCCGCTGCTGGCCTTCCTGTGCTTCCATCTCGGGGCAGAGATCGACCTGGGGCGCATTGTCAGGACGGGACGGTCGATCCTGATGACGGCCCTGGTCCAGGGAATCGCCGTCGCCGCCCTGGTCTGCGGCGCGGGGCTTTTTCTCGGGCTCGACCTGAAGACATCGCTCTGGCTCGGGGCCGCCCTGACACCGACC
>JAWPNA010000236.1:0-28343 GCA_045402695.1 Acidobacteriota bacterium
CGGAATCTCGAACTTCATCGGCTCCCCGCCGCGGGGATTCCGGCTACTTGATGCACTTCAGCTCGACGACCCGTTCGGTGACACGGCCGCCTTCACCGTACCCCTTCGCCTCCAGGCGCGACTCGTCCACGCCCTGGGTCACCAAGTAGTTCTTGACGAATTCAGCCCGCCGCTGCGACCGCTCGCGGTTGGTGGCGGCACTTCCGGCGCGATCCGTGTGGACCGCGATCTCCACGCGGATGTCGGGCCAGTCCTTCAGGGACGCGGCGACATCCCTCAGGACCGCGCCCGACGCGTCGGGAGTCTCAACCTGGTTCTTCTCGAAGCTCAACCCTTGCAGGCGGACCGTGTCGGTGCCGGGCGAGAAGAGCTGCGGCGCCTTCACCCGGCAGCCGTCGGCATCAACCGTCTCCAGGTGCCTGGTCTCGGGACATCGATCGAGTGCCTCGTTGACGCCGTCGTGGTCGCTGTCCACCGGGCAGCCGTGATCATCCACCCGGTATCCGCTCGGGGTTCCTGCGCACAGATCGAGCCCCTCGAGCACCGAGTCGCCGTCCGAGTCCCAGGGGCACCCCTTCGAATCAACTCTGGCGCCTCCCATCGTGGACGGGCACATGTCCTGGGCATCCACGACACTGTCCCGGTCGGTGTCGCTCGGGCACCCCATCGTGTCCACCGGCCAACCTTGAGGAGTTCTCGAGCACCGGTCAAGGCCATCGAACAGACCGTCCGTGTCCGAATCGACCGGGCAGCCCACTTTGTCCACCTTGGCCCCAACGGGGGTCGCGGCACATTGGTCCTTCCGATCCTTGATCCCGTCGTTGTCGCTGTCCGTGCCCCATGCGAAGAGCGGCGTCGCCGCCAGCAGCATGACGGCGGACAGCAGCACAATCCTTCCGCGCATACGATCCTCCTTGTCCTTTGATGATGCGGGGCAGCCGATGTCATGTCCGCGGGGCAAGCCGAAGGCGGTCACGAGAAGAGAGCCGCGACCGCCGTCCTGATTGTAACAGTCTCACCGAACTTCGCCAGTCCTCGGCCCGAAATGTTTGACCCGCGATGCGGGCCCCGTTAGGATTCGGAGTAGCGAGAGTCGTCTCTCGCAAAGACTCATGTGAGGCGGATCGGCATGACCCGTCGTCAAGCATTGGCCAGCCTGACACCTGCTCTGATCGCGGTCCTGCGTCAGGCAAGGGGATCGGAGAGCGCCGGCCTCCCCCTTCTTGGCCCGGCAGATCCGGGCGATCTCACGGAGAGATTCCGGCGATGCGCTCACGGTGAGGCGCTCGACGTCGCCGCGAAAGCCATCCGCGGCGGCGCAGACCTGCAAACCGTGCTGGGAGCTGTCTACCTGGCCGGCGTCCTCGATATCCGGCCGCGTCACGTCGGCGGCAAGCTGCACGCGGTGCTGATGGTGGAGTCCGTGTTCCAGCTCGCCGAGGCCTCGGACAGCAGGAGCGGGTGGCTGCTGGCGCTGTGGAACCTCGATGACTTCAAGCGCTCCCAGCAACTGGACCGCGATGAAGGCGAGTGGGTGCTCCCCCCGCGGCCCGGCGCCTCGTTCGCGACGGAAGGGGAGGCCCGCCGCGAGTTTCTGGCCGCGATGGATGCCTGGGACGACCAACGCGCGGACCGCGCGCTGGTCGGACTGCTGGCGCATCATGACCTCGAGTCGATCTTCGAAATCCTCTGGCCGCTGGCGGCGCGCAGCTACGTTGACATCGGTCACAAGATGATCTTCGCCGCCCAGACGCACCGCGTCCTCAGGAGGATCGGAGGGCCGGCGGTGGAGCCCGCGCTGCGCTCTCTGGTGTACGGCCTGCTCCACCGCCCCTCGGGAAGCCAGACGGAGGCGTTCGAGCATGGACGCGAGCTGGCCGCCTCGCTGCCGGCGGCGTGGCTCGGGGGCAAGGAAGCCGCCCCCCGCAGCAGGGACGTTCTCCAGGAGCTGCGCGGGTGCGGCTCGCGGGAGGCGCAGAAGAGGATCGTCGCCGCGTTCAAGGAGGGGATGGGGCCGTCCACAGTCTGGGACGGTCTGAGGCTCCTGGCCTCCGAGCTGTTCTTCAGGCGGCTGAAATCAAGGCCCGCCAACGACCGCGCCGCCCTGCTCCCCGTCCATCCCGTCACGGTGGTCAACGCGTTCGGGCACGCATGGCGGACCACGCGCGATGAAACCACCCGACGGCTCATGATCCTGCAAGCATGTGGGTGGCTGCCGGATCTGCGGGACGATCTGGCCGGCATCGTGGGATTGAACGGCCCTGGCCACACCATCGACGCGGTCGACACTGCCGGGGGCGGCGGGGACGAGCCGTCGCGTCCGCAAGATGAACCGCCTCGCGACCCAACGCCGATCTCGCTACGCGCGTGGCTGCGCGACTCGCAACACATGTCCGCGTACCGCACCCGGACGATTGCCCACATGGCTCGCAAGGCGGTGGAGCATCACCAGCACAAGTACGCGGCCGCGCTGTTCGAGGAAAGCCGGCTGGCACATCCGGAGTGGAGCCCCCACCTTCTGGCCTGCGCGGCGGCATATCTGCCGGACCAGACCGATCCCGAGACGGAGCTTTACCGGCGCTCGCTGCACGCGCTGGGCGATGCGGGGATCGGGGCTTCGTGAATACAGTGCAGCCGGCCAGGACACCACCGGCCGTGCCGCGCGGCCTCGCACTGTCCGCCGGCTTGTGCCTGGTGGTCCTGGCGCTGGCCGTCGGAGTCAATCCTCTTTCCAACAACGACATCTGGCTGCACGTCACCACGGGCCGGCTCATCCTCGAGCGCCACGTGGTGCCCACGGTGGACGAGTACTCGTTCACACGGGCCGGCGCGCCGTACGTGGCACACGAGTGGCTGGCGCAGGTCGCCTTCGCGATCCTGCACGCGCTGGGCGGCACCGGCGCTCTCATCGCACTCAAGCCGATCGCTCTGGCCGTGGCCGCCAGCCTGGTCGCGCTCACGGCGCGCGAGCTGGGCGCCGGCCCCGCGGCCTCCTTCTGGGGAGGCGCGCTGGCCATCGTCTCGATGACCTCGCACCTCTACACGCGTCCCCACCTGTTCACCTTCGTGGGGCTGGCCGCCACCGGCTGGCTGCTGGCTCGCAGGCGGCGCGGCGATCGCCGCGCGGCCTGGGCGCTGGTCGGGGTCGAGATGTTGTGGGCAAACCTGCATGGTGGCTTCGCGCTGGGGATCGTGCTGGCCGCGGCGATGGGCGCCTTCACGGTCGCGGGGGCCATGGCCCTCGCCGCGATGGTCAACCCGCGAGGTCCCGGCCTGTTCAGCTTTCTCATCGTCTCCTCCGATCCGGGGCACCGTCGTCTCATCCAGGAATGGTTCAGCCCCTTCGAGGAGCCGTTCGTCGGGTCGTTCCACTTCTGGATTTACGCCGCGGTGCTCGCGCTGTCGCTGGCCGGCGCGGCCTGGAGCCTGATCAGAAAACGGAAGGCAGGGCGCTCGCCGGCGCCTGTGGTTGCACTGCTTCTCTTCGCCGGGCTCTCGGTCACATCCAAGCGCCACGCCAGCCTGCTGGGAATCGTCGCCGCGCCGTGGCTGGCCCTGTGGGGATCGGAACTGGCCGCCTCGTTCCGGAGGGAGGGGGCCGCGCGCGCGTCGCGAGGGCTGGCGGCATCGAGCGCGGCGGCGCTGGCGCTCGCCGCCGCTGCCTGGAGCTTCGGCGTGCCTCATGAGTCTGGGGCCTGGCGCATGCCGGGCGGAGGCGTGGGGCCCAACGTGCCGGTGGCCGCCATGGACGCCGCGCTCTCGTACGGACTGAAGGGGAACTGCTTCGCCTCGTACGCCTTTGCGGGATACGTAGTGCACCGCGCGTGGCCCCAGACGCGCGTGTTCATCGACTCGCGCACGGAAGTGTACGGCGGCCCCTTCATCGAGCAATACACAGCGGCCATGGGCGACCCCGATCGCATGGCGTCCCTGATGCGCACCTGGCCCATGGACTATGCGATCGTCTCGTACAAGCTGGAACAGGCGGAAGGGCCGGTGATGGCCCTGCGCGCGGATCCCCGCTGGGCGCTGATCTACTTCGACGATCTGGCGATGATCTTCGCGAAGCGCGACAGCGCCGCGGCGGGGGCCGGCGGCGTCTACGATGTCGCGGACCCCTACCTGTTTCTCTCGGGGCGGGCGCGGATGTCGGATGACCCCGCGCGCGCCGTGCGGGAGACCCGGCGAGCGCTGGAGGCGGCCCCCGCGTCACGGGTGGCCCTGCTGATGCACGGCACAGCCCTGCAGGCCGACGGCCGCGATCGCGAGGCCGTGGCCGCGCTGGAGCAGGTTTCGGCGGCGTTTCCGAGGGGCGACCCCGCAAGGCCGATCGTGCTGGGGCTGCTGGGCGCGTCGTATGCCGCGTTGGGAGAGCGCGCGAAGGCGGAGGCGGCGCTCGAGGAGATACTCGCGATCCTGCCCGACTCGCGCTTCGCGCGGCAGGAGCTGGACAAGCTGCGCGCGCAGCCTGGCCGCTGAGACGGTCCGGCGGTCCGAAACCTCCACGATTGCGCTCGTCCGGGCTCCGGACATATCTTGGTCGGGTCGATCCAGCAACGATACCGGGGCGAGGAACCACAGGACCATGAACGCAACTCCCGCGCCGATCATTCGCGTCGTCGGACAGCCCAGGTCGCCCGGCCGACGCAGCCGACATGCCCGCGGCATCGTGCTGCTGGCGGCCTCCGCCCTCCTGGCGATCCTGGTCGCCGCCGTCTCCTACTTCCGCGGGGTTCCCGAAGTAAGGGTGACCCCCGCCCAGCGCGGGCGAATCATCTCCTCGATCACAAGCACCGCCACGGGGAGCGTGGAATCGGAGCGGGACGTGCGCGTCACCTCCCAGGTTCCCGGCCAGATCGCCGAGATCCTGACCGACGAGGGAGACGTGGTGAGCAAGGGCAAAATCATGGCACGGCTCGACGATCGGGAGGCCCTGGCTTCCTATCGGCTGGCCCAGGCCACGCTGCAGAACGCGCGCGCCAACCTCCAGCGCGCGGAAGTCTCCATGCAAGTGCGCGGCGGCACGGCCGACACCGAGCTGGAACGCACCGGCGCCGTGCTCGAGAAGGCCCGCGCCGACAGCGCCCGCGCATCCGAGCTGTTCGCCGCGGGGGTGATCTCCCGTTCGGCCCTCGAGTCCTCCGAGATCGAGCAGCGCGTCGCAGCATCGTCGCACGAGGCGTCGCGGGCGCGCGCCGCGGACCGCGAGGTCGCGGGCAGCGAGGTGGCCGCGGCACGGGCCCTCGTGGCCCAGACCGAGGCGGCCGAGGAGGTGGCGCGCGTCGCCCTGGAGCGGGCCCGCATCACCGCCCCGTTCGACGGAATCGTCTCGGCGCGGCTCGTGCAGCCGGGGCAGACAATCGTCCCTTCCACTCCCCTCTTCTCCCTGGTGGATCGGGAGGAGATCCACGTGCGCGCCACCTTCGACGAGGTGGACGTGGGCAGACTCGCCACTGGTCAACACGCGCGCCTGCTGCTGGACTCGTTCCCCGGCCGGACCTTCGAGGGAGTCCTGTACGAGATCAGCCCGACGGTCTCCACCTCGAAACAGGAGAACCGCACCGTGACGGGGAAGATCCGTTTCACGGGTGACGCCACCGGCGTCCGCCCCGGTATGTCGGCCGACGCCGAGATCGTGGTGGGCTCCTCAGACGACGCGATCTTTTTGCCCACGGATGTCATCGTGCAGAGCAAGGGCGCGGGCGGTCGTCCGTTGGTCTTTGTGGTGCGCGGTGGGCGTGCCCGGCCCCAGGAGATCGAAACCGGCCTGTCGAACTGGGACTTCACCCAGATCGTGTCGGGGGTGTCGGAAGGCGATCTCGTGGTCTCCAGCCTCGATGTGCCCGGCCTGACCCCCGGCGCGCGCGTGCGGATCGCACAGGCGCCGCCAGCCGCCTCCCTCCGGTAAGGCGGGCCGGTGTCCGCCCCCTTCAACAAGGAGGTCGCCTCCCAGGCAGTGCGGGCGCTGCTGGCCAACCGCGTGCGCTCGTTTCTGACCATGCTGGGAGTGATCATCGGCGTCGCCTCGGTGATCCTGCTGGTGGCCCTGGGCGAGGGGGCCAAGCGTTACATCCAGCGGGAGCTGACCGATCTCGGCTCGAACCTGCTGCTGATCACGCCGGGCAAGGTAGAGACCAGCGGCGCCGGCCCCTTCCCGATCGGATCGATCAACCCGCTGACCGAGGAGGATGCCCGCGCCATCGCCCGCCGCTGCCCGTCGGTGATCGACGTGGCCCCCGTCGTGCTGGGCGGCAGCCGCATCAAGCACGCCAACCGCAGCCGCGACACTACCGTCATCGGGGCCACCCAGTCGTTCCCCGTGATGCGCAACCTGAAGGTGGACATCGGCTCGTTCTTCACCGACGAGGACGTGGAGGCGCGCCGCCGCGTCTGCGTCATCGGTCGCCGGGTGAAAAGCGAGATCTTCGGCGAGACCAATCCCCTGGGAGAATGGGTGCGCATCGGAGAGACCAAGTTCCGCGTCATCGGGATCATGGAGAAGAAGGGAGTGAGCCTGGGTCTCGACCTGGACGACCTCGTCTTCATCCCCCTCAAGCCCGCCATGGATCTGTTCGACGTGGACCGCCTCTTCGAGATCATCGCCAAGACTCGCAGCGAGGACGCGATGGAGACCGCCAAGACCGAGATCGTGGCGGTGCTCTCACGCCGCCACAATGGGCAGCAGGACTTCACCCTCACCAGCCAGAACGCGATCCTGGCCTCGCTGCTCACGATCCTGAGCACGTTCACATGGATCCTGGGAGGAATTGCGGCGATCTCCCTGCTGGTGGGAGGCGTGGGGATCATGAACATCATGCTTGTGGCAGTCACCGAGAGGACGCTGGAGATCGGGCTGCGAAAGGCCGTGGGCGCACGCCGCGGAGACATCCTGAGGCAGTTCGTGACGGAGGCTGTCGTCGTCAGCCTGTTGGGGGGCTTGGCCGGCCTGCTGGTCGGAAACGGCGGCGCGCTCCTGCTGGGAGAGCTGATCCCCGCCCTGCCCGTGGCCGTCTCTCTCTGGTCGGTCGTCCTGGCTTTCCTGTTCAGCTTCGCCGTCGGCGTATTCTTCGGCGTCTATCCCGCCTACCGCGCCTCCGTGCTCAATCCGATCGAGGCGCTGAGGTACGAGTGAAGGCCCCGCACGGCGTCCGCGCGAGCCGGCGCGGTCTTCACGAAAGACCCTGCGCGAGGTAGAGAGTCGAGAGGATGCGCCGGAAGCTGAAGACGTATGACTGCCCGTCCTCAGACAGTTGAATGAACCCGATGTCCAACAGACCCGCGCTGTCGAACGGCATCAGGTTCTTCCAGGGATGCTTCTGCCCTGTCGCCAGATCGAGGCGCTGTATCCTCACCGGCAGCTCCCGAGTGCGCGCGACAAAGAGCGAACGGCCGTCGCCGGACCAGGACAGGATTTTATCGTCCTTGCCGATCCCCGGGATCGGACGCGGCTCGCCTCCGTTGACGGAATAGATCTTCGCCTCTCCCCCTTCGATCGCGGCCGCGAAGGACTCCCCGTCGCGCGACAGCGCGCCGTCGAACACCACTCCCTCGGGCGTGATCGGGCGCGGCGCACCGCCCCGCAAGTCAACCAGGAAGAGGCGCGGCAGGTGCCCCGCCTCGCTGCCGTTGATCAGGAGCCGCTCCCCGTCGGGAAGCCACCGCGCCCGTCGCACCGAGAGATCCAGCGTCAGTGTCCGCGCCTGTCCCGCGCCGCGAGAAACGATGACGATACGATGAGGATCATCCACGGGCACCGTCGCGGCCCACTGACCATCCGGCGAGAGCGCCAGCGAGTAGCCCTCGCCGAGCTTGACGGCGGGAGAGCCATCGGTCTTCCGCAGGTAGACGGAGTAGTCGGGGCCTCCTCCCTGTCCCTGCTCCTCGAACAGGAGCCAGTGTCCGTCGGCCGAAAGGGCGCTCGGGCGCGACCAGTCGAGCCACGATAGGTCGCGCTCGGTCTCCTCATCCGGGGCAAGGCCGATCATGCCGCGGCGGCCGTCGGAGCGCGTGAGGAGAATCCTCCCTGCCGGGGAGACGTCCTGCAGACCGAGGCTCGCGGGCGCACCGTCCACGATCCGTTGGGCGCTCGACAGATCGACCGCATAGAGGGCCTGGACGTTCCCGGTCTTGCCCGCGGTGAACCAGATCTCGTCGCCCGAGGGCGACCAGGCGAGGCCTTCTGCCGCGCTGAACGGCTCGGTCAACGGTTTCATGTTTCCCGAAAGATCCACCACCGCGACGCGGCCGCGATTGTCGCCGGTGAGAGGGTGATCGATGAAACCGATCCGCTTGCCGTCGCGGGAGAAGCGGGGCGTGCTCAGCCAGTGCTCCGTCTCGTACAGCACCTTGCCGATCGGATACTCCAGGCGGTACCGGCCTTCCACGGCGCGCGCGACGGCGAACCCCTGCCCATCGGGAGACCAGTCGGCGTCCTGCACGTCACCCAGCACCTGGCGCGGGACACCGCCGGCGAGCGGCGCCCGGGCCAGGGTGCCGGTACGCTGGAACCCCAGGGTGAAATGAGGATCGAGCAGCAGCGCCATCTCTCCTGAGGCCGACACGGAGAGAATCTCCGCCGAGGCCATCCCCAGAGGCCTCGACTCTGGACTCCCGGGCCGCGTGGAGAACAGCTCGACGGGGCCTCCGTCCCACGCCGCGGAGTAGACGACTGACTCCCCGTCGGGCGTGAACCGCGCCGATGAGATGCTCCCTTTCCTGAAAGTGAGCTGGCTGTACGTCACCGCGTCGGGCGCCCGTCGCGACAGCTTGTCGGCGATCACCCCCAGGGCGAACGCCGCCAGGATCACGGCGAGCGCGATGGCCGGCCTCGCGCGCAGCGCGCGAGGAACGAGCGCGGGCGCGGCGTCGGCCGCATGGGCCGCAACCGCCGCCGAGTGCGACGAGAGCGCCTCGATCTGGAACGCCAGATCGCGTGCCGACTGGAACCGCTCCTCCGGGCTCTTCTCCATGCAGTGCTGCACGATCCGATCGAGACCGGGCGGAAGATCCTGGTTCGACCTGGAGACCTCGGGCGGCTCCTCCTTGAGGATGGCGTTCATCGTCTCCACCGAGGAGCCGGCCTGGAACGCGCGGTGGCCCGTGACCATCTCGTACAGGATGCTGCCGAAGCTGAAGATGTCTGATCGATGATCGAGCGGCTGGCCGCGCACCTGCTCCGGCGACATGTAGCCGACCGTCCCGACCACGACACCGGCCCCGGTCTCGACCAGCGTGGGCGCCTCGGTCATGGACGACCCACCCGTCTCCGGCACCAGCAGCTTCGCCAGGCCGAAGTCGAGGATCTTGACGCGGCCGTCATCGGTGACGAACAAGTTCTCGGGCTTGAGATCCCTGTGGACGATTCCTTTCTGATGCGCGGCCGCGAGGCCGCGGGCGACCTGGCCCGCGTAGTCGATCGCCTTTCTCGCCGGGAGAGGCGAGCCCGAGAGCTTCCGCCGCAGCGTCTCTCCCTCGAGAAGCTCGGCCACCACGTAGGGGGCTCCCTCGTGAGAGCCGGTGTCGTGGACGGCGAGGATGTTGGGATGGTTGAGCTGACCCGTGGATCGCGCCTCCTGCTCGAATCGCCGGAGACGTTCGGGATCGGCCAGGAACGACGACGGCAGGACCTTGACCGCCACGTCGCGCGACAGCCGCTCGTCGCGCGCACGGTACACCTCCCCCATGCCGCCGGCGCCGATCGGGCCGAGGATCTCGTAGGGGCCGAGCTTCGTGCCTGGATTCAGTGGCATGGCGCGCGGAGCATAACAGAGCGGGGCGCGCCAGATCGACCCCGAGGAGCACCGCGGCGCCGGCGACGGGCATTACGGGCAACGCCGCCTGAAGGGATCCGGCGCGAACTCCATCCACTCGAACCCACGGGCGCGTTCTCTGCGCGCGAGCGGATCCTCGCAGGACGGGTCCGGCCTGGGCATTACGCCGAGCCGGACGAGCGCCTCGCGGTACTCGTAGCGGAGCTCCTGCACGGCGGCCGGGGACTCCTCCGCGTCGAACTGAATGCGCGTGACGACGTGGCCGACCTGCTGGCCGATCCCGGTGGCGGGGTGCTCGTCCGAGAGTCCGGATTCCGGTTCGGCCCTCTGGCTCTGAGCCATCGGAGCGTCCCGCCTCGATCCCGCCTCGTCCTTCTGCTCCCACACCCGCGAAATCCTCCGCGGGCGCTCGTTGAACAGCGCGGCGGAGACGACCCCCAGGTTCCGGGTCTTGCCGAGCCAGGCGCCGTACGATTCCGTCTCGCTTGTGAAGTAGAATCGCCGCGCGGTGGATGAGCTGGTCTGCCATCCGTCGATCGTGATTGTCTGGTACGGATCGAGGATCCACTTGGCCGCCTCCCGCGCGGTCGTCGTCTTGCCGTCGATCGTGTTGAGCCCGTCCACGCTGAGCGCCACCGCCACGCGGCGGCCCGTGCGATTGCCCAGCCGCAGCGAGTACTCACGCCCCTCCAGCGCCTCGATATAGGTGACTCCGCGGGCCGCGTATTCCGCCAGCGGCGCGCCGTCCACGAGCACTTCCAGGGAGAAACCGCTCCGATCCGGTGCGACGGCCGGCATGGCCGCCGTGGCCGCCGTCACCATGGGGGGCATCGTGAACATCGTGACCGTCAGAGCGAAACCCGCGACAACCAGAACATTCCTCTTGATCATGGTGTCTCCTTATCGGCCCCGCTGTGGAGGCCTGGAGAAGTAGACACCGTCGAGCGCGGGAGGTTCCCGGCCGCGCTGCTGTCGGCGGGCCCTTTCTGTTACTCTTTGCTCGACTACCCTGTGTGGTCTCCGGACGGGCGCTGGATTCTGGTCGACCGCTGCTGGCCCCAGGGGGGCGACATCTGGTCCATGGAAGTGTTCGAATAGCGCAGAGGGACAGATCAGAATCGTGTCAATCATTGGGAGGATTTCGCATGATCGATCGAAAAGCCGAGGCTCGGTGGGAAGGCGACTTGAAGGAAGGGCGGGGCACGATTCGCCTTGGGAGTGGGGCGTTCGAGGGCAAGTACTCCTTCGGCACGCGGTTTGAGGGAACCCCGGGCACGAACCCGGAGGAGCTGATCGGGGCCGCTCACGCGGGATGCTTCTCGATGGCCCTGGCGCTCGGGCTCACGAAAGCCGGTCACGTCCCGAAAAGCATCGAGACGACCGCCACGGTGCATCTCGACAAGGTCGAGGGAAGCTTCGGGATCACCGGCATCGATCTGACGACGCGAGGCCAGGTTCCAGGGCTCGCGGCCCCGGACTTTCAACGGCTGGCCGAAGACGCCAAGAAGAACTGCATCGTCTCCCGGGCGCTGGCAAGTGTCACGATCCGGCTGCACGCCACGCTCGTCGGCAGCCCCTGATCTTCCTGAGGTTGGTCGCGGCTACCGGTAGAGGCCGAAGATCGCCGCGAGACTCGCGAACTCGCCGGCGCGGGGCAGGACGAGGCGGATACGGTGGCGATATGTGCGCAGGCACTCCACCATCCGATCGGCGGCGCCGCCCTCGATCGGGGCGAGACGTGTCAGGTCCAGGACGACACGTTCCTTCTTGCGCTCCAGTGCCCGCCTCAGCCCGATGGCGAGTCTCCTGGCCCCCGCATCGGCCAGTCTGCCGTTCACCCGCACCCAGACGGTTCCCACGGGTCGCTGTTCGACCTCCACTCCGTGTCCGCCGGGATCTTCACCGCAAAGCCGCCGCCAGGCTCGGGCGGGCCGCGACTCCCGCGGCATCCGGAACGTGTGCCTGATCAACCGGGGGTGCTGGAAAAGATCGAGCTTCAGCGTCAGGGCCGTCCAGACGGCCATCCCGAGAGCGACGACGGACCCGAGTCTTTCACCCAACGTCGGCGCGCCCAGCCGCGCATGGATGCGTGCCTCGAGGCCGGCGATCCAGCGGCGGGTCTCGGGGGTCGGGCCGAGAAGCTTGCCTGCGAGAAAGACAGGGTAGGTGCGCCGGATCGCCCTCGCGAAGTGTCCCGCCTTCGCGCGCAGGTGCGGGCTGGCCGAATCCGAGAGCTTCAGATGCCCGAGAAGCCATGCCTCGATCGAGCGGTAGATCGAAGGCCCGAGACGGCGGAAGTCCTGCTCGAAGCACCTGGTCTGTGCCGCCTCGATCTCCTGTGCCTCCATCGACGGGTGCTTGACGAGCGCGTTGAAGCCGCTCCCCTTCCGGCAGAACAGTTCCGGGTCCGCGGCCACATCCTCGTGAAGCAGCCCCTCGCGCACCACGCGCTCGTAGAAGGGAGTCCCAGGGCTCGGCCCGTAGATCAGGTACTGCGTCAGGGCCGGCTTGAGCGCGAGGAGCCCGGACAGCTCCTCTTCGATGATTTCCGGCGTCTGGTAAGGGAAGCCCACGATCATTGACGCGAGGATCGTCACCCCGTGGTCTTTGAGCTCGCGGAACAGCTCCTCCACCGGCCTGCCCTGCTGCTTGGCGTATCCGGACCGCGTCCCCTCGTATCCGATCCAGAGCCCGTCGATGCCCATCTCCAGGATCTCGGTGACGTCGTACTGGCTCAGGGCGCGGATGCTGGCGAAGGCGAAGATGGAGAGAGGCTTTCCACCCCGGACCACGCAGTCTCTGAACTCCATCGCGCGCTTGCGGTTCAAGAGGAAGTCCTCGTCGAGAATGATGATCGACATCCCGGGCGAGATCTCGTGGTAGCGCTCGATCACGTGGTAGATGTCGGCGCCTGCCGGCAGCAGCCGGATGTGTTTCCTCTTGAAGAAGTGTGACGTGCAGCAGAAGTCGCACCCGTTGGGGCACCCGAGCCCGGCGAAGACCACGCCGGTCTCCGAGGCCTTCAGACCGAAGACCCGCAGCGGGTTGACGACCATCGGATGCCGGTAGGGCATCGGGATCTCCGGCTCGCCCAGAAGCCGCCGCATGAAGGCCACGCCCTCCTCGCGGCAGATGTGATCGCCGAGCGGGCGCAGCAGGTCGTCCGCGAGCACGGTGCCGTATCCGCCGAGCACGATCTGGGAGGACGGCGCGTGCTTGCGGGCCAGCTCCACGACCTGTTTGAGGCGGTGGAAGGTCGCGACCAGGAACGAGACGGCCACGATGTCATACCCGCTCTTCAGCTCACGGACCAGCTCCTTCTCGGACGGGTACTGCAACACCGTCGTCGGCGCCTCGAGGTTCTCGGCGATGTATTCCAGCGAGAAGTGGATGTGGTGGGATCGGGGACTGAAGATCCCCTGCGCGCGCGTGACCTGGCCGTAGAGCAGCTCGTACCCCACGCTCGGAGCATCGCCGTAGCGGACTCCCAGTGGCCGGCACACGCTCGTGAGGAGGACTTTTTTCATCTGCAACGGCAACCCCGGGGCCCGGCCGCGCGTCACGCGGCCCGTGAGCGTTATTATCGCGTCACGGAGCGGTCGAAGCAAGGCGGCGCGTGATCCGTGGAATGTGTGTACGGCTTCTCCTGTCAGACGTTACGAATCCGCCATCTGCCAGACCGTGTCCAGGACGGTGCCGTCCACCCACTTCACCACCGCCACGGGGCGCTCGAGGAAGCGGGGCTTGGCTGGCTTGCCCCCGCAGATCTTCTCCACCTCCGCCTGAATCTCCTGGATGGGACGGATAGGAAGTCTCGATCCTTTCACCTTCTCCAGCAGATCGGTGCGGCGCGGGTTGATGGCGATGCCGCGCTCGGTGACCACGACGTCGATCAGCTCGCCGGGACCGACCAGGGTCGTGACCTCGTCCACGATGACTGGGATGCGATCGCGAAACGAGGGAAGGGCGAGAACGGTGCAGCCGCTGGCCAGGCAGTTCTGCCACCCTCCGATGCCGTGGAGGAGCTTTCCGTCGGAGTGGGTGACGACGTTGGCGTTGAAGTTCACGTCCACTTCCGTCGCTCCCAGCACCGCCACGTCCACCATGGAAGCGAAGTGCCCCTTGCCGTGGTAGTTGTACGACGTGAACGGCGAGGTGGCGACGTGCCGCGGATCGCAGGCGATCGACCGGACCGCGTCCAGGTCGAAGGTCTGGCCGTCCAGGATGTAGTCGGTGAGCCCCTCCTGAAGCATCTGCACCAGGTAACGCGTGGATCCGCCGCGCACGAAGCGGCACTTCACTCCCGCCTCCTTCATCATCACCCGCAGGAAGTCCACGAAGGCCAGGGCGATGCCGCCCGCGCCTGCCTGGAAGGAGAAGCCGTTCCGCATGATGCCGGCGTCGCGGATGAAGCGGGCCACGTACTCGGAGATCTTGAGGCGGTCGGGGCTCTTGGTGATCTGGGTGGTGCCCGAGACAATCTTCGACGGATCGCCGATGGAGTCCACCTGCACGACGTAGTCCACGTTGTTCCCCTGGATCTGCCAGGGGATGCAGGGAAAGGGCACCAGATTGTCGGTGACGACGATGACGTGCTCCGCATAGACGGAATCGGCCAGGGCGAAGCCCAGCGAGCCGCAGGCCGATTTCCCGTGGGACCCGTCGGCGTTGCCGAAGGGGTCGGCGGTGGGGGCGGCGATGACCGCGATGTCGATCTTCACCTCACCGTCCTGGATCGCCTGGTAACGGCCGCCGTGGGAGCGGAGCACGCCGAGGCCCCGCATCTTTCCCCGGGAGGCGTACTCCCCCAGCGGACCGTTCATGCTCCCCTCGATGTGGTGGACCACGCCCGCCTCCATCAGGTCGATGACCGCCTTCTGGGTCGGAAACGACGCGCTGGGAAACCACATCAGGTCCTTCGCGCCCAGACGCTGGGCGGTCTGGAGGACCTCGACGGCAATCCGGTCGCCGTCCCTCAGATGATGGTGGTTGGAAATCACCATCCCGTCCCTCAGGCCGCACTTCTTCAGCGCCGTCTCCAGGCCCGGCACACGCTTGTCGCCGTTGGCCGGGTAGGAAGCACTGCTGAGGACAGGAGGCGCCTGCTTCCGTCCGGACGGACGGTGGTGCCCCACTCCCTGGTAGCAGGTCTGCGGCAGCCCGTTCACCATCGTGGGGACCTTGCGTCCCGCGGCGTTGACCACCAGGTCCCGCTGGCTCATGGTGCCTTCTCCCCTTTTGTTCCCACCGTTGCGGGCGCGAGGCCCATCAGGCCCATGGCCCGTGCCTGTTGCACGAGTTTGCGCGCCCGGAGCACCACGGGCGGATCGATCATCTTCGAGCCGAGGCTGACCACGCCCAGCCCCTTCGCCTCCGCTTCCTCGAACGCGGCCTCGATCCGGAGGGCTTTCTCAATCTCCTCCGGAGAGGGGGCGTACGCCTTGTGGATCACCTCGATCTGCCGGGGATGCACGCAGCCCATCCCCTCGAAGCCGAGCTGCCGCGATCGGACGGCCCACGCGGTGAGCCCTTCCATGTCGCCCACGTCGCCGAACACCGAGTCGATGGCCTGGAGGCCTGCCGCCTTCGCCGCCACCACCACCCGTGTCCGGGCGTAGAACGACTCGGTCCCTTCCACCGTCTTCACCACCCCGAGATCGGCGGTGTAGTCCTCCAGCCCCAGCGTGAGCGCGGCGATCCGCTCCGAGGCACCGGCGATCTCGAACGCCCTCTCGATACCCAGCGCCGACTCCAGGATCGGCATGAGCCAGACAGGGCGCGTCTCACCGGCGGCGCGCAGCAGCTTCGTCACCCGCGCGTCGAGATCCCGGATCTGGTCCGGGTGCTCTACCTTGGGAATCAGGATCAGGTCAGGCGTCTCCGGGACGATCGCCTCAAGGTCTTCCTCGCCGAGCGGAAACGGATTGATCCGGACCATCCGCTCCGAGCCGCAAAAATCAATGCACCGCAGCGCGTTGCGCACCAGGAGACGCGCCGCGTCCTTCTCGGCAGGGTGGACCGAATCCTCAAGGTCCAGGATGACGCCGTCGGGACCGTGCAGCCCGGCGTTGAGCATGAACTTCGGCTCGTTGCCGGGCAGGTACAGTCGGGACCGGCGGAGACGGTCCTTTGGAGACACAGGTGTGATCGGCGCCGTCCGATCCGGACGGGCGTCCTGGTTTTTTCCCGCCCCGGCGCGACGCGCCGCGGCCTCCACGCGGGCGGCGATGGTGAAGGGGAGCCCCCCGGTATCCTCGATCTCCACCCGTGCGTGGCGGACCCCCAGCCGTTCCAGGAGGACGCGGACCTGGGAACGGATCGACTCTCCGTAGTAGAGCTCCACACGCGAGTCGAGCTGCAGATCGACCCCGCCGCTGCTGCGCACCTCGAGGGAGACGAACAGGTCCGAGCGGACGTCGGCGCCGAAGCGTCCCGCCTCCCCGCTCCTCGCGCTTCCGGCCACGCTTTTCGAGGTCATGGCACTCACCTCAGCTTCGCGAGGATGGCGTCGGTCATCTGAAAAGTGGAGGCGGCGCCTTTCTCCAACACGTCCGGGCCGCCGGAGAGACGCTGCATGTCGTAGCAGCGCACCTTCCCTTCCCTCACCACCGACGCCACCGCCTCGCGCACGCGCTCGCCCATCGCCTGCTCGCCGACATGGTCCAGGAGCATGGCCGCCGAGAGGATCATGGCGATCGGATTGACGATCGGCGGATCGAGCTTCTCGTACCTGGGCGCCGACCCGTGGGTCGGCTCGAAGACCGCCACGTCCCTGCCGATGTTGCCCGAGCAGGCGAAGCCCAAGCCTCCGGTCAGCCCGGCGAAGGCGTCCGACACGATGTCGCCGAAGAGATTGGAGGCCACCACCACGCCGTAATCTTCCGGCTT
Organism: Acidobacteriota bacterium; assembly: GCA_045402695.1. Lineage (GTDB taxonomy): Bacteria > Acidobacteriota > Polarisedimenticolia > JACPZX01 > DASXTC01 > JAWPNA01. The sequence goes on from JAWPNA010000236.1 coordinate 16,659, forward strand.
CTTGGTGAGCCACATCATCAGGGCGTCGATGTTGTCGGACTTGAGGGCGACGTCGGGGAAGTCCTTCTGGATCTTCTTCGCCTCCTCCTCGTACACCCCCGATGTCTCGCGAAGGACATTGGGCTTTTCGCACACCGTCACAGACTTGTAGCCGTGGGCCCGGGCGTGCGCGAAGCCCGCCTCCAGGATGCGGCGGGTGGCCTCCCTGGTGATGACCCGGACGGCCAGCGCCATGTCGCGTCCGGCGATCTTCTCGAACGGCTTGAACTTCGGGTGCTTGCCCAGCGCCGCGCGGACTTCGGCGGGCGGGTCCAGGTACTCGACACCAGAGTACAGCCCTTCCGTGTTTTGCCGGAAGATGACGGAGTCCACCACCGGCTCCTCGAAGCCCCCGGCCGTCGTCTTCCGGATGAAGTTGAGCGGGTTGCCCGGGAAGGAGCGGCAGGGGCGGATGCAGAGGTCCAGGTTGAAACGCTGCCGCATCGCCACGATGGGGCTGAAGTAGGCGTATCCCTTCCCCCTCAGCTCCGGCTTCAGCTCGGCGTCGGCCGCGGCCTTGGGCTTGGAGGTGATGGCGCCGAACAAACCCAGCTTGTGCTGCGCCAGCAGCTCCACGGTCTTCTCCGGGAGCGCGTTGCCCTGGTTGATCCAGCAGTCCCAGCCGATCTCCGCCGGGACGTACTGCGCATCGAAGCCCACCGTCTTCAGGACTCGCAACGCCTCGGGAAGGACCACTTTCCCGATGCCGTCTCCTGGAAGGGTGACCACCACGTGCTTCGCCATGTGTCGTTCCTCTCGTTAGTTCAAGCCCAGTTTCTTCCGCACCAGTTTCTCGGCGCCACCGGCCACGTAGAGCGACTGCGGGACGCTCCCCAGCGGGGGGAAACGAAAAGTCTCTCCCCGGTAGGTCAGGGTGGCGGAGGAGAAGTCCACATCCACCTCGTCGCCGGGAACGATGGTGCGGGCGCCCGACGCGATCTCCGACCTGAAGATCCCGCGCAGCCGCTCCACCAGCTCAGGAAGCTCCACGCAAAGGAAGCCGTTGTTGAACGCGTTGCGCAGGTAGGTCTGGGAGAAGCTCCCCGCCACGGTCAGGGGGATCCCCTTGGCCTGAAGCGCCGTCACCGCCTGCTCCCGGCTCGACCCTGTGCCGAAGTTGAATCCTCCCACCAGGAGATCCCCGGCCCGGGTCATCCCGGCGAATCCCGGGTCATAGTTCTCCATCACCACCGCGGCCATCTGCGCCGGGGTCATGTCCTCGCGGTAGGTGTAGTCCTTCCCGTAGATCCCGTCGGTGTTGAGGTTGTCCTGAGAGACAAGCACCAGGCGTCCCTTCACCCGGCTCGGAAAGCCCGGGAGGATCTCCACCTTCTCCGCGGCGGGCGGCGGGGAGATCAGCATCTCGATGCGACGGGCGAGGGGCTCGCTCTTCCGTTGCCCGGGGGGCTGCGTCCATCGCGGTCCACTGATGAAGCCGGCCAGCGCGGAGGCAGCCACGACCTGCGGACTGGCCAGGTAGCACTGGGCTTCCCGGGATCCCATCCGCCCCTTGAAGTTGCGGTTGGTGGCGGAGATTCCCACCTCGCCTTTTTCCAGCAACCCAGTGCCGAGCCCGATGCAGGGGCCGCAGCCGGGAGGAAGCGCCTTCGCACCGGCGTCCAGCAGGACCTGCCAGACTCCTTGCTTCATGGCCTCCTCCTGGACCTCCGCGGATGCGGCGGCCACGTAGAAGCCCACAGTGGGGGCCACCTTCTTCCCCTTCAGGACACGCGCGGCGGCCTGCAGGTCCTCGAACCGGGAGTTGACGCAGGAAATCAAGTAGGCCTTCTGAACGGCGACCTTCTTCGCCTCCATCTCCGGCAGCGGCGTCATCACCTGCACCGTGTCGGGGCCGGAGACGTGCGGGATCACGCTCGAGAGATCCAGAGTGATCCGCGCGGCGTAGGCGGCGTCCCGATCAGCGAGAGTCGGGTTCGCCTCCCAACCTCGGATCTGATCTTCGGTCACCCGCTGGATCCCGCGGGAGGCGAGAAGGCCGCGACGGCGGCGGATCCACCCGAAGGTTGTGGCGTCCGCGGGGAACCATCCGACCAGCGCCCCCCACTCGGTGGTCATGTTGGAGATGGTCATCCGGGCGTCCATCGAGAGGCCGGCCACGCCGGGGCCGCCGAACTCCACCGAGGCGTTGAGGACCTCTTCCTTGTTGTAGAGGCCGCACAAGGCGATGATCACGTCCTTGCCCGTGGCCCCCTCCGGGAGCTGTCCCTCCAGGATCACCTGAACGGTCCGGGGAACCTGCCACCAGAACTCTCCGGTGGCCCAGACGGCCGCGGCGTCGGTGCGGACGATGGGCGTGCCCACGGCCCCCAGCGCCCCGTACATGTTGGAGTGGGAATCGGAGGCCACCACGAACGATCCCGGAACCACGTAGAGCTGCTCGCACATCACCTGGTTCCCGATCCCCGAGCCCGCCGGGTAGAAGTCCACCCCCTGCGCCTTCGCGAAGGCCTCGATGGAACGGTACTTCTTGAGGTTCTCCTCGGAAGTGTTCTGGATGTCGTGGTCCAGGATGAAGACCGGCAGCTTCGGGTCCACCACCTTCGGGGCCCCGATGCTCTGGAACTTCTTCATGACCGCCGAGGTGTTGTCGTGCGTCATCACATGGCGGGGACGGATGGAGACGATGTCGCCGGCGCGCAGCGGCCTGCCCCGGGGACCTTCCGTCATGTGGCTGAGGGCGATTTTCTCGACGATGGTCTGGCCCATCTGCCTGTCTCCTTGTCTAGCGGTCCGCCCGCAGCATCGCCATGAGGTCCGAGATCGAGCCGATCCGATCGAGGCCCCACACCGCTTCCTTGACCTTCTTCATGGAGGCCGGGGTCAGCACCGGGGCGGCCAGGGCGTCGAACTTCTCCTCGATCTCCGCGTCGGTGAGCGGGTTCCGGGGATCGCCTTTGGGGTAGTCTACCTGGCGCGTGTGATGCTCCCCGTTGGTTGTGTGGATCGTCACGATGACGCGCTGGAGCTTCGGGAACAGCTTCTCGATCTCGGGATCGGCCACCACCTCCACCTTCCTGAGCTGCGCGCGGATGGCGGGGTCCATGATCTTCGAGTCTGCGAACTGGGCCGGCGTCACCTGCCGGTCCACCACGGCCGCCGCGATGACGTAAGGCAGGCTGTGGTCGGCCGTCTCCTTGGTGCGGGGATCATACTTGGAAGGGTCCGACAGGATGTCCGCCGCCCGGGCCAGGGAGCGGATGTGGACCTTCTCGATCTCATCGGGCTTCAGGTCGTGCTGCCGGACCAGGTCCAGCACCGCCGAGATGGGGGTGTGCGTCAGCGCCTCGGTGGGATACGCCTTCATCCCGCACGTCTCGATGCGCCACGACTCACCCAACCCCTCCGTCAGGATCTGCAGCTTCCACTCCGGGCCGAGGCAGTGAACCATCCCCTCCTTGCCGTCAATGACATGCTCCGGCCCCGTGTACCCCTTTTCCGCCAGCATCGCGCCGATCACGCCGCTCTGCGTCGCCATGGGGTCCACGGTGTTCTTCATCATGGTGAGCTTGCCGGCCACGGCCGCGCCGAGGGTGAGATGACGGCTGCCGGAGATGCCGATGGCGTGCTGAATCTTCTCCCAGGAGAGCCCCAGCATCCGGCCGGCCACGATGGGAGAGGCGAACGCGGTAAGGGTCGCGTGGTGCCACCCCCGTTCGCGGATCCCCGGGAAGGCCGCCTCGCAGAGACGTTGCTCGAACTCGTGCCCCAGTACGATGCCGACGATCAGATCCTTGCCGTTGCGCTTCGCCCGCTCGCCGCAGGCCAGGGCCGCCGGAATGATGTCTGAGGGGTGGGAGGGGTCCTGCATCCAGTAGATGTCGTTGTAGTCCATCACGCGCACCATCAGGGCGTTGAGCAGCGACGCCGTGATGGCGTCCATCTTCCTGCCGGTGCCGATGACGGTGGCGGGGCCGCTTCCGCCCGTCTCGCCGAAGACCTCCAGGACGATCCTCACGTCGTGCTGAAGGTAGCCGCCCAGGGCGCAGCCCAGGGAATCCAGCAGGAACCGCTTCGCCTGGTGCGCGGCCTCCTTGGAGATCCGGTCGTAGGTGAGCTGTGAAGCCCAGCGCGCCATCGGCTCGGTGACGTGTCTCTCGGGTTTCTTGGGCGGGGTGGTGCTCGGTGTGGCCACGCGCGCTCTCCTCTTATTTGGCGCCGAGGTTCTTGAACGGCTCGTACGCCATGAAATCGGCATGATGGACGATGTACGCTTCGGCGCTTCGCTTCACCAGGTCTCCTTCACCGGCGTGGGCCGCGATGACGTGGCAGACCCGGTCGGGAACGCCGCACATCATGGCCAGGGCGACGCCGGTGAACGGGTGCCTCAGCTCCTTGCCACGCTGGCTCTGCCGGGACTTGCCCCCCACCTTCTCGTACTCCAGCAGCTTGCCCACGTCCGCCAGGATCGCCCCGGCGATCACGACGTCCAGGTCAATGGGCAGCGCCTCCTTGAAGAACTCCTTCATCGCTTCGGCGCCGCGCCGCGCGACGTGCACCACGGCCCGTTTGTGGGCCATGAAGGAGACAGGGCAATTAGGGATGAGAAGGGTGAACGGAATCTCCAGGAGATCGTCCGGAGTCAGGGGGCTCATCTCAAAGGCCTTGACCCAGGTTTGCAGGGTCTTGTCCTTGAGGTCCTTGTCCTGGATCCAGTCGATCTCGGGCCAGAGCTTCCTGACCGCGTCACGCATACAGCCTCCTCCCGCAATGATTGCCTGAAACGCGAAGAAACTGGTCCTGGTCGGGGCTTGTGGAGTTAGGAGTGTGTCCGAGTAATGGCTCGGGTCGCGGTGCGTACGCCGCCCGCCGGGATGCGAGGGGCCGCGACGACAGCGATGCGGGACATCGGTGAGGAGCGGCGACGATGCAGACGGGCGGGCGCCGCCGCAACCCGAAGGGCGCACGGGGGTTGCGGCCTCATGCTGCGTCGCTCGTCGTCAACGACCACACGGGTCAGTCTCCTCCTCGCTCCTTGCCTCAGGCTCGCAAGCCCCGTGCGCGCGGCCCAAGCCATGACTCGGACACACTCCTAAACACCATGCTACCAGAACCGGCACCGAGGTGTGGGGCCCGCCGCCCACTCGACTCGACGGCGCCGGGGGCTGGGCTGGGGCTTCACGGCGTGAAGCAGACGCGCACGGTGTCTTCGATTGGGCGAGCCTCTAGCGTGATCGTCAGCGCGGGGCCTCCCCGCTCGTCGATCTGGTAGAAATAGGTCATGCCGTCCGACAAGGTTCCGGGGAAGTCGTCCACGCACGGTGGGATCAGGTTGTCGAGATGCGCGAGAAGATTCTGCTGGAGTGTCGAGCGAAGCAGGACGGGACCGCATGCGTTCGGTCTACCGTCCGAATCCGTGTCCCACAAGAACTCGATATCGAGGGTCGCCTCGGGATTCAGGGCGGTCACGTTCGTCTCGTTTCTCAGACCGTCGAAGTAGTCGTCGTCGTCGATGACCCAGTGCGGATCGAGGGCGCTGGGGAGTATGCCCAGAGGGAAGTTGCCGTCCAGGTAGATCTGAAACTCCGCATCGGTCATTCCGGAGACTGTCGGATCCTGGAAGTTGGCCTTCATGTGCTGAAAGTCGAAGGCCGACGCAGCGCTCAACCGGCTTGTCATCTCCGAGAAGAGCTGCTGGCCGTCGGGGACGGTCGGGTCCGTGACATCCAGTCCCGCTTTGAAGCCGCATCCGCTGGTCACGAGCTCGTAGTCACCCGGCTTGAGCGCTTCCAGGTATGCGGGCCGGCCGTACAGCGCATCTCCATCCACAACCGTCAGGACGACGTCCTCCTCGGTCGCCTCGATCAGCGAGCGATGCGGTGTGGAGGCGTCCCCCAGGATCACGGCCAGGTCGGCGAACATCCCGGGCCGCAGGGTTCCGACCAGACCGCACCAGTTGAGCGTCCTGGCCGGGGCCGTGGTGACCATCTCCACCAACTGCAGATCGGTCAGGGCGGAGCCCCAGACGGTGTCGTTGATGACTGACAGGCTCTTGAGCGACGCGAGCAGGTTCTTGTCGCCGGCGGGACTCCAGTCGGTGCTCAAGGAGACGGCGATGCCGCGCTGGACGGCCCCCGGGACGTCGATGGTGGCTCCGTAGTAGAGGTAGTTGCTGGTCGGAGCGATGATCAGCTTGGCTCCCGCCGCGGCCACCTCGTCCAGGTCGGCCGGCGTCAACGCCGTGCCGTGGATGATGGCGGTCTCGGACCGCAGGAGGCAGACGTCCTTGAGGGCCTGGAACTCCAGGACGGCGTCGCCGCCGGTGCCCTCGGCCAGGTGCACGAGCCACGCGTCCACAGCGCCGGCATCCATGTCAGCCACCAGGGCCGGGGCTTCCGACTGGAACGTCGAATCCAGGACCGACAACGATCGCTGCCGTATCCGGTCAGCCCAGAAGTTCTGCAGGTCCACGTTGCGCGCCAGGTGATTCGTGAAACCGGGCGAGGTCGGGAAGCTGCCCTGCTCCGCCGTCGTGCCCGCGGCCAGCGCCTTGACCTCGGCGTACTTTCCGACCTCGGGCAGCAGGTCGTAGTAGTTCGCGTCTGTCAGGAGGTCGTGCGGGTAGCGCACGTGTCGCCGGTAATCATCCAGCGACGTCCAATCCGACACGTCCTGCATCAGGGCTGGGACATCCCAGTGTGGAATGGTGTTGAATCCGATGTGGTCGTGGATGTTCATCAAGCCCGGGAAGATCAGCGCCCTGGTGTTCACGACGACGGCGCCCATGGCATACGACGGGATCGAATCACCGTCGTGGAGCAGGTCGAGGATCCGGTTGCCCTGCACGTAGAGCGTGCCGGCGAAGACGCGATCCATGGCCGGGATCGACTCGTCCATCGTCACCAGCGTTCCACTCAGGAGGTAACGCCTCGCCTGCAACGCATTGATGCTTCCGGGCGTGCCCCTGTCGCCGGAGCCGAAGCTGCCGCGGGCTCTGCCCCACGAGAGAGGGTCCGCGGTGGGCAAGCGGGGGCTGATGCGCTCGAGCGACTGCCCGGAGGTGTCGGTGAACGGCGTGCCGGCATAGGCCAGCCGGTCCTGCTCGGCTCCGAGATTGTCGAGCAGCACGACCTCGTCGCCGCTGTTGGACAGGGCGAAGTTGCTCCAGGCCAGATCGGCCGTGTAGCCTCCGTTGAGGTTGGGATCGGCGCCGGCCGCGATGACGAACGATGCGCCCGGAGCGAGGCTGATCGGCGCTCCGGTGGCCAGGGTGAAGGAATCGAGATCGTCATCTCGAAGAGTCCACCCCTGAATATCCACGCTCGTGGATCCCGAGTTGAACAGCTCGACATACTCTCCGGCGCTGTCGCTGACAGCGCTGGGGTTGATCATCACTTCGTTGATGATCACCGGCCCGCCGGTGCGGAACACGAATGGCCCTCCCAGGTGGCAGTCCACCGTGCGCTGCGGCATCGAGCAGCCAGGATTCGAGTTCCCGCTGTTCATCGGCGTGCCCCCCACCGGGCCGTTGGTCCAGTTGGAGGCGACGGTGCCCGCTACCAGCGGATCGACTCGCTGCATCGTTTCCTTGGTCGTGTTGTTTCCCGCGTACCAGGCATCCACGTTGTCCTGAAGCCCTGACAGCGGGTCCCTCAGCTCCAGCACCTCCCCGGTGTTTCCGAGGGCTCCGGTGTAGATCTGGTCGGCGGTGACGCCGGGGACGGTCGAATCGTCGGTGCGCTCCAGCAGGAAATGGCCCCCCACCGGTATCGTGCCTGACAGCGTCACATTCGGCGTTCCATCCGCGGCCGTGAGTGTCCACCCGGTCAGGTTGATGGCCACTCCAGTGTTGTTGAGCAGCTCGATCCACTCGTCGTTCGCGCTCGTGGTTGTGCCCATCCAGGCAATCTCGTTGATGACCACGTCCAGGGCGGGACTCCCCTGCGCATGGGCAGTGCCCGCACACAGGGTCCAGGCGAGCACGAGCAGTGAGGTCGCGAGCCAGCGTGATCGAGGTTGTGTCATGGGCTCCCCGGCGCCAGTCGGTGCTTCGCGGGGACTCTACTTGTGGAGGGGCGCCCATCGTACCACGAAATCACGAAGGCTGATGCCGCGTCGGCGTGGGAACAGCAAGAGGATGCGCGCCGAGGATCAGTCCGAGCTTGCCCTCGTGAGTCAGCGTCTTGATGACGGCCTCACGCCGTAAGGCGCTCGAACGGGTGTCATGTGCCTCCTGGTAGATCACCCGGACCGGAAGCCGCGCTCGCGTGTACTTTGAGGCAGCTCCACGCTGGTGGGCGGTGAGACGACGCCTCAGATCGACGGTGATCCCCGTGTAGAGCGTCCCGTCGCAGCATTCCAGGATGTAGACCAGCCAGCCACGCACCCTGACATTATCCACATAGACGGGTCATCGGTGAGAATATACTTGCGCTGAGCCTGGGCTCGAACAGCAACCACTTTCATCCGAAGGAGGATCCGGAATGCACAAGCCCGCTGGAAAGCTGGTCGCCGCTGCCGCGACCGCACTGCTGAGCACGTTGGCGCTGGCGCAGACTGGGAACCAGCAACCGCAGATGACCCCGGAGCAGAAGGCCGAGATGGATGCCTACATGAAGGCGGGCACGCCGGGCGCTCCTCATCAGACGCTGGCGTCCTCGGTGGGGAGCTACGATCTGAAGATCAAATCCTGGCACGAGGCCGGCGGGCCGGCGATGGAGGACACGGGGACGGCAACACGCACCATGACGCTCGGCGGACGGGTGATCGTCGAAGACGTCAGCTCCTCGATGATGGGCATGCCCTACACGGGTCACGGCATGATGGGTTACGACAACGTGACCGGCAAATACTGGTCCACGTGGAACGACTCCATGTCAACCGGCGTGATGGTGAGCGAAGGCACTTGCGACGCGCAGGGCAAGAGTTGCACCATGACCGGCAGTTGGATCGATCCGATCAAGAAGACCCCGGTCAATGTGCGGATGATGACCCAGTGGCCGAGCCCGACGAAGGAGATCTTCGAAATGTACGGTCCAGGCAAGGACGGCAAGGAAATGAAAATGATGGAGATCACGTATACGAAGAAGTAGTGCGGCAGCGGCCGGCAACTCGGTGTGCGGAGGCTGAAGCGTCGGTGAGATTCAGTCGCCGGGCTGGAACTCGCTGGTCCACAGCGCACGGAGCGCGGCATGGGCCTTCTTCGGGCGGCGGTCGAACGTGACGATGCCGAACGGCCCGAAGTAGGTCGGGAACTCGTTGGTAAAGCCGTGCCGGTGGCGGTAGTCGGCCCAGCACCAGACGACGCCACCGGATACCTCCGGCACCGCCTCGACCGCGCGCCACACCGCCGACAGGTACGCGGCCTGGTAGTCCTCGCTGAAGCGGAGGTCGCCGCCGGAGCCGGGGATGCCGATCGTGCCGAACTCGGTGAGTACGATAGGCTTGTCGCCGAAGAAGCGCGCGAGCTCCCCGAGCCTCTGGCGCGTCGGCAGGTACACGCGCTGCTCGATCTCGGCGATGTCGCCGGCTACGGGCCCGTCCCACATCCCGAAGTAGAGGTTGACCGCCACGAGATCCGCGAGGGCGAAGGCACGGTTCTTCTCCAGGCTGCGGTTCGCCACGTAGGTCGCAAGCCGCGTCGGGTCGAGCGTCTTGGCGCGCCGAAGCAGCCGCTCCATAGCGCGGATGCCCAACAGGTCCGCCGTCTCACACTCGTTCGCCATGCTCCACACGACGAGAGAGGGGTGATTGCCGTCCCGTCGCACCATCTCCTCAAGCGCTCTCTCGGCCACGTCGATGATGCGATCGTTCTCGAACTCCGGGGGCACCGGCGGGTGCCAGCTCGCGCGCCACCAGTTGAGCGGCACTTCCTCCATGTAGAGCAGGCCGATCTCGTCCGCAATTCGCAGGTGCGCCGGCGCCTGAGGGTAATGCACACGGACGAGGTTCGCTCCCGTCGCCTTCACCGCCTCGAGGTCGGCGCGGATCGCCGCCTCGTCAGCCACGGGCCCGCGGTCGGGAAACTCGTCGTAGCGGTTCACGCCACGGATCCGCAGGGGGCGCCCATTGAGCAGGATCTGCCGGCCCCTCGCCTCGATCGACCGCACGCCGAACCGGTCGGCTACGGAATCGATCTCACCTCCAGCGCCGAAGAGCCGGACATGTGCATCGTAGAGAGTTGGAGCCTCGGGGCTCCACAGCCGGACCCCCGGCAGCACGAGCGACAGAGCGACGCGCCCCGTCGCCCTGGGCCCGACCCGGGCCTCGGCTTCCACCGCGCGACCATCCGCCTTGAATTGCAGTCGCCCCGCGAAGGGTGCGTCGGAAACGTTTTCGACCTCGACCAGGGCGGCCACCCGCCCGTCCGCCCCGCTTGGCGTCGCCCGAATCGATACGTGCGCGACATGCGCGAACGGCGTGGTCAGCAGCTCAACCGTCTCGAGCAGCCCGCCGTACTGCACCCACTCGACTGTCGTCGACCCCGGCAACCAGTCATAGCGCGTGCCGTTCTCAACGCGCACGACGATCCACGCCGGCCGCCCCGGCTTCAGCCATGGGGAGGCGGCGACTTCGAACGGCAGGTAGCCGGTCAGGTTCTCGCCGGCCTTGTTTCCGTCGATCCACACCGTCGCCTGGTAGTTTGCGCGGCCGAACCGCAGCCTCTGCCACGCGCCCGCGGCCACGCGATCGGCCGGCAGCGCGAGCGCGTACCAGCCGACGCCCTCGTAGCCGTCCATCACGGGGTCGTAGTGATCCCACGCCAGCGGGACGGAGACGGGCCGCCAGCCGCTGCGGTCAAGGTCGGGCTTCTGCCAGCCCTGTCTGTCGCCAACGCCGAGCGGGTCCGGCTGGAAGAGCCAGCCCTCGGAAAGGGCCGAAGAGCGCGGCGGCGCGGTCCTGTTGGAGATCGCGGGAGCCGGTGCTCCGAGGGCGAGAAGGGCGACAACCCCAAAGCCGAGCAGGGACGAGAGCGGCAGCATGGCGCGGGCCTTCACTGAAATGGCGGGCGTGGTGCACCGCTTGGCGCCCGGCCAGAACGTACGCATCCAAATTCCCTAGGTCCGGCAAGCCTGCATGATGATCCCTGGAGACCGCACTTCTGTCGAGGGGAGGATTCTATCAGGAGGAAATACTGGCCGGGCGATCCGATTTCCGTGGAGAGACGCGGAGCACGACTCGAGCGTGTCCAAGTACGATAGGCTTGTCGCCGAAGAAACTGGTTTCTGGTAGTCTCCACCGCGATGTCTCTCGTGCCCGGCACCCGCCTCGGCCCCTACGAGATCCTCGCCCCGCTTGGGGCCGGGGGGATGGGAGAGGTGTACAAGGCACGCGACACGCGGCTCGACCGCACGGTCGCGATCAAAGTCCTCCCCTCTCATCTTTCGTCCAGCGCCGAGTTGAAGCAGCGCTTCGAGCGAGAGGCGAAGGCGGTCTCGAGCCTGACCCACCCGCACATCTGCGCTCTGTTCGACGTGGGCCACCAGGATGGCGTGGCTTTCCTCGTGATGGAGTACCTCGAGGGGGAGACGCTCGCCGCGAGGTTGGAGAAAGGACCGCTGCCCGTGGCCGAGCTGCTCCGCTTCGCGGTCGAGATGGCCGACGCGCTCGACCGGGCCCATCGCGGCGGCATCGTGCACCGCGACCTGAAGCCAGGCAACATCATGATCACGAAGTCGGGGAGCAAGC
>JAWPNA010000149.1:0-26890 GCA_045402695.1 Acidobacteriota bacterium
GAGAAAGGTCCCCTTGAGCATGGCGCGGGTGACCGTCACGAATCGGGACAGCAGTCTGTCCTTGTCCCGTTGCGGCATCGGCATGAAGCCGAGGATCTGGCCCAGGATGGTACGGCCGTCGATCAAGAAGCAAAACATGGCGTACAGCATGACCACGAGCTGGAACAGAAATGAGACCGTGCCTCCGGCCACGGCGGAGAGGCTGCTCGCGAGATACGCCCCGGCCTTGCCCGCCAACTCGGCCGCGCGCGCGGTGATCTGCGTCTGATAGGGGCGCAGCCGCTCCAGGATCGGAAACTGCTCGAGGAGCCGCTGCGGGATCTGGTCGCGCGCTCCGACCTGATCGGCGATCCAGGGACTCACTTGCTGCGTGATGTCAACCGCCTGGGAGGTCACCATCCCGAGAAACAGCACGAGCGGGATGATGACCACGATCATGACGGCAAGGATGATCGCCGCGGCGGTCAAGTTCTCCCGCCCCCGCAGGCGAGGCAGCAGCCAGTCATAGGCCGGCTGGAGCATCGCCGTGAACAGCGCGGCCATCATCAACGAGACAAGGAACGGTCGAATGAGAGCGACGAACAGGCCGGAGATCACCAGGAGCAGCACGAGCAGGAAGCGTTTCTCGGTCATCGACGGAACCTCCTCGGCCCCTTACTCCGCCGCGGGGCGGTCGGAGGTCGGGGGCGCTGCCTGAGATCCTTTCTCCAGGCTGGCCAGCACCTGCTCAAACCACTTCCGGACTTCCTTTTCCATGATCTTCCTGCCCACGCCATGTCTCGTCCCGCTCATGAAGCCGGCCACCTGGTCTGTGGATGTCCGGTTGAGGTAGAACACGAGCGTCTTGGCGCCCTGGGGGAGAAGTCCGTAGAAGATCTGTAGGGAGTTGTACGACTGACCGACGTAGAACTGCCGTTCGGCCGCCAGGGCGATCCCTTCTTTCACCTGCAGCATCCGGTGCGACAGGATGAACGTCGGACGGTCCTGGATGTTCTGCTGGAGCCAGAGGAACTTGTTCTCGATGGCCGACTGCTCACCTTTGGGATAGTTGACGTAGGCGTCGAACACCGCCGGGTACTCCTTCGCGAGAAGCTGAGCCGCATTTGCCGCCTTGCGCAGCTCCTCGGCCGGGCTGGCCGTCTTGCCTCCGTCACGGGCGTACGGCTCGACGCCGGACAGACCGCGCTGCGTGTAAGCCCGAAGCCGGTCCCGCAGCACGCCCCGGTACTCGGAGACCACCGCAGCGGCGCACGCGGGGTCGGTGCCGCAGGCCTTCGACCCGAACCGCTTGCGCAGCTCCGCGAAGCGGCCCAACTCCCCGGCGCTGAGATTGAACTTGGAGCCAGGCTCGACCTGGAGAAGATCGTTGATCTCGGAGGCCTGAGCCTGGGTGAACCCAGCGTTGTCGAATGCCTTCTCGCCCGGGGAGCCGTCACCGAGGTCTCCGTGCGAGAGGAACTCGCGGTTGATCTCGAGTCCTTTCCCGGAGCGAGCGAAGTCCAGCAGGCGAGACATCGGGACGGGCGCGAGCACCGCCATGGTGATCGACAGCTCCTTGTCGCTCAATTCCGGGAAGGCGCGGGAGACGATCTCGCCCTGGTTCAGCCTTGCCTGTTCGTCGGCGGTGAAGCCCAACGACTGAAAGAGCTTCTCCGCTGTCGCCGCCGTATCGGCGGGGGCCGGGTTCGCGAGGAAAGCCGCGATCACCATTGCGCATGTGCCGAGCATCGGGGACCTCCTGTATCGTATCGGGCCGCGGGCCCGTATCAGCAAGGACTGACGACAGCGCAAGAGAATACCACGGCCGCCCCAGGCCGCGACGGCGTGATCTACTGGCGGCCGTCGCCGTCGGAGTATCCACATCAAGTCGGCAATGGCCCGGCTCGATCTTCATCTCGATCACGTGGAGGCGGAAAGGGAGTCAATGTCGACCAGGCGCTCCTTCTGGACGTCGATGATCGGGGCGCTGGTACTGTCGGTGACGATGCCGCTCGCAGTGCAGACGGCTCCTGGCGTGGCTCCCGGGCTGACACCCGCCGAGACTCCCACGGTGGCCAAGGAGTCCAGCGAGGCGCTCGCCCCCGAGCCGGCCCTCGTGGTGGTGTTCAACCGGCCCATCGTCATCCTGCGTGCGTCGCTGTTCGGAATCTCCCCACAACAGCGGGCGGAGAGGGCGCAGGAACGGATTGGAGCGTTCCTCTCCGAAGATCCAGTCGGAGAGGTCTCGACGCGCACGATCACCGAGGGAGTGATGATCCGCATTGGTGGGAAGGATGCCCTCGTGTTCGCGCGGGGCGACGTGGACCTGCTGGCCGAGGAGACGATCGAGGAAGGTGTGGAGCAGACCGTTCGACGCCTGCGTAGCGCCATCGCCGACATGGAGAAGCAGCATCAATGGCCCTTTCTTGCCCGGGCCGCCGGATTGGTTCTTGCCGCCACGGCGCTGTTCGGCCTTGCCGTCTGGGTGACCTGGCGTTCTTCGCGCTGGATTCTGCCGCGCGTGGTCCGGGCGGAGCAGGGCGTCAGTGAACGGCTCGTCAAGAGCGGCTTCGAAGTGCTCAGCCATGTGACCCCGATCTCCGAGTTCCTCGTGCGGCTCGCGGTCGGGGCGATGTTCGGCTTCTGCGCCTACGCCTGGCTCGCGTTCTGCCTGCGGGAGTTCCCCTACACGCAGCCGTGGGGAAAGGGCTTGGGCGCTTTCCTGGTCTCGACGCTGTCCGGAATGGCGCTGGGGGTCGTGAGAACGCTGCCCGGCCTGTTCGTGGTCGTCGTCATCGTGGTGGCGACCCGCTTCGCGGAGAAGCTCATCCGCTCCTTCTTCTCCGCCATCCAGGAGGGGCGCGCCACGGTGGGCTGGCTGGAGCCGGAGGCCGCCAGAGCCACCTCCCAACTCGTGGCGGTCCTCATCTGGGTCTTCGCCGTCGTCATGATGTATCCGTACCTGCCGGGGAGCGGGAGTCTGGCGTTCCAGGGAATGAGCGTCTTTCTGGGCGTGCTGGTCTCCTTGGGCGCCAGCGGTGTGGTGGGCCAGTTCACCAGCGGATTGGTTCTGATGTACTCACGGGCGCTCAAGCCGGGCGACTTCGTGCGCGTGGGCGACCACGAAGGCACGGTGGTGTCGCTCGGCTTTCTCTCGGCCAAGCTCCTGACAAAGAAGAACGAGGAGGTGTACGTGCCGAACACGGTCCTCATGGGCACGACGGTGAAGAACTTCAGCCGGAGGGCTCAGATCGAGGGGGTCATCCTGTACACGACGATCACCATCGGCTACAACGCGCCGTGGCGGCAGGTGCATGCGATGTTGCTCGAAGCCGCCAAGCGCACGCCGGGCCTGCTCCAACAGCCACTTCCTTTCGTGCTGCAGACCGCGCTTTCCGACTTCTACGTCGAGTACCAGCTCAACGCATACCTCGAACGGCCGGCCGAGCGCCTGGCGACACTGTCGACCCTGCGCCAGCGGATCCAGGATCTGTTCAACGAGCACGGCGTGCAGATCATGTCGCCGCACTACGAATCGGATCCGGCCGGCCCGGTGCTCGCGCCGAAGGAGACCTGGTATGCCAAGCCGGCTCCGCCGCCGGAGACGGAAGCCTCCTCCGGGAATGCCGTGGACGGGCGGAGTCTCGTGAAATAGACTGGCTCGCGTGATGCCACAATCCCGCGTCAGTCCATTGCCCTTGATGCTGGCCCTCCTGGTGACCGCCGCTTTGGCCGCCACGAAGCCGTACACCATCTCCGCGGCGCGCAAGGACGAAGCGGGCAAGTGGCGGCAGGCCGATGTGCTGGAAGAGACACGGCTCGGAGTCGGTTTCGAAATCAAGTTCCTCGATCCGGCGGCGGCGCGCGCCGCCATCAAGACGGGGCTGGGAAAAGACCTCGATCTCCTTCCGGGTCGCATCGATGAGCACAAGCCCGGCTTTCTCGCCTTCGTCCTGCAGGTGAACAACAACGGGCAGCAGGATGTCTACTTCAACCCCGCACAGGCCCGCCTGATCAGCGACAGAGGCGACGTGAAGTTCGCTCTCGACTACAGCGCGCTGTACGAGGTGGCCCGCAAGCTCGGACCGGACGCCCCCAGCCTGGACGAGCTGGCCACCATCACCTTCGACCGCGCGGTGACCATCCGCGCGCGAGGGAGCATCAGGAAGCTGATCGTCTTCGATGCGCCGCGAGAGGACGTGTACAAAGCGCTGGAGGTCCATCTGTACGAGGTCAACGTCGGCCCGATCTCGGTGGACGTGGTCTTCCCCTTCAGGAAGTTCTTCGAGAAGCGGGGTGGTTAGGCTCCTCGACGGGAAGGCGGCGGCCGCCGCGATCCGCGCGGAGGTGGCCGCGGGCGTGCGGTCGCTGACCGAGCGCGGGGCCGCGGCCCCCTGCCTCGCGGCCGTCCTGGTTGGAGACAACCCCGCGTCCCGCATCTACGTGCGCAACAAGTTGAAGGCATGCCAGGAGGCCGGCATCATCCCGCACGAGCACAAGCTGCCCGCGACGACGCCGCGGTCCGAGCTGCTGTCTCTCGTGCGGGGCCTGGGGGAGGACCCGCAGGTGGACGGTATCCTGGTGCAGATGCCCCTGCCGGACCACATCAACGCGCGCGCGATCATAGAGGCCACCGACCCGACGAAGGACGTGGATGGATTCCATCCTATTAATGTGGGTCGCCTCTGGTCGGGACAGCCGGGATTCGTCCCCTGCACGCCGCTGGGCGTGATCGAGCTGCTGCAGCGCGAGAAGATCCCGATCGAAGGGGCCGAGGCGGTCGTGGTGGGGCGCAGCGATATCGTGGGTCGGCCGATGGCGGCGCTGCTGCTCCACCGGCACGCGACCGTCACCATTTGCCACTCGCGCACGCGGGATCTCGCGAAGGTGGCTGCCCGCGCCGACATCCTCGTGGCGGCGATCGGCAGGCCCGCCTTCATCACGCGCGAGTTCATCAGGCCCGGGGCGACCGTCGTGGACGTGGGGATCAACCAGGTCACCGATGAAAAGCGGGCCGTCGAGCTGTTCGGTGACGATCCCCGCCGCATCGAGGAGGTCCGGCAGAAGGGGTACACGCTGGTGGGGGACGTGCATCCCCTTCACGTGCGGGAACGCGCGGGAGCCTTCACTCCCGTGCCGGGGGGCGTGGGGCCTCTCACGATCGCGCTGCTGCTGAGAAACACCCTCGCGTCGGCGCGCGCGAGGCGCGGATGACCTCGACCGCCGGCCCGTCTCGCAGGATCCTCTCCGTGGGACTGACCGGCGGGATCGCCTGCGGCCGGACGACGGTTTGCGCGATCCTCGCACGGCTAGGCGCCTGCGTCATCGACATGGACGATCTGGCCCATGCTCTGGTGGCGCCCGGCGGCGAGGCGGTTTCGAAGGTGGCCGAGGCGTTCGGCGACCGTGTCAAAGACGCGCGCGGCGGGATCGATCGCAAGGCGCTGGGAAGGATCGTGTTTCGCGACCCCGCCCGGAGGGCCGCACTGGAGGCGATCCTGCATCCCATGATCCGCGCCGAGTCGGAAAAGATCATCGGCGAGTTCGCGCGCACCCGAGGGCGCGGCATCGCCGTCACCGACGCCGCGCTTCTGGTTGAGACCGGAGCGCACCGCCGTTACGATCGGCTGGTGGTGGTGGCCTGCGATCCGCGCCTGCAGATCAGGCGCTTGATGGCCAGGGACAGTCTGTCCGAGGAAGAGGCGCGCGCCCGCATCGCCGCTCAGGCCCCTCTGGAGGAAAAGCTGAAGCTGTCCGACCATGTCATCGATACATCCGGCACCCTGGCCGAGACGGAGTCGCGCGCGCACCAAGTGTACGCGCTGCTGCTCGATGAGCTGGACCGGGCGCTTGATCCGCCCGAGCGGAGGCGGACGTGATCGACCGGGATCTATCGCGCGAGATTTTGCAGACCGCGCTGGCCAGGGGCGGCGACTCGGCGGAGTTGTTCGCCGAGCGCGCGTTCGCCACGACCCTGAAGCTGGACGGAGGCCGTCTCGAGGAAGCTGTCGCCGGAGTCGATCAGGGCGTGGGGCTCAGCCTCGTGGATGGGGAGCGCACGCTGTTCGCCAACGGCAACAAGATGGACCGCGAATCGCTGCTGCTGATGGCCGAGCGCCTGGCGCGCGCCGGCACGCCGGCTTCGTTTCCACCGGGATCGGGCACGGGTTCCCCAGCCGCACACGCCACCCCCGGCGCTCAGTTCCCTCCTGAGGTCTCGTTCGTGGAGACGCCCCTGATGCTGGTCTCCCCGATCATCGTGTCGCCCGCGGCCGTCCCCATGGAGCGCAAGGTGGAGATCCTGAGACGCTCGGATTCCGCGGCGCGAGGCTTCGACCGGAGGATCGCGCAAGTGACCGCGTTCTACCGCGACGCCGAGCAGCAGGTACTGGTGGCCGACTCGGACGGGACCTGGGCGGCCGAGACGCGGCAGTACATCACGCTGTACGTGAGCGCCGTGGCGAAGGCGGGAGACGACATTCGCACGGGCATGGAGTCGCGCAGCCAGACGCGCGGATTCGAGTTCTTCGACACCAACCTGCCCGAGGATGTCGGCCGCGAGGCGGCGCGCTTGGCCGTGCACCAGCTCGTTGCGAAGCCGGCGCCCGCTGGGACCTTCACGGTCGTGCTCTCCTCGAAGGCGGGCGGCACGATGGTGCACGAGGCGTGCGGGCACGGCCTGGAGGCCGACTTCATCCAGAAGTCGCTGTCGGTGTATGCGGGCAAGCTGTCCCAGCGCGTGGCATCGACGCTGCTCACGGTGGTGGACGACGGCACGCTGCCCAACATGCGCGGCTCCTCGGCGTGCGATGACGAAGGAGTACCCACCACGCGCACGGTGCTGATCGATCGCGGCATCCTCATGGGGTTCCTGCACAGCCGGAAAACGGCGCGCGCGATGAACCACCGCCCCACGGGCCACGGGCGCCGCGAATCGTACCGGCACCTGCCGCTGCCGCGGATGCGCAACACCCTCATCCTGCCGGGCGGCACTCCGCCGGCGGAGATCATCGCCGGTGTGAAGGAAGGAATCCTGGTCTGCAGGATGGGAGGCGGCGAGGTGGACGTCGCCACCGGCAACTTCGTCTTCAACTGCTCCGAGGCGTACATGATCAGAAACGGGAAGGTCGCCGAACCGATCCGTGACGCCACCCTCATCGGCAACGGACCCGAGGTGATGAGCGCAATCGACAGGGTCGGCAACGACCTCGGTTACGGCGTGGGCACCTGCGGCAAGGAGGGGCAGCAGGTCCCCGTGGCCGACGCTCAGCCGACCCTGCGCATACCGCGCGTCACGGTGGGAGGGGTGGCCTCATGATGCGCGAGGCCGAGACGATCCTCGACGAGGCCCTCCAGATCCTCGGGGACTGCAAGGTCCAGGGGGGCGAGGTCTATCTCGAGGACCACACGGTCTTCAGCGTAGGGGTTGCTTCGGGGAAAATCGAGAGTCTCGAGACGCAGGATGTGCGCGGCGCCGGGCTGCGGCTCTTCGACCGGGGGCACGTCGCCTTCAGCTACACGTCGGACGTGTCGGCGGAAGGGCTGCGTGAGGCCGCGCTCATGGCGCGATCGTTGCTGGCGCTGTCGGACCCGGATGAGGCGAACCGCCTGCCCGAAACCGACGCCGTCTCGGCGCCGGAGCCCGACATCCACGATCCGCTGCTGGCGCGCGTCGATCCTCAGGAGAAGATCGGCGTGGCGCGGAGAATGGAGGACGCGGCGCGGGCGGCCGACGCGCGCGTCACGCGGGTGCGACTGAGCCGCTATACCGACGTGATCGGGTGTGTCGGGGTCGCCGGCACGGCGGGGCTGCGGCGAATCTGGCCATTCACGAGAGCGTACGCCTCGATCGAGCTGAACGCGGAGCAGGGAAGCGACATGCAGAGCGGCTACTACGCCGACTTCGCGATCCGCTTCACGGGGCTGGACCCGGCGCACGTGGGGCGTGAGGCGGCACGTCACGCGGCGCAGAAGCTGGGCGCGACGCGCACACCGACGCGCCGGGCCAACCTGGTGCTCGATCCATCCGTGGCGGCGAGCCTGCTGGAGTCGATCGCGCCCGCGCTTTACGCCGACAACGTGCTGAAGGGAAAGTCCCTGCTCGGTCCACGCGCCGGCCAGGCCGTGGCGGCCGCGAAGGTGACGCTGCTGGACGACGGCCGCTTGCCCGGCGCGGACCACTCCTCACCATACGACGCCGAGGGAGTGGCCACGCGCGCGACGATGCTAATCGAAGGAGGCGTGCTCAAAGGGTTCCTGCACTCCGCCTACACGTCCGTGCGGATGAAGTGCGCTCCCACCGGCAACGCCTCGAGGCGGTCCTTCCTCTCGCCTCCTCGAATCTCCCCCTCAAACCTGTACCTGCACCCGACCGGGATCGCGCGCGAGACGCTGATGGCGGAAGCGGGCAACGGCATCTTCATCACGGAAGTGATGGGGCTGCACACCATCGATCCGATCTCGGGCGACTTCTCCCTGGGCGCCTCCGGACTGGAGCTGCGCGCGGGCCGGCTGGAAGGGCCGGTGGATCGGATCGGGATCGCGGGCAACGTCCTGGATCTGCTGCGCTCCATTGGCGGCGTTGCCGGCGACGTCAGGCTCATGCCAGGAGGTGGCGCCGGCTCCTCCACGCTGCTGGCCGACATCTCGGTCAGCGGGACCTGAAGGCCTCGCATTGCGGGCGGCGACGGCGGAGGCGGCGTGAGCGGGAAGGAGGATGCCAGCGGGAAGGAGGATGTCGGCGCGAAGGTGCTGGTCGTCCCGCTGTCCGTCGCGGCGCGGGCGCGCACTCAGGCCTGCGCCTCGCTGATCGGGGCCGCGGGGCACCGCGTCGATCTCGCGGATGATCTGAAGCAGGTCGAAACGGACCTGGCCCTCGGCCGCCATGATGTCTGCCTCTGCGTTGTTCCGGACACTCCGGCCGCCGACCCGAATATGCGCGAGTTCCTCGCGCAGGCTCCTGACGAGACGCCGGTCGTGCTGGCGGGCGTGGCTGCCGGCCCCGCGACTCACGAGTGGATCCGCTGCGGGGCGTTCCTCACGGTCGAGGACCTGTCCAACTCACCACTGCTCGACAGCGCGGTGCGCCGCGCGGCCAGGCGGTCCCGCGCACTGTCCCGCGCGGCACGGTTTCATGAAGATCCGCCCGACCTGAGGCGGCGCCTCGGGGCCGGCACCGCGATGCAGGAGGTGATCCGCCTGATCGGGCGGGCGGCCGGATCTCCTTCTCCCGTGCTGGTCATCGGCGAGGCAGGATCCGGCAAGAACATGGTGGCGCGCGCGGTTCGAGAGCTCATGGCGTCGCCGCGCCGCGAGGGGCCGTACATCCGCTGTCCGCTCGACGCGGTGCCCGACGGCCTCATGCACGAGGAGCTGTGTGGGATCGCTTCGCGGCCTGGAGCTCTGGAGCGCGCGCATGGGGGGATGCTCTTTCTCGACGACATCGCGCTGCTTCCCCGGAGCCTCCAGGCCATCCTGCTGGAGCTGTTGCAGCACGGCCCCGGTGCGATGATCCGACGCGCCGATGACGGGAAGAAGGCGGCGGCCGACGTGAAGCTAGTCGCGGGCTCCCCGGCGGATCCGGATGGGGAGGTGGCGCGCGGGCGACTTCGCGAAGATCTCTACTACCGTCTCAACGTGTTGCCGATCCGCCTGCCTCCTCTGCGCGAGAGGATCCAGGACATCCCGATTCTGGCCTGCGCCGCGATCGATCGGTACGCGGCGCGCGCGGGCAAGACGATCGTGGGGCTCACCCCGGCGGCGTCGGCGTTGCTTTTGCGGTACCACTGGCCCGGCAACATCCGGGAGCTGACCGATCGGCTGGAGCGCGCGGTGAGCGGCGCGCGGGGTCCGGCGCTGGATGTGGAGGACCTCGGTGACCTCGCGCGGCTGGCTCGAGGGAGTCTTGCCGCTCCGGCCGGCACGGTGGACGTCTCGCTGGCGCTGGACGAGACGCTCTCTCTCACTCAGATGGGCGAGCGCCTCAAGGGTGCCGTCGAAGTGGAGGCGATCCGGCGCGCGCTGAAACTCACCGGCGGCAACGTAACGCAGGCCGCGCGCCTGCTGCAGGTGAGCCGCATCCACATTCAGAAGCTGATGAAGCGCCACGGCCTGCGGGAGGGCAAGTAGGACGGGCTGGATGCGTGGGGTCACACCAGAGGTTCCCCAGCAGATCACCGGGCCCGGGTGGCCGCCAGGATCCTGCGCCGCTTCTTCTCCGGCAGCCGCTCGATGGCGTATCTCAGCGTCGTCCTCGGGACCTTCGGGCCGTGCGTCAGCAGGAACGTCTCCAGCCTGAGGGAGTCGGTCCTGCCCGCCTCTCGCAGCAGCCAGCCGGCGGCCTTGTGGATCAGGTCCTCGCGATCCCCCAGAAGCGACGCAGCCACGCCGTAGGCGGCATCCAGGCGCTCTCCCTTGCGCGCCATCGGCACAAAGGTGACTGCCGAAGCGCGCCGCAGCCACAGGTTGGGCGAGCGAGACCATCGCCTGACGCGCGGAATCAGGCCGGGAAAGCGGCGCACGAGCGGCGTGATGACGCAGGGACAGAGATCGTCCACCGCCGCCCAATTGTCGCAGAGGTCGCCCGAAAGCCATGACTCGGCGGCGCCGATGAGACGCCGATCGAATTCGCCCTGATAACGCCTCAGCAGATGAAAGCCGATGCTCTTCGACTCGTGAGAGCCTTCCTCGACGAGGATTTCGCAGAAACGCAGGGCGTCGCCCGCCGTCCATGCCCCTCTCACCTTCGCGAACAGCTCTTTCTCGATTGCCCGCACGCGTGGGGCGGCGACGCCGTGCACGCGGATCGACTCGTGCGGCTTGAAGTAGGAGCGCGCCTGCGCGGCGACTCGCGCGTCGCCGGCGCGCCTCAGCATCGCCACCGCTTCGGCCGCGAGCCGTTCCGGGGCGATCCGGGTCAGGACGAGGCTCAGGCCGGCACCTGGCTGCCGGTCATGACCTCGCGGCGAATCTCCTTCACCTGGTTGGCTCGATCCACCAGGACGACCATCGGACGATGAGTGGCGATCTCCTCTTCCGATAGGGTGGCGTACGCGGCGATGATGATCCGTTCGCCGGCGCGGGCCAGGTGGGCGGCCGCGCCGTTGACGCAGACCACCCCCGAGCCGGCCGGGCCTGGGATCAGGTAGGTGCTGAAGCGGGCGCCGTTGTCGGCGTTGTAGACGTCGATCCGCTCGTAAGGGAGCATCCCGGCGGCCTCCATCAGACCGGAGTCCAGCGTGAGGCTTCCCTCGTAGTTCACGTTCGTCTCGGTGACCGTGGCCCTGTGGACCTTGGCCCTGAGCATCTCCCGAAGCATGGGAATCGATCCCTCCCTTGAAATGAAGCGATGTCCGACTCAGCTCTCCACCGCGAGGATGACGTTGTCGATGAGGCGGGTGGTCCCGATGCGGCCGGCCACGGCGAGGAGCGCCTCGCCTGTCAGAGGGCCCTCGATCGGGCGCAGACTCGAGGTTCCCACCAACTCCACGTACACCAAATCCAACATAAGCTCCGCCGCCAGCACCGCCTGCGCGCGCCTCAGGAGCGCCTGAGGCGAGCGCTCGCCCGAGGCCGCGGCCTGTGAAGCCGAGCTGAGGGCTCGGTACAGGACCGGCGCTGCCGCGCGCTGGGCGGGCGAGAGGTACTTGTTGCGGCTCGACATCGCCAGGCCGTCGTCCTCGCGCACCGTGGGGCAGATCTCGATCGTCACTCCCATGTTCAGCTCGCGCGCCATGGTCTTGATGATGAACGCCTGCTGGGCGTCCTTCCGGCCGAAGTAGGCCACGTCCGGCTCCACGATCTGGAACAGCTTCGCCACCACCGTCGTCACGCCCCGGAAATGTCCGGGCCGTGACGCGCCGCACAGCACGTCCGACAATCCTTCCACCGTGACCCAGGTGCGCTGCGCGCCGTGGCCTTCCGGGTAGATGGTGGAGGTCTCGGGGTGAAACAGCAGGTCCACCTCGGCGCGCTCGAGCGCCTCCATGTCGCGCTGGAGGTCTCGCGGGTACTGATCGTAGTCCTCGTTGGGCCCGAACTGCGCCGGGTTGACAAAGATGCTGACGACCGTGAGAGAGCAGTCCTTTCTTGCACGGCTCATCAGGCTCGCATGCCCTTCATGCAGGCAGCCCATGGTTGGCACCAATCCGATGCGCCGGCCGGCGGCGCGCGCGGCGCGAGAGCGCCGCCGCATGACCTCGGTATCGGTGATCGTCTCGATGGTCATCGTCTCCGGTCCGTCGGCTCGCGATGTGCCGCCAGTCGCCGCTCGAGCTGCGCGCCCAGCTCCGGAGGGCAGGGGTACGATTCGCGCTCCGCGGGGAACGCGCCTGACTTCACGTCGGCGGCCCACGCGCGCGCCGCTGCCGTGATCGCCCCGCTCAGGTCGGCGTAGCGGCGCACGAATCGCGGCGGCGCGCTCTCGCCGAATCCGAGCAGGTCGTGCACGACCAGGATCTGGCCGTCGCAGTGGAGGCCGGCCCCGATCCCGATCGTGGGCACCGACACCGACTCGGTCACGAGACGCGCCACGGGCGCGGGCATCCCCTCCAGCACGATGCTGAAGGCGCCGGCCTCCGCAAGTGCCCGCGCGTCGTCGAGCAGCGTATCCACCGCCTCGGCGCTCTTGCCCTGCACGCGGTAGCCGCCCAGCGTGTTGATCGATTGAGGGGTCAGTCCGATGTGCCCCATCACGGGGATGTCCGCCGCCACCAGGGCTTTCACCACGTCGAGGCGGGATCGGCCCCCCTCCAGCTTCACGGCCTCGGCCCCCGCCTCCTGCAGGAACCGCCCCCCGTTGCGCACGGCGTCGGCTGGGCCCGTGTGATACGAGAGAAACGGCATGTCGGCCACCACCAGGGCACGGGGGCGCGCGCGCGTGACGGCCGAGGCGAGCAGCAGCATGACCTCGAGCGTGACGGGAAGCGTCGTCTGGTGACCGAGGACGACCATACCGAGGGAGTCGCCCACCAGGAGGATGTCCACCCCGGCCTCATCGAGAGCGCGGGCAGTGGGGTAGTCGTAGGCGGTGAGGGAGACGATCCGATCGGGGGAGCCCTTCCGCGCCCGGATGCCCGGGACCGTCACCTTGTCCTGAATCAGCCTGCTCAAGAGCGTCTCCTTTCTCCCCGCAAGTGTCGGGGGAAATGTCAGGCAGGTCGAGCTGAAGTCCTTTCCTCCTGTGGTGACCCGGGTGGTCCGCGCCGTGCCCGAAGCCTAACGCTTCGACATCGGCATGTAGTACTGGACCCCCTTGCCCATGTTTCCAATCTGCGCCACCAGGTCCTCCAGATCCGACTCGTTCTCCACGAAATCAATGTCGGTCGTGTTGATGACCAGCAACGGTGACTCCTTGTAGTGGTAGAAGAAGTAATTATACGCCTGATTCAGGTCTTCCAGGTACTTGGCCGAGATCTCGGCCTCGTAGTCGCGCCGTCTCCTGCCGATCCGATCCACCAGAACGCCGGTCGACGCCTGCAAGTAGATGACCAGATCGGGGCGCGGGACGTTCTCTGAGAGAACGGCGTACAGCCTCTCGTAGAGCATCAGCTCCGAATCGCTCAGGTTCAGGTAGGCGAAGATCTTGTCCTTGGCGAAAAGGTAGTCGCACAGCGTGAACTGCTGGAACAGGTCCGACTGCGCCAGATCTCGCTGCTGCACGAACCGGTTCAGCAGGAAGAAGAGCTGCGTCTGGAATGCCGCCCCAGGCTTCTCCTTGTAGAAGTCCCGCAGGAAGGGGTTGTCGATCTTCTCGAGAATCTTGACGGCGTTGAAGCGGGTGACCAGCAGCTCCACGAGGCTCGACTTGCCCACCCCGATGGGTCCCTCCACAGCGATGAACCTGGCGTGCATGGGGCGAAATCATAATGGAATCCGAGGGCGACTTCAACGAGCGGGAATCCTACGCAGGACGGGCGAGGAGGCTGGGAGGGCATCCTGGAGTAATTATTGGTTACGCTCTAACGGGAAACCTTCTGGAGCGTGCCATGGGTACATTCGTAGAAGTCCGGGTTCCTCTCAGCCACGAGGGCCAAAAGCTCGTCGAAGACTGTCTCCAGATTGAGCGCATGGGATGGGTCACCGACAGCGTAGATCTTTACTTGTGCATTTGTTCTCTCCGCGTCCAGCAGAAGCAAGTACATTCGCTCGTACTGCTCGTCACGGCCAGAAGGATCGGCGCGGCCCGTGAAAATGCGCAAGCGGCTGTGAGCATTCAAGAAGGTTGACCGGCGTTTTGGCGTGTTGTCCTTGGCGGCATCCTTGTCGAGAAAGAAGAAACATGCGAGCACTGCGTAGGGGAACCGACGATGAAGGGTAACCGCCTCTATCAGCGCGTCTCCCCGGCGGTTGATGAGATTCTTCTGGAAGTTTTTTGTCTTCGCGTCGCGAAAGTTGATGGACTTGACGGAGATGGCGAAAAGCAGCCCCGATTCTTCAGTTGCCCAGGAGACATCAACTTTCTTGGCTCCGATGCCGCCAGCCATCCGTCGCTCCGCACCAGAGGACATCTTGGTCTTGGTAGGAAGGGGAAGGGTGCCATCAAGCCCGCGGTCGCGGAGCTCGCGCGCAAAGGCCAGGGCCACAAGCTTGGACACCTGCTCGGAATAGCGTTTCTTGGCCGCTTGAGGGGCCGTTTCGAACGGCTTCTCAGGCAGGGTACTCAGTTCCGTTTTGAGGAAGTCGTTAATCCTCCCCACGAGGACTCCGTCCACGAGAGACACGGCGCGAGAACAGCACTCCACGAGCGTCACGGAACGTTTGGACTGAGCGCATGGATATTCCATGGCACTCGATGAGCAGCACGCGGTCTACGACCTGAACGGCCTTCAACAGGTTCCCTTCACTGAGGGCTGTTAAAGCATCTGCTCGGATCCTACGGAGGTTGCTGGCCGCAGCACGGAGGAGCGTTCGAGACGGCACCGGAAGCACATCGGCTTCCTTCGGCTCGAGCTTCAGCATGCCTCCCCCGTATGCACGCCCAACGATCTCCGCACCAAGCAAAGTTACGCTGTTAAGGCACGCAAGAGGAAGGATGTCGCGCCCGAGGTCCTTGTATCCTGGCCTCAGCGCGACCCCATAGAGTGAATTCAGGTGATGGACGCCAGCTGAATTGGCGAGCAAGCGCGGGCGGTCATAGTCCATGTAAGTCAAGAGAAGATCGCTCATCCCCACGAGCGGGACACGCCACCAGGGCTTTCGCATGCGGCACTTGTAGGCCTTGTGGACGCCTTTGGATTCTCCGAGCGCGACGTACCGAAGCGCCGCCTTCGAAGGTTGAGACGGGTTCGGGGCGAACAGATAGCATTTCTGATCCTCTTGCATCAGACCCGCCCAAGTACTGATCTTGAAGTCAGAGCCGCGCAGGTGACGTGAGCCAGGCGGCGAGATGTGCAGTAGGTCAGTCGCGCGGAGGCCAAGGTTCGCCACTTGAGAGGCCGACAACGTGAAGTAATCGTTGTTGCCTGTCACCGCCCCCAGGTATGTCTCGCCCCATTCCAAGAGTGAGGAGAAGCCAGTTCCCGCGGAAATCTCGCGGTAGGAAGCAAAAGTATCGGGAGGCACTAACGCGGGTGTCCACTTCCCACCGTCCTCGGGAGTAAATCCGCTCCAAACCGCGCGATGCAGCGACTTCAAGTCTTCGAGGTCGCGCGCTTGGAAGACCTCGAAGCTGGTAGATGGGCCTCGGCCTTCGGCGAGAAGGAGTACGACTTCCTCAAGGACACCCGGAAACACCAGTTCCTCGAAGAGTACCAAGCGAACCTGTTGGAATCGTTGCAGGAGGAAGCGACGGACCTGCGCAGCGTAGTTCACAGTCAGAAGCTCGGCCGGTAGGACGAGTGCGAGGCGACCGCTGGGCTTCAGAAACTGCGATGCATGGACGGTAAACGCTGCCCAGGAGCTTGCAAGCCCTGTGAGTTGAACACTTTGTGCCAAGGCTGCCCGCAGCCCCTTTGATCGAGCGCTTCCGGCGAAGTGTTGATACCGTATGTAGGGAGGGTTCCCGATCACTACGTCGTATGTAGGAGCGGGGGGAAGGTCGAAGAAGTCCGCCACCTCGATCTTCGGCGAGAAGCCGTTCTCGGCGAGGAGTTTAATCGCGGCTTGAGCCGATGGTTCGTGGAGCTCGACGCCTCGGATCTGCTGCGCTGCGAAACTGCCGCAAGCGCCCAGATCTGATAGTCGCTTCACTGCCGCAAAGAGAAAGCTGGCTTCCCCACAGGATGGTTCGAGCACCTGATCGGAGGCCGAGCGCACTGACCAGTCCACCAGAAACGAACTGATTTCCGCGGGCGTGAAGAACGCCCCTCGCCCCTTCCGGGATGATGGGCTTTCCATCAGCTTCAGGATCATGGCTACCAAGAGGGAGAGGATTTCAGGCAGCGGACTCGTAGTTGAGCCGAGCAAACATGCGGGCCGACATTAGCACGAGAACCAGAATCATGCCAAGAGCCCGTCTCCTCCAACAGTGCTTATCCCCGCTTTCCTTCGCAGGGCCTACTTGCATCTCCACCTTCAAACCTGAAGGCCGGAAGGCCACCACTCCGCGGGGGGGAATGCGCGCCGCACCCAGGCCGGATCGGCGCACCGTGCCAGCAGGGTGGCCACGTCGGCGCCCAGGACGGGATGGCGCAGGTGAGGGGCAATCTCGGCCAGCGGCGCCAGCACGAACCTTCGTATGTGCAGCCGTGGGTGAGGGATGACCAGCGCCGGCGTCTCGAGCACGAGGTCGTCGTAAAACAGGATGTCGAGGTCCAGCGGCCGCGGGCCAAAGTCGGCCCGCCGCGACCGGCCGATCGAGGCGTTGATCCGGTGCGGACGCCGCCGTCCCAGCTCCTCCTCCACCCTGAGGCATGCCGCCACCAGCTCGGACGGTGAAAGCCCCGTGGCCGCTTCGATGGCGGCGTTGAAGACCGGTCGATCCCCGGGGAGATCGACGGGCTCGGTTTCGTACACGGAGGAGACACGCGCGATGGCGACTCCCAACCTGCCAAGAGCCGCCAGCGCCGCGGACAGATTTGCCAGGCGGTCGCCGTCCCGCGAGCCGGCGGCCAGGTGGGTCCGATGGGCTAACTTCAGGCCTGTCAGAGGTTCGATGGATCCACCGCCGTTGGAAGGGGGCAGCGCCCGCGTATATTATCACCGTCGTCGCAAGGCCCGGGAGGCTAGGGCCCGCAAGGGTCGGGTTGACGGCCCGCGGAAGCGCCACATATAATGACAGGTCCATAGGGACGACGCCCCTCAACCACCTCACTCAAACCCTGACCAAGAGAAGGTGACCAACCTTGAAAGCCTCCACGCGCAGATCCACGGTTTCCAAAGGCAAGAAGCTCGCTCCGGTCAAGACCAAGCCACCGGTCATGCGCACGGCCAGTCTCGACAAGGCCATCAAGGGATACGAGGAAGCGCTCAAGCAGTTCGCGCGCCGGGAATACACGAAGGCCGCCCATCTCTTTGAAGGCCTCATCAAGGAATTCCCCGCTGAGCGCGAGGTGTGCGATCGGTCGCGGACCTATCTGTCCGTCTGCAAGTCGCACACCGCGGCGCCGCCTCCGAAGCCCAAGACCGCCGACGACTTCTACTACCACGGCGTGGTGGCGGCCAACGAGGGGCGGCTGCCGTAGCCGCCGAGCTCTTCGACAAGGCGGTCAAGCAGGAGCCGCACAGCGACAAGTCCCACTATGCGCTGGCCTCCGTCTACTGCCAAATGGGCGAGAAGAGCCGCGCGCTGGCCAGCCTCGGGAAGGCCATCGAGCTGCACGCCGGCAACAAGGTCCAGGCCCTCAACGACGCTGAGTTCGATCCGATGAGGGACGACGAGGAGTTCATGAACCTGACGGGCCGGCGTCCGGAGGGGAGTGTGTGAGTTCCACCCCGGGCCGGGGACTGCGCGTCGTCTCGCTGGGCGGCGGCACCGGCATGGCGACGCTGCTGTCCGGCCTGAAGCGGTTTGTTGCGCCCACGGCCAGACAACCGCTCGTCATCGAGACGCTCACCGCGGTTGTGGCCGTCACCGACGACGGAGGCTCCTCGGGACGGCTGCGCGACGAGTTCCAGATCCTGCCTCCAGGCGACATCCGCAACTGCATCGTGGCGCTGTCCGACCACACGGCGCTCCTGTCACGGCTCTTCCAGTTCCGCTTCGACGGCAACGGGCAGCTTGGCGGCCACTCGCTGGGCAACCTCCTGCTGACCGCGCTGGCCAGCGTTAAGGGGGATTTCCTGCAGGCGATCAAGGCTGCCAGCAGTGTCCTGGCGATCCGCGGCACGATCTATCCGGCCACGAACCAGAACGTGCACCTGGTGGCGGACCTGGCCGACGGCACCCGCTTGAGAGGGGAGTCGCGCATTGCGCGCGCCACGGCCCCCATCAGCGCAGTGCGGCTGGAGCCGCCCGACTGCCGGCCGCTGCCCGAAACGCTGGCCGCCATCCGCGCGGCCGACATCATCACGATGGGCCCGGGGTCGCTGTTCACCAGCATCGTGCCCAACTTGCTCGTGCCGGGCGTGGCGCAGGCGATCAGGTCGTCTGAGGCCGTGAAGATCTTCATCTGCAACATCATGACGCAGCCCGGCGAGACGCCCGGCTTCACCGCATCGGATCACCTCCGCCGGGTCATGGAGATCTGCGGGCCGAACCTCGTGGACATCGCTCTGGTGAACTCCGCGAGACCCTCGGCCGGCGCCCTCAGGCGCTACCGCCAGGAGGGGGCCGCGCCGGTCGCGGTGGACCAGGCCCGCTTCGAGGCGCTGGGGGTGCAAGTCACCACCCGCCGCGTGATGGCCGAGGACAGCGTTGTGCGACACGATCCCGACAAGCTGGCCCGACAGATCCTCTCGCTACAGCGGCCCCGACCCCGAGCCCGGATCGCGGCGCGGCCCTTCCGGGCGGGAAGCGGGAGGCGCTGATGCCTCCCAGAACAGGCGGTCGGTCGGTCTGGGCCGTCATCCTGGCCGCTGGCCTCGGCAAGCGGATGCGCTCCAAGCGGATCAAGCTCCTTCACGTGATCGGTGGAGCGCCGATGGTGCGCCACGTGGCGCGCGCGGCCGCCGAGCTGAAGCCGGTGATCCTCGCCGCGGTGGTGGGAAACCAGGCGGAAGACGTCGCATCGGCGCTTTCCTCCGACACGAGGCTGCGCCGGGCCGGACTTGCGTTCGTCACCCAGGCCAAGCAGCTCGGCACGGGCCACGCCGTCATGCAGGCCGAGCCGTTGCTGAGGCGGGCCGGCCGCAAAGTCGGGGAGATCCTCATCCTGAGCGGCGACGTGCCTCTGATCCGCCCCTCCACACTGCGCGCCTTGCTCAAGCGCCACCGTTCGACCGGCGCCGCGGCCACCGTCCTGACCACCATCGTGGAGGATCCCGCGGGGTACGGCCGGGTCGTGAGGGGCGCCCACCGGGAGTTGCTTTCCATCGTCGAGGACCGCGACGCGACCCCGGCCCAGAAGAAGATCCGCGAGATCAACTCCGGAGTCTACTGCGCCGCCTCCGATGCGCTGTTTCCCGCTTTGAAGAGAACCGGCCGCTCCAACGCGCAGGGGGAGTACTACCTTCCCGACATCTTCCCGATTCTGAGGCGCAAGGGTCTGCGCGTGGAGGCGTACGAGCACTCAGAAGCCGAGGAAGTGCTGGGAGTCAACGACCGCACCGAGCTGGCGCACGCCGGCAAGGTCCTCTACCTGAGGAGGGCCGAGGAGCTGATGGAGTCGGGAGTCACGATCATCGACCCCGCGTGCACATATGTCGGTCCCGAGGTCGAGGTGGGAATAGACAGCGTGATCCATCCCATGGCGCGGCTGGAAGGGCACACGCGGATCGGGACGGGATGCATCATCGGCGCGTCTGCGCACATCCTGGACACGGTCCTGGGAGACGGAGTGATCGTCCGGGACCTGTGCGTGATGACGAACGCCGCCCTTGGCGACGCGGTGGTGATCGGGCCGTTCGCCCACCTGCGCCCCGGCACCGTGCTGGGGAATGGCGTGCACATCGGGAACTTCGTGGAGGTGAAGAAGTCGCGCCTCGGCAAGGGGTCGAAGGCCAACCACCTGACCTACCTGGGCGACGCGGAGGTCGGAGAGCGGTGCAACATCGGTGCGGGCACCATCACGTGCAACTACGACGGCGTGATGAAGCACCCCACGATCCTCGAGGACGACGTGTTCATCGGAAGCGACACGCAGCTTGTGGCCCCGGTGCGCGTGCGCCGCGGCGCCTACGTGGGTGCCGGCTCCACCATCACCATGGAGGTACCGGAGGATTCTCTCGCCCTGTCGCGAGTCCCCCAGAAGGTCGTGAAGGACTGGGTCAAACACAGGAGACAGCAGGCAGAGTCCGCCAAGGCCAAGGAGAAGGGCTGATATGTGCGGCATCGTGGGGTACATCGGCAACAAGCGGGTCGTCCCGGTCCTGCTCGAAGGGCTGCGAAAGCTCGAGTACCGCGGGTATGACTCGGCCGGCATCGCCGTGGTGGACGGCGGCGAGCTGAAGATCCGCCGCAGCGCCGGCAAGCTGCGTGACCTCGAGGAGGTGCTGAGGGTGTCGCCCGTTGACGGAAGCTTCGGCATCGGGCACACGCGCTGGGCGACTCACGGCCGGCCCACCGAGGAGAATGCCCACCCGCACCGCGACTGCAAGGGGCGCATCGTGGTGGTGCACAACGGCACCATAGATAACTACGTGGAGATCAAGACGCGCTTGGCTGCCGCGGGCCACAAGTTCGTCACCGAGACCGACACCGAGGTCATCGCGCACCTCATCGAAGAGAACAACGGAGGCAACGGCACGCCGCTCGAGGAGGCGGTACGCAGGAGCCTGCCGGAGCTCAGCGGGATCTACGCGCTGGTGACGCTGTGCACGACGGAGCCGGAGAAGATCGTGGCCGCCCGGCAGGGCCCGCCGCTCGTCATCGGCCTGGGCGATAAAGAATATTTCGTGGCCTCAGACATTCCCGCGCTTCTGCAGCACACGCGGGACATGTTCTTCCTGGATGACGGCGAGGTGGCCGTGGTGGGCCGCTCAGGCGTGCGCATCATCGATCTGGCCGGCCGCAGCGTCACCAAGCAGGTGCAGCGGATCACGTGGGACCCCATCATGGCCGAGAAGGCCGGGTTCAAACACTTCATGCTGAAAGAGATCTACGAGCAGCCGCGAGCGATCCGCGACACGCTGGTGGGGCGCTACTCCCTGGAAACCGGGCGGATCTACCTCGACGAGATGGCGATCAGCGAGGAGGAGTTCCACGCCTTCTCCAAGATCAACCTGGTGGCCTGCGGCACGTCGTGGCACGCGGCGCTGGTGGGAAAGTTTCTCATCGAGAGCTTCGCGCGCGTGCCAGTCGAGGTGGACATCAGCTCGGAGTTCCGGTACCGCGATCCCATCATCGGCTCCGATACGCTCACGGTGGTCATCTCGCAGTCCGGCGAGACTGCAGACACCTTGGCCGCCCAGCGCGAGGCGCGCGCGAAGGGGTCGAGGACGCTGGCCATCTGCAACGCCGTGGGAAGCATGATGACGCGCGAGGCCGACGGCGTGGTCTACACGCATGCCGGACCCGAGATCGGCGTGGCCTCGACCAAGGCGTTCACCGCGCAGCTCGCCGCGCTCGACCTGCTCGCGCTCTACTTGGCGCAGGCGCGCGGACGGATGTCCGCCGATGCGATCCGCGCCCACCTGGAACACCTGCAGAGGATCCCGGCGCAGATCGAAACTATCCTGACGAAAGACGCAGAGATCGAGGAGATCGCACGCAGGTTCACCAATGTCTCCGACTTTCTCTTCCTAGGGCGCGGGGTTAACTACCCGATCGCGCTGGAGGGAGCCCTCAAGCTCAAGGAGATCTCCTACATCCACGCTGAAGGGTACCCGGCCGGCGAGATGAAGCACGGGCCGATCGCCTTGATCGACGAGAAACTTCCCGTGGTGGCGCTGGTGTCGGACGGTACGACCTACGAGAAGATGCTGGTCAACATCGAGGAGGCCAAGGCCCGCGGGGGGATCATCATCGCCGTGGCGCTCCAGCAGGAGCCGGGACGTCCTCTGGTGGTCGAGAAGGCCGATGTGACCTTCTTCGTGCCGCGCACGATCGATGTGCTGAGCCCGATGCTGATTGTTGTGCCACTCCAGCTTCTGGCCTATCATATCGCCCTGCGTCGCGGGTGCGATGTCGATCAACCGAGAAACCTCGCCAAGAGCGTCACCGTCGAGTAAGAAATCCGGCATGCAGCCGGCGCGACCCGCTGTCACGCGGCTGATGCCGGAAGGGCGCTGTGAACCACCTCCTGGATCAACTGAACGAGCAGCAACGCGATGCCGTGCTCGCCACCGAAGGGCCCGTGCTCGTCATCGCGGGCGCCGGCTCGGGCAAGACGCGCGTTCTGACCTGCCGCACCGCATGGCTGATCCGCTCTTGTGGCGTGGCGCCAGAACAGATCGTGGCGGTCACCTTCACCAACAAGGCGGCATCGGAGATGAAGGACCGGATCGCCGACCTACTGGACGGCGAGCCGCGAGGCATCCGCATGGGGACTTTCCACTCCCTGTGCCTGCGCATCCTCAGGGTCGAGGCCGAGCGTCTCGGCTACCTCAGGCGGTTCGTCGTGTACGACACGTCCGATCAGGCTGCCGTGATGAAGGACATAGTCTCCGATCTCAACCTCGACCCGAACCAGCATCCCCCCAAGGCGCTGCTGTCGCGGATCAGCGCGGCCCGCAACCGCTTCGTGTCCCCGACGGAGATCGCCTCGGCGCTCAAGGGAGCTGGCGGAGACACGCTGTGGCGCGTGCACGAGGCGTATGCGGAGAAGCTGCGATCGGCCAACGCGATGGACTTCGACGATCTGATCCTCAACGCGTTGTACCTTTTCGAGCGGCACCCCGACGTGGAGCGACGGTACCAGGAGCAGATCCGCTATGTCCTGGTGGACGAGTTCCAGGACACCAACAGGCCGCAATACGCGCTGGTGTCGCGCCTGGCCGCGGGCACCAGGAACCTGTGCGTCGTGGGCGACGACGCGCAGTCGATCTACCGTTTCCGCGGGGCCGAGGTGGGCAACATCCTGCGGTTCACGGAGGACTACCCCGGCGCGCGCACGATCCAGCTCACGCGCAACTACCGATCCAGCGCACGGATCCTCGAGGCCGCCGGCGACGTCATTCGCCACAATCGCGTGAGGATCGACAAGGAGCTGTGGACCGACAGCGGCGAGGGGCATCTCATCACCTACCTGCAGGCGGCCGACGACAGGGACGAGTCGCTGTTCGTGGCCGATCAGATCCGGGGACTGCGGCGCGAGCCGCGCGACGGCGTGGATCTCTCCGACATCGCCGTGCTGTACCGCACCAACGCCCAGTCGCGCCTCATCGAGGAGGCGCTGATGAACGCGGGGCTCGCCTACCGCATCTACGGCGGCCTGCGGTTCTACGATCGCAAGGAGATAAAAGACCTGCTCGCCTACCTGAGGCTCGCGGCGAATCCGGCCGATGATGTGTCCCTGCGGCGTGTGCTCAATGTACCGCCGCGTGGCCTGGGCAAGGTGGCGTCAGACGCGCTCGAGGAGGCGGCGCGCGCCGAGGGGGTGACTCTGTACGCATCCGTGGAGCGCGCGGCGGCGCACGAGCAACAGGATCGCTCCACGCGGGCGCTGCGGTCGCTGGTCGAGCTGATGTCGGACCTGCGGGCGAGGGCCGAAGCCTCGGAACCCACATCATCCTTGATCACCGAGCTGGTGGACCGCCTCAAGTACGCGGAGCACCTGCGCCGCGCCGAGGCTGGAGACGCCGAGTCGCGCATCGAGAACGTTGGGCAGCTCATCGCCGCCGCCAAGGAGCGGGAAAGCTACGGCGAGTTCGACCTGCAGGCGTTCCTGGATGGAGCGGCGCTGGTGTCGGACGTCGAGTCGGTCACCGGGGGGCCGGGCGTGAACCTGATGACGCTGCACTGTGCCAAGGGGCTGGAGTTTCCCGCGGTCTTCATGGTGGGAATGGAGGAGAGACTTTTCCCGCACCTGAGGTCGGTCGAAGCCGAGAACCACCGCGAGGAGATCGAGGAGGAGCGCCGACTCTGCTACGTCGGGATGACACGCGCGAAGAAGCGGCTGTTCCTGTCATGCGCCCGGCAGCGGCGGTCGTTCGGAACCATGGTGTCCAACGAGCCCTCACGGTTCATCTCCGAGGTCGGCCCGGGGCTGCTCGACGACCTGACGCCCAACTGGGAGCAAGCGCGGCAGGTCTCCTCCTGGCGCACCTCGTACTCCTCCTATTCGTACGGCGCGCGCCCGAAGCGCGGTTCGCGAGCGTCCTTCCTGCAGACCGCTCTGGGGGACGAGGACATCAGCGTCCATCCCGAGGAGGAAGCATCGGAGATCGGGGACAAGGCGGTAAGCCTGAGGGTCGGCATGAAGGTCTTCCACTCCGTCTTCGGCTATGGGGAGGTGGAGCGCCTCGAAGGGGACGGAGAGAAGCAGAAGGCCACGGTGAAGTTCTCCGGCTGGGGACGCAAGAAGCTGATGACCCACTACGCCAACCTCCAGCGGGCCGGCTCGTGACCCCGGGCCCACCCGGACCTTCCCCCGACCTCGATGTCTCGGTGGTGATCCCCTGCCTCGACGAGGAGGCCACCGTCGGGTCGTGCGTGACCAAGGCCCGCCGCGCGCTCGACAGGCTCGGAGTGCGCGGCGAGGTGATCGTGGTGGACAACGGTTCGACCGACCGATCCGCCTCGGTGGCGGCGGCCGCGGGCGCCCGCGTGGTGGCCGAGCCCCGCCGCGGCTACGGGCAGGCGTACTTGGCGGGGTTCGAGCACGCCAGGGGGCGCTACCTGATCATCGGCGACGCCGACGACACGTATGACTTCTCGGATCTGTCCGGCTTCATCGAGCCGCTGCGCGCCGGCTACGACATGGTGATGGGCACCCGTCTGAGGGGGCGCATCGAACCGGGGGCGATGCCGTGGCATCACCGCTATGTCGGCGTGCCGATCCTGTCGGCGATCCTCAACTTCCTGTTCAAGGCCAAGGTGTCGGACGCGCACTGCGGAATGAGATCGCTCACCGTGGAGGCGGCGCGCGCGCTGGGACTGCGCTCCACGGGGATGGAATTCGCCTCCGAGATGATCATCAAAGCGGCGCGCGGCCGCATGCGCATCGCCGAGATCCCGATCACCTTGCACAAGGGGGGCCGCATCGGCCGGCCCCACCTGCGGTCGTTCCGCGATGGGTGGAGGCACCTCAAGATGATGTTCATGCTCAGCCCCACCCACCTGTTCGTCGTCCCCGGAGCGGGACTGTTTCTCCTGGGCGTGATCCTGATCGCGGCGGTCGCCCCGGGGCCGCTGACCATCGGAGGCCTGCTGATCGACTACCACTGGATGATCCTGGGGAGCCTGCTGGCCGTGCTGGGATTCAACATCCTCAACATCGGCTTCTTCGCGCGCATCTTCGCGCTCACCGAGGGGTTCGAACCCGAGGATCGTCTGCTGGCACGGATGTTCGGGTGGTTCAACCTGGAACGAGGGCTGGTCGCGGGCGCGGCGCTGACGCTGGCGGGGTTCGCGGTGAACCTGAGGATCCTGTACGACTGGATCCGGATGGGGTTCTCGTTCGGCGGCGAGGTGCGCATCAGGCCAGCGCTCCTCGCGTTGACGCTGATGGCGCTCGGCGTGCAGATCTTCTTCTCTTCGTTCTTCTACAGCATCCTCGGCACGGGCAGGAGGCCGCCGAAGTGAGGCCGGCTGCTTCGCCTCCGCCTTCGCGGCGGTGGCTGATGCCGGCGGCCGTCATCGCCCTGGCGCTGGTGGCGCGCCTGACCCACCTGGCCGTCATCAGGAACCACCCCTTCTACGACCTGCACACCATTTGGGAAGAATCGGACATGCACCAGTATGTGGCCTGGGCGGGCCACCTGACCGGTGGGGACTGGCTCGACGAGGACACGTTCCGCCCCTACTTCCGCTGGCAGCAAGGCATCGCATCGCCCGGCGTCTGGAACTCCTGGTACGGGGCCCACGTCTACTACCAGCCGCCGCTCTACACCTACCTGCTGGCCGCCACTTTGGCCCTGACCAACAGCCTCGATGCCTTCCGCGTGGGACAGATCGTGCTGGGAGCGATCAACTGCGCCCTGATCTCGTTGCTCGGCTCGCGCCTGCACGGCCGGGCCGCCGGGTGGATCGCCGGGCTGGGGGCGGCCGTCTACGCTCCGTTCATCCTGTACGACGCGGAGATCCTTCGCGGCACGGTCGTGATGACGACGCAGCTCCTGCTCTTGCTCGCCCTTGCGCGCGGGCACGAGGGCGAGGGCACGGAGCATCCGCGGTGGGGACGCGCGGCCGCCTGGGCCGGCCTGGCGTTCGGCATCGCGTATCTGACCGACCCTGCCATCCTGCTGTTCGCCCCTATGGCGCTGCTGTGGATCTGGTGGTCGGCCGGACATGCCGGTGGCCAGACGCCACTGCGCGCGCTGCGGGCCCCGGCGCTGTTCGTGGCCGGAATCCTGACCGCCCTCGTTCCTCTCGTGGCGCGCAACGCGGCGGTGGGCGCGCCGTTGTTCTCGATCACCACGCGAGGACCGTTGGCCTTCGTGATGGGCAACGCGCCCGACGCGCGCCCGGCCGGGGTTTTCATCCCGCCCTCGACCGGCAGCATCCTGGGCAACGCCGGCTACGGCATGCTGGGGACGATCCGGGGCACGCTGCGCCTGTACAACGGAGATTACGCCCCGCTGCTGGCCAAGCAATGGGAGAAGGCGCGGGCCCTGTGGGGATCGTACGAAGTGTCCGACAACCCCAGCTTCTATTATGCGGCGCGCGTGTCGCCGGTGGTGCGGTACGGGTTGCGCTTCCTGCCCGTGGCGGCGTTTGGGCTGGTGGGGCTGGGCCTCACGCTGCTGCCGGCATCGAGGGACCCGCGAGTCGCGC
>JAWPNA010000392.1:0-3144 GCA_045402695.1 Acidobacteriota bacterium
TCCGCGACGGATGGGGTTGGCAGAGGCAGTGGATCGGATTCGTAGAGGAGAAGATAGAAGAGGTTGTTCTGAAAGATGGGGTCGTTCGGCAGCAGGCCGTGGTTCTCACAGACGAAGAAGGCCGAATCGAAGTGCACGAGGCCGGAGTCCGTGGATGACGGCAGGCGCGGCTCGCTGTCGCCGATGCCCAGGAGGCTCTGCATCAGCACCGTGCCGTCGCCGGGACCGTAGAGGATCTTCGCGACCCGCTGCGCATCCTTCTCCTCCCGGAACCGCTTGCGGTCGAACAGGATCTCGGGCCTGCCCCGATCTGTCGTCACGATGGCGGCCTTCAGCGTGGAGATGCAGTCGCTCCCGAAGGCGAAGTAGGGAACGTTGGACGCGGCCGGAGCCTGTGCGTCGAGTGCCCGGTGGAACAGATCCGCGCGGGCGAGCTGCCGGCCCAGGAACTCACGCGACAGCTCGGCGTTCCCGGCGGCCACCGCGCCGTCCTTGTCCCGGCCCTTCGCGCGCTTGTGGAGGCGTGCCTGCGCCTCTTCCGAGAAGACCGACCAGCCCTCGCGCACCCAGGTCTGCGGATCGTACAGGTCCAGGGGCACCGGCCGGCCCTCAGCATCGGCGAAGACGAGCGTCCCGCGCGGCGGCAGCATCTGGTACACCGATGGCATCGTGAAGATCACCTCGGGACGCATCGGCCGGAACACTTTCTTCACGCCCAGGTGGAGGATCTTCAACGCTTCGAGGCATCCCTGGTTGGGAGTGCCCAGCATGATCACCTGGTTGACGCTGGCGGCGCCGGCCATCGTGGGTGCGGGCTCGTTGGTCCCTTCGGGCAGCCCGGCTCCGCCGTACTTGATGTAGTAGCGGGCGATCAGACCCCCCTGGCTGTGGGCCAGAATGTCAAACCGCTCGCCGGGGTTTCCCATCGCGGACTTGAGCCGCTCGATCGCCCGCGCGAGCAGGCGGGCCGATTCCACGTTGTCCTTTCTCCAGTCGTACACGAAGACGAAGGCGTTGTCGCCCGGCTTCGGATTGTCGATGTCGCCGATCTGGTAGCCGCCCGCCTGCGACAG
Source organism: Acidobacteriota bacterium (assembly GCA_045402695.1). Classification (GTDB taxonomy): domain Bacteria; phylum Acidobacteriota; class Polarisedimenticolia; order JACPZX01; family DASXTC01; genus JAWPNA01. The sequence goes on from JAWPNA010000392.1 coordinate 1,074, forward strand.
CGACCGGAGGATCTCGCGGTAGTAGTCGACTCCCCAGAGACTGCCGTACACCTCGAACGCTTCGAGGTCCCGGCCCGCGGCCCCGGCGCCGTCGGAGGTGAGCGGCAGGGCGAGGTCGTCGGTGTCCCCGCCTGTCAGGACATTGGCCATGGTGCCCCAGGCCACCTTGTGCGTCTTCGGGTCGCGCAGCTTGGACCCGAGAAACCCATGGATCAGGATGAGCGGACGGCTGGGTTTGCGGATGCTGGCGATGCCCGTGGTCCTGCTCAGGTCCGGCTTCCTGAGGATGCCGCACGCCGCCGACAGACACGCCAGCAGGAACACTGCCGACAAAAAAACAGCCCTGGTGCGCAAGGAGGGACCTTTCTTCTGTTCACCGAGGATGGCGGGGCCCGGTGGGACTCGCACAATATCGGCCATCGAGAGCGGCGGCGCAAGTCGCGCGGCGCCCCTCCGGATTCGCAGACCTCTTAATCAGACACGCTGCGTCGGGCGCGGTTGTCATAAAATAAGCGTCTTTCACACATTCGGGAGGTGTCAGGAGCCGATCCTTGATCCGCTGGTTCGTCCTGGGAAGCGTCGCCGCGCTCTGCGTTGTTCAGATCTCCCGGGCCGGGGAGGTCGTGGCAGTCAAGGCGGGCACGCTGATCGACGGTACGGGAGCCGCCCCCGCCCGCAACGTCGTCATCCTGATCGAGGACGGCAAGTTCACCGCCGTGGGGCCCGACGTGAAGCCTCCCGCCGGCGCACGCCTGATCGATCTGTCCCGCTTTACCGTGATGCCTGGGTTCATTGATTGCCACGACCACCTCACGGGCCGTTACATCGGCGAGGGGGCCAACTGGGAGGATGCCGCCGTGCGCGACTTGCCGCAGGAGCAGGCGATCCGCGGCGTGCGCAACGCGAGACTGACGCTCGAGGCGGGCTTCACGACCGTACGCAACGTGGGCGCGTCGGACTTTTCCGACATCGCCCTGCGCAACATGATCCGCGAGGGCGTGGTGCCGGGGCCGCGCATCCTCGCCGCCGGCCATGCGCTGGGCATCACGGGAGGCCACTGCGACACCAACGGGTACAAGCCGGGTTTCTTCGATCCGGACGTCCGCGCCGGCATCGCCGACGGCGTGGACCAGGCGCGCGCCGCGGTGCGATACCAGGTGAAGCATGGCGCCGACCTCATCAAGATCTGCGCGACGGGCGGCGTGCTCTCCGAGGGAGACGCGGTGGGGGTGCAGCAGTTCACCGAAGAGGAGATGCGCGCCGTGGTGGAGACGGCGCGGATGGCCGAGCGGAAGGTGGCCGCACACGCCCACGGCAACGATGGGATCAAGGCGGCGGTGCGCGCCGGGGTGGCCTCCATCGAGCATGGCTCCACGCTCGACGACGAGGCGATCTCCCTGATGAAGGAGCACGGCACCTTCCTGGTGCCGACGATGATGGCGCAGGAGGCGGTCGAGCGCCAGGCAAAGACCGGCGTGCTGACCGGCCTGAGGGCGCAGAAGGCGCTCTACATCGCCCCCGTCGCTCGCGCCTCGTTCCGCAAGGCGGCCGCCTCAGGCGTGAAGATCGCGCTGGGGACAGACGCCGGCGTGTTCGCCCACGGCGCCAACGGTCACGAGTTCACGTTGATGGTGCAGAACGGCCTCGATCCGATGCGCGCGATCGTCGCGGGCACCTCGGCCGCGGCGGAGCTGCTGGGCCTCTCCTCGGAGCTCGGCTCGGTGAAGCCGGGGCTGGCGGCCGACCTGACGGCGGTGATGGGCGACCCGATCGAGGAGATCGGGCTGCTGGAGAGAGTGGAGTTCGTGATGCACGCGGGGCATGTGGTGAAGGAGCCTGGGGCGGCCGTGCGATAGCCCAGCAGAGCGCGCGCCAGGGCTGGCAGATCCGCGGTCGCAGCAGGAGCTTCATGAATTGTGCGGGCTATAGACCGAAGTTCCCCCTCAGGCAGCGTAGATAAGTAGATGTGGTTTCAACAACTTGGCCCAGGTTTGGGCATAGATTCGTAGTCATGTTATTTGAGGTCGATCTGAAGATTTATGTTGACAACATGAACAAGGCTGCGCAATTA
>JAWPNA010000220.1:0-2935 GCA_045402695.1 Acidobacteriota bacterium
TCTTCCGATCTGCCCTCGTCCTTGGCCCACGTGACGGCGTCCTTGATCTGCCGCACCTCCGAGGCGCTGACGATGACGGGGACCTTCCCGTCGAGCACCGGCAGCAGCGCCTCGAGCACTGGATCGGGCTTGAGGTCCCGGGAGCCGGAGGCCTTCGCCTGCCTGTAGGCACGGGCCGACTCGAACGCGGACTTGAGCTCCTTCAGATCGGCCTCGCGCTGTTTCTTCTGTTCCTCCTCGGACTGCTGCGGGCCGAAGAAGGACTCCCCGGGTGGGCGGGGATAGGCCGGGTAGTTGACGTGCATCGCGAGCGGCGCCACGGCCGTGAGGTCTTCCCAGGTCCAGCCGTCGAGCCGGATCAGGGCGCTCGTGCCCGCGACGAGCCCGCCGTGCGGGCCGCTCAGCACGTGCGTGATGCCGTTGGCGCGCGTGACGGGGATCATCTCCGACTCAGGATTGACCGACGTCTCGACCCGCGCGTTTGCGTTGATCTTGCCGGTCTCTGTGGTATCCACGCTGCCGGCCACCGATCCGATCTCGATGAGGCCGACGACCGTGTCGGCATCGAGCATTCCCGGGTAGAGATGCAGACCCTCGGCCTTCACCACCGTGGCGCCGGGCGGCACGGCCACACCTTTGCCTACCGCGGTGATGACTCCCTGCTCGAACACCACGGTACCATCCTGTATGTCGCCCGATGAGACCGTGTGGATGGTGGCTCCCACCACGGCGAACGTTCCGGAGGAGGCGGCCAGGCGATCCCGGTAGTCGGCCGGCGGTGCCGTCTTCCAGGAGAGCGCCGATCGCGCGGGGGCCGTCGAGACAGCGCCCGTCTCGGGCTTGTCCTGGGCTGCGGGGTTTTTCTCGACGGCGGGCATGTCCTTTGGAGAGGGCTTGCCCTCCTCTGTTGGCTTGACGGGTGTGTCGCTGCTCTTGACCCTCGCGATCAGCGCCGCGCGTCGCGCGTCCACCTGCGCCCGGCCGGCCAGGTCCTCCGCCCGATCGAACTGCTTCGAGCCGTCCACCCATGTCTGCTCGGCCAAAGTAAAGACCGAGAGCGGATGCCCGCTCCAGATCACGAAGTCGGCGTCCTTGCCCGGCTCGAGTGACCCCACGCGCTTGTCCACGCCGAGCTGGCGCGCAGGGTTGAGTGTCACGAACTTCAACGCCTCTTCCTCGGACAGCCCACCGTACTTGATCGCCTTGGCCGCCTCCACATTCAGATGCCGTGCCAGCTCGTCGCTGTCGCTGTTGAAGGAAACCACAACACCGCGCTCGGTCATCAGGGCGCCGTTGAAGGGGATGGCATCGTACGCCTCCAGCTTGTAGGCCCACCAGTCGCTGAAGCTGGAGGCTCCCGCACCGTGCCGCGCTATCTCGTCGGCGACCTTGTATCCCTCCAGCACGTGCTGGAAGGTCGCGATCCGGAAGCCGAACTCCTCGGCCAGACGGATGAGCATCAGGATCTCGTCCTGCCGGTAGCAGTGGCTGTGCACGAGTCGCTCGCCGCGAAGGATCTGGGCGATCGCGTCGAGCTGAAGGTCCTTGCGCGGCGGCACCCTGTGGGCCTGCTCCTTGGGCTTGAGCCCGTCGTACTCGTCCCACTCCTTCATGTACTGCCGAGCGGCGAGAAACCGTTCGCGGATCGACTGCTCCACGCCCATCCGCGTGGCGGGGTATCGGCGTGATCCCGGGACGTTGAAGTTGGATCGCTTCGGGTTCTCGCCCAGCGCGAACTTGATGCCTGCCGGCGCTCCTTCGAACTTGAGCTGCTCGGGCTCGACCCCCCACTTGAGCTTGATCACCTGGTTCTGGCCGCCGATCGAGTTGGCCGATCCGTGCAGCACGTTGGCGGCGGTGAGCCCTCCGGCCAGCTCCCGGTACAGGGCGATGTCGTCAGGATCGAGCACATCGCCGATGCGCACCTCGGCCGTGATGTTGTTGGAGCCTTCGTTCACCCCGCCCTCCACCCCCGAGTGGCTGTGGGCGTCGATCAGCCCCGGCGTGACGTGCTTGCCCGCGCCGTCGATCACCAGAGCCCCCCGCGGAGGGTCGATCTCTGTGGCGACGGCGACGATTTTCCCGTCGCGCGCCAGCAGATCGCCCTTCTCGAAAGTACCCGACTCGGACATCGTCCAGATGGTGGCCCCCTTCACCAGGATCTCCGAGGTCGTGGAGCCGGATCCGGCGAGAAGAAACGGGACCGAGCAGGCCAGCCCAACCACTAACGCCGCTTTCCCGGGCGCCCTCATCATTCGCCTCCTTCGGGGCCTTGGGTCTTGCGTCCCTTCACCGTGTAGCTCGCGCCTCCGGGCAGGTCGCCGCTTCCTTCCAGCGTGTCGCCAGTGATCACCACGGCGATCTCCTGCCGCGGGCGCTCCCCCTGCGGCGGAAGCACCACCGTCATCTCGTTGCCCGCCAGCTTCACGGACACGAAGTCGACGGTGCCTGCCTGCGTTTCGGCCGTGCCAGCGTACGCGCCCTGCGTGCCGGTCACCGTCCAGGCGCGGTTGACCGTTCGGCTCCCGATGGTGAAGCTGATCGACCAGGTGCCGCGCGGGTCCACCTTCGCGTTGGGATCGCCTTTCGACTTCTTCTGCTCGATCTCGAACTTGACCCCGTCCACGAAGACGTGCGCCGGCTTCGCCTTCTCGTCGAAGACGCCCTGACCGCCGGCCGGCGCCGCGTCGAAGACCACCAGGTCGGCGATCTTGCCCGGCTCGATCGTGCCCAGTGTCCTCTCCATGCCGAGCAGGCGGGCGGGCGTCACGGTCAGGGCCGCCAGCGCGGCGTCAGCCGACAGGCCGCGCGCCAGCGCCTTGCGCAGGTTCGGCGGAAAGTCGGACGCTCCCGGCAGCCGGCAAGTGCCGAGCGCGAACGGAATGCCCGCCTTCTCCATGACGGCCGGGTTGCCGGGTGCCGCGTCCCACCGCTC
>JAWPNA010000367.1:0-11685 GCA_045402695.1 Acidobacteriota bacterium
AGGACATCGCCACCATCAAGCCGGCCGCCATCCACCAGGGCGAGGGGATCAACCACTGGTTCCACGCCACGGAGATGAACCGGGCCGCGTATCTTCCGCTCATGCTGACCGGCAACATCGGCCGGCCGGGAGCCGGGTGCCACACATGGGCCGGCAATTACAAGGCGGCGCTGTTCCAGGGGTCGCCGTGGACCGGTCCCGGCTTCAAGGGATGGGTCGCGGAGGACCCTTTCGAGCTGGCGCTGGACACGAACGCGTCGGGCAAGGAGGTGCGCGCCCACGCTTACACGAAGGACGAGGAGCCGGCCTACTGGAACCACGGCGACCTGTCTCTCATCGTGGACACGCCGAAGAAGGGCCGGAGGTGCTTCACGGGCGACACCCACATGCCCACGCCCACCAAGGCGATCATCTTCAGCAACGTCAACCTCATCAACAACGCCAAGTGGGCCTACGAAATGATCAAAAACGTCAACCCCAATGTCGAGATGATCGTCTCGATCGACATCCAGATGACCGCCTCGATCGAGTACTCCGACATCGCGCTGCCCGCAAACTCCTGGCTGGAGTTCGAGGGACTTGAGGTCACGGCGAGCTGCTCGAACCCCTTCCTGCAAATCTGGAAGGGCGGGATACCTCCCGTGTTCGACAGCAAGGATGACTTGGCGATCCTGGCCGGCATCGGAAAGGCGCTGGGTGACCTCACAGGCGATACGCGCTTCGTGGACATGTTCCGGTTCGAGCACGAGGGGAAGCGCGAGGTGTACCTCCAGCGGCTGCTCGACACCTGCACCACGACGGCGGGGTACAAACTGGCCGACATCATGGCCGGCAAGCACGGACCATCCGGTGGCGCGTTGCTGAACTTCCGGACCTACCCGAGGGTGCCGTTCTACGAGCAGGTCCACGACAGCGAGCCGTTCCACACCGACACTGGAAGGCTGCACGCGTACGCCGACGTGCCCGAGGCGATCGAGTACGGCGAAAACTTCATCGTGCACCGCGAAGGGCCGGAAGCCACTCCCTACCTGCCAAACGTGATCGTCAGCTCCAACCCGTTCGTACGCCCCGAGGACTACGGCATCTCACAGGCCGCCGAGCACTGGGACCATCGCACGATACGCAACGTCAAAATGCCGTGGATGCAGGTCAAGGGGACGAAGAACTTCCTCTGGGAGAAGGGATACCAGTTCTACTGCCTCACACCCAAGACTCGCCACCGGGTCCACAGCGGCTGGTCGAACGTGGATTGGCACATGTTGTACGACTCCAACTTCGGAGATCCGTATCGCATCGACAAGCGTGCCCCCTGCGTCGGAGAGCACCAGCTCCACGTCAACCCGCAGGCGGCTCGAGACCTGGGAATCAACGATGGGGACTATGTCTATATAGACGCCAACCCGGCGGACCGTCCTTACCTGGGCGCGAAGCCCGACGAGTTCTTCTACCGGGTCTCGCGGTGCATGCTGCGGGTCAAGTACAACCACGCCTACCCGTACAATATCGTCATGATGAAGCACGCGCCGTTCATCGCCACCGAGAAAAGCGTGAGGGCGCACGAGACACGGCCCGACGGGCGGGCGCTGTCCGAGAACACGGGGTACCAGGCCAATCTGCGCTACGGGTCGCAGCAATCGGTGACGCGCAACTGGCACATGCCGATGCACCAGACCGACACCCTGTTTCACAAGGCGAAGGTGTTCATGGGGTTCATCTTCGGCGGGGAGGCGGACAACCATGCCCTGAATACCGTGCCGAAGGAAACCCTCGTGAGAGTGACCAAGGCGGAGGACGGCGGGCTTGGCGGAAAGGGAATCTGGAAGCCTGCCACCACCGGGTTCACGCCCGACAACGAGAGCGACTTCATGAAGAAATACCTGGCGGGCCAGGTCGTCAGGGTGAAGAAGGCCTGAAGACAAGGAGGGATCTGATGCCGTACGATGATCCGGACCCGGAGGATCCCAACGTTCTGGTGGGCGTGTCGCTGCCGGCCGATCGGGAGTCGATCCGCGAGATGGCGCGCGCGTTCGCCGAGGAGTTCGCGGCCCTCGGGTTCGACGAAGGGCGGCTCGCCGCTCTGTTTCAACAACCCTTCTACGCGGGCGCGCACCGCGCGCTGAAAGTGCTGGGCCATGACGAGATCACCGGCATCATCCGGGAGAGCCTCCAGGTGTGGGGGCGTTTCCGTGTCGTGGTGCGCGACAGCGGTGATGACGGCGGCGTCGCGGCGGGGGAGGAACCATGTCCAAGGTGAGGAACTGGCAGCTCGGGAGGGAGATGGCGTATCCGTACGACGCCCGCTTCCCCAGGAAACAGTTCGCCTTCGTCTTCAACATCAACCGCTGCATCGCGTGCCAGAGCTGCACCATGGCCTGCAAGTCCACCTGGACCTTCAGCAAGGGGCAGGAGCACATGTGGTGGGCCAACGTCGAGACCAAGCCGTACGGCGGCTACCCGCAGTTCTGGGACATGAAGATCCTCAAGATGCTGCACGAGGCGGACCCTGAAGGCCAGGAGTGGGGAGGGAGCCTCTCCTCGCAGCGATTCGGGCCTTACGGCGAGTTCAATGGCAAGACGATCTTCGAGGCGGCCGAGACGACGCTGGAGCCGGAGAGCGCGCGCGTGCTCGGATACCTGCCCACCGATCAGGAGTGGACCTCGCCCAACATCTACGAGGACAACCCGCTCGGCAAGAAAGGAGTCAGAAACACACTCGACCCCACGGGCGAGAAGCTCCCCGTGCACAACACCTGGTTCTTCTATCTCGCGCGCATCTGCAACCACTGCTCCTATCCCGCGTGCCTGGCGGCCTGTCCGCGCCAGGCGATCTACAAGAGGCCGGAGGACGGCATCGTGTTGCTGGATCAGAGCGAATGCCGCGGATACCGCAAGTGCGTGGAGGCGTGTCCCTACAAGAAGACCATGTACCGCGGCAACACGCGCACGAGCGAGAAGTGCATCGCCTGCTACCCGAGAGTCGAGGGGACCGATCCGGAGTCGGACGGCCAGCCGATGGAAACCCGCTGCATGGCCGCCTGCATCGGACAGATCCGGATGCAGGGATTGGTGAAGATCCAGGACGACGGCACGTGGGCCGAGGACCGGCAGAACCCGCTGTACTACATGGTGCACGTCGCGCAGGTGGCGCTGCCGCTGTACCCGCAGTTCGGGACCCAGCCCAATGGCTACTACATCCCGCCGAGGTGGGTGCCGCGCGCCTACTCAGAGCAGATGTTCGGGCCGGGCGTGGAGCGCGCCATCGAGGCATACTCTTTCCCCGACCGGGAGCTGCTGGCAGTGCTCCAGCTCTTCCGGCGATCGAACAGGATCATTTTCCGCTACGAGATCGAGGAGGGGCCGAAGGTGTACGAGGGGCAGTACCGGGGGCGGCCGTTCACTCTGTACAACGACACGGTGATCGCCTTCGGGCAGGACGGCAGGGAGATCTTCCGGACGACCGTGGAGGAGCCGCTGCACGTGAGACCCTCCGTCCACGCCAACTCGATCTGAAGGGTGACTGCGTCATGAGCGAGATCGGAGCGCCGCGCGCGATTCGCACTCCAAGCGTGGACGAATGCCTGGCCCGCGGCGTGCTGGCGCGGGCGCTGAGCCTGGGCCTCCAGCCGCCGAGCGAACGGACGATGCGGGCCCTTTTCTCGGCCGAGAGCCGTCGCGCGCTGCGGGAGGCGGCCCGAGCGCTGGACACCGAGAGAGACGGGACCCTGCGAGCCGCCGTCCAGGCGGTGTCACTGTCGCCGGAGCCGACACTTATGCGCCTGACGACGATGTACGACGCGGTTTTCGGTCACACGTTGCGCGGGAAGGTCTGCCCCTTCGAAACCGAGTACGAGCTTGGTCCGGTCTTCCAGCAGGCCCAGGAGCTGGCCGACATCGCAGGTTTCTACCTCGCGTTTGGCCTGGGGCCATCCGTCGGCTCGAGCGACCGGCTCGACCACGTGGCCTGTGAGTTGGAGTTTCTCGACTTCCTGTCGTTGAAGGAAGCCTGTGCCCTGGAGGGCGGCGAAACCGAGATGCTGTTCGTCACGCGGCACGCGCTGCGTCGGTTCTTGAAGGAGCACCTGGGCCGTTTCGGCATCGCCTTCGGTTCCAGCCTTGCGCGCGAAGACGCCGGGGGGCTGTACGGGATGCTGGGCTCTTTGTGCGCGACGTTCGTCAGGGCACAATGCCGCGGGATCGGTATTCCCGAAGGATCGGAGCTGCTCGAGCTTCGGCCCGCGACGGAGGACGACAGCGTGCCGATGGCGTGCGGGTCGTCCGGCGATCCGGACGATTTGCTCCAGATCCGATCGACTCGATGAAGGGGCCCGATGAGCACGACGATGACCGCCTACCGTGTGGACCTCGAGCCGCGGCTCGTTGAAGAGTCGGTGCTGCTGGCGGTCGAGTCGATCCCGCGCGAAAATCGGCGGCGCTTCAGGCGCCAACGGGATCTGATCTACGAGCTTCAGAACGACGAAGAGAAAGAGTCGCGGTTCAGGGATCTGCACTCGCGCTGGTTCGTCCTCCTGAAGCTGCCCGCAATGCTCTACGAGATGCTTGCGGAGCAGCCTCTCCTCGCGCGGGGCACATCACGATGCCTGGTCCTGCCCGCGGTCACGGCGCAGGAGGAGGGGGCGGATCTCCATGAGAATCGCCAGGGCGGGCCGGGGCCGTCAGAGGCCGGGCCCGTCCTGGTCATCCGGCTGAGGCCGGCCACGCTGCTGGAGCCGGAGCGGCTGATGACCCTGCTGCGCCACGAGCTGTACCACGCGGCCGACATGGTGGATCCTTCCTTTGGATACACCAGGTCAGTGCCTGCCATGGACGCCGGCCCGGCATACGAAAACCTCGTGCGCGACAGATACAGGATCTTGTGGAACACGACCATTGATGGAAGGCTGGCCGCGCGTGGTCACCTCTCCGCCGAAGGGGTCGAGAGTTCGCGCGGCGCATTCCTCGCCGCTTTCGCGATGCTCGGCGAAGCCGCGCAGGAGCAGTTCCGGCGATTGTTCGAGGGAGGCCGGCCGCGTCACGAGGATCTCTGGTCATTCGCCGCGCACCCCGGCGGAGAGGGGAGCGAAGCACTCTCCGGGCGTCCCGTCATGGGATCGCGACCAAGTCGGTGTCCGTTGTGCCGGTTTCCGACCACGTCGTTCCAGTCGGCGCCGGAGTGCATGCCGGGGGACGTTCTCGCTGAGATCGGACGGGACTTCCCCTCGTGGAGCCCCCCACAAGGGCTCTGCGTCCAATGCGCTGGTCTCTACGAGGCGCACGTGAGCTCCACCGCGACCGTCGCCTCCTAGATTCCCCCGGATCCCGGCCGCCTCGGCGTAGCGGCAAATCCCCCGGGCACTGGGTGAAATACCTCGCATAGTAATGACCAGATCCAAGCGGGTGCACCGATCAGGAAGTGGGCACCGAGGCCTATAAACTCAACGGCATCAGTCGCTTCCGCCATAGTAAGATGATCGGTGAGCAGCGAGTCGCCTCGATTCCTGGGTGGCTGACCGGCCTGGCCCGCCACCGTGTCTCGCCTGGTTTGGTTCTTGCAAAACGGAAGGGTGGCGTAATCCCGGAACGCTACGACCAGCCCGGGAGAGGGGAGTTCGGAAGAATCACTGCGGAGGAGCCTGCAAAATGGCTGCGAAGATAAGAACCCTTCTGGTTGTGGCACTCGCTCTGGCTGTTCCCCTGGTGCTTGGCACGGGGAATACCTTGGCTAAGATCGTTCACCTGAATGACGGCGCCGTGCAGCAGATGGACGGCACCTTTGACCTGCCAACGCAGGGTACCTGCGCCGTGGCAACGACCGGCTATGCACCTGTTCCCACAATCCGTCCGGAATGTCTCGCGGTGAGGTTCCCGGCCTTTGCTACGCAGGGAGCCTGCGAGGCGGTGGGCACATCTCCGAACAACCTTGCCTGGACCACGTCGGTCTGCAACGACCCAGCTAACGACGGGAATCAGGCCGGTTGTGAAGCCATTCCCGGCAGGCTGTACAGCAACGGCAGATGCTCCGTCACGATGAAAGACCATAGCCGCAACGTCGCCGAATGTGTCGGACTCGGCGGAACGTGGGTTACCTCCGGAACCTGCACCGGAAGATGGAATGCCCCCGTCGATACCGGCCTCACTCTGACGACGAGCCCCGGAGATCAGTGCCTCCGGTGCCACAACGAACGAACCCAGTACAACGGCACCGAAATCCGATGGATCGGTGAGCACTACCTGAAGATGGGCCACAAGAACATGTCTCGGAAGGTGACGGTCGGCCTCCCGTGGGCCGGCCCTGCGGGAACGGAATACCCTGCGGACGACAGCGGCAACGTGTTTGATTGGATCACAGGCCGGATCACGATCGGTGGTGTGCCGAGAGACCTGGCCTGGATCTATGGCGACTGGCTGAGCCCCTTGCCAAGGGCAATCGCCAAGCTTCCCGCGGCCACCGGCAGCGTCTGCACCCTCCCTGCGTACACCGACCAGACCAGTTGCCTCGCGAATGCCGGGGCCCAGTGGTTGGGGGGAGTCTGCGAATCGCCCGCGTACACCACCAGCTCGACCTGCGCGGCAATTGGCGGGACCTGGGCGACAGGGCCGTCGGGGGTCTGCGACGACCCCACCAAGACCGCCTCGACCTGCCCGAGCGGACACTGGATTCAGAACGCCGGCGCCTCCTATTCCTGCTCGCGGTGTCACACGACCGGCGCGACCAGTGATGCCACCATCGCGTCTGGTGCCGGCCCTGGCGGGAAGGAGCCCGAGAGATCTTTCCCCGGCATCACCTGGGACAGGAACTCCGATGCCAACAGCAACCTCGTCAATCTCTCGTGGGGCGTGAAAGACGACACCAACCAGTACGCTTCGTGGGACCAGTTCGGGATTCTCTGCTCCCGTTGCCACTTCTCCGCTGTCGATGACACGACGAACGGCGGCGTCCCGCCCTTCACCAATCCGATCGGATGGGGTAGGCACCACGCCGAGAACACAGGGGTGGCCAGTGATGGGGGGTACTGCAGCGACGGCCGGTATACGCGAGAGGCAGTATGCGAAAGCGCCGGGAAGACGTGGTTCAGTGATTGCGGCACCGACCCCGTCGCCGAGATATGCACGAATGCGGCCGCCGACCCGAATGCCTGCGCTTCCGGCGGCAACACATGGGTTCCCGTCGCCGGGTGGTGCAGCGGTAATTCTTCGTATGGAACCGACCAGACGGCCTGCACGGCCAACGGCTTCACGTGGACAAGCGGGTACTGCACCGTCGCCGGTAAGACCGACCCGGATCTCAATCTCTCGAGCAAGTGCAGCGGCGGCAGCGGCATCAATGCACTCACCTGGCGCCGCAACGGGAGCATTCAGGCTTGTCTGGTCGCCGGCGCGGCCTGGAACGGCGGCTTCCCCACCTGCGACCCGGCCTCGATGTGCTCCAAGCCCGGGGTCTATGCGGACAAGGCGGCGTGTAATGCCGCCGGTGGAACGTGGAGCAGCCTGGCGAGTGAATACACCTGCCTCTCGGCCGGCGGAGAGTACACGGGCACCAAGACACGCAGGGGGCAGATCATCACGACTCTCTGCATGGAGTGCCACAGGCAGGAAACGAGCGGCCTGCCTTATGACGCCAACAACCCGGCAACCGCGTTGAAGGTCGGGCCGGCCCACAACACGGTCGCCTTCGTCAGCCATCCGCAGGGCAACCAGTTCCTGAACAGCACGCACGGGCGGTTCACCGGCACCTTCGATCAGATTCCCAGCGCGACGTTGGGCGCTGGTTACGGCAGCGACTTCCAGCTTCACGGAGAAGCCGGCAACACGGGCAACGGCTGCACGGGGTGTCACAATCCCCACAAGAGCACCGTGAAGGAAGCCAATCCGGAGGGGTTCTTCCTCGAGGAATGCACGGAGTGCCACTCGAATCCCGAGGAGGCAGCCGAGGTTCCCCAGGTTGACCTGACGACGATTCTGCACGCCGGCGGCCCCGGCACGCCGCTCGAGAACATGGACACCGATCCAGTGGAAGCGTGCTTTACGTGCCACATGCCCGAGGGAATCCACCTGTGGCGCATCAACACCTCGCCGCTCTACTCCACCTTCCCGGCCGGTGCTCTGACCGCTACCGTGAACGCCAATACGTCGCCCCACGAAGGCTATACGAACGCGGTATGGGTTGATGTGGACCACGCGTGCGGTCAGTGCCACGGCGGCGGCACGGCCCAGGCCAGCACCACGGGCAGCGTCGCGGCCGGCAGCAAGGTTCTCACCGTGGCGAGCAACACCGGTTTCGCGGCCGGCAGCAAGGTCAGGATCGCCGGCGCCGGCGCTCTCGAGGAAGATGGCATCACCAGAGGGGACCTCGACACCTACATCGTGTCGGTGGCGGGCGGCACCACGGTCAATCTGGCCGGCGCCTCACTTGGCACTGTCGCCGGCGCGGATGTCGTCCAGAACGCCACCAGGAACGACGCTTCGTACAAGACCAAGGCGGTGCTGGCCAGCAAGGCCGCCGGGATTCACAGCGGCACGCCGTCCGTTCCTCCATACATCAATTTCAGCTACCAGCTCGGCTCACCGAACACGCTCATGGTTGACGTGGACGCCTCGGCATCGACCTGCAGTGGCAGCAGCGCCAACTGCGACGCATACACCTGGGACTTTGGCGACGGCTCCTCCGCGTCGGGCATGACGGCATCCCACACCTACGCTTCCGCGGGCGCCCAGACGATCACCCTCACCGTGGAGGAATGGGGAGTGAGCGGTGGCTCCACGAGCAAGCCCGTGAACGTCTACGCGGTGGACGACCCGCCCGACATGAGCCTCGGCACCTGCGTCTGGGATCCAAACACCTGGACCATGACCGTCAACGATGCGTCCACGGATACGGATGGCACCGGCGTCAGCAAGGTCACCGTGAACTGGGGCGACGGCGGCGTGATCGCCAGCGACTCGAACGCGCCGTTCGGGCCCTTCACGCGCACCTATCTCAACGTGGGCTCATACACGATCACACACAAAGCCCAGGATACCGCCGGACAGTGGAGCACCAGGACCTGCATGGCCTCTCCGGCCTACTTCACGATCAGCGGCATGGTGCAGACTTCCGAGGGTGTGGCGGTGCCCTCGGCCACCGTGACCGTGAAGAAAGGAACGACGTTGGTCCGGACGGTCTACACGGCGAGCAACGGCACGTTCTCGGTCGGATCCCTCAAGCCGGCCACCTACACGCTGTTCGTCACCAAGCCCGGATACACGTTCGACTCACCTGCTGCCACGCTGACCGTGGGTCCGGACAGCACGGGGAACATCATCACGCCCGCGGCTCCAATGAAGCCGAACATTGACCCAACAGCGTCAGGGAGAGGGGGGAGGAAGAATCGTACTCCCACCGCGCAAACCATAGGACCATAGGGGGAAGCAGGCGGGGAAACCCGCGCGCGCCCACGCAAGGAGGAGGGGATAGACAATGCAAACACATCCCACCAAAGGAGGAACGATGAGAAGGTACTTCGCGGGGTTGCTCGCCCTCGGCCTTGGGCTGCTTGCTTCGTCCAGCGTCATGGCGTACACCGGGATCTACGTGGCGGGCGCCGGGATCAACGACACCGCCCATGATCTCAGCACGGGAGCCAATGGGCTGGGGGCGTACGTATCATCGACCGATACCGATTCGAGAATCTGCATCTTCTGCCATTCCCCGCACAACACGTACAAGCTGAGCTCGGCCAATCTCGGCCCGGGAGCGGGGATCGGCGGCGGCCCCCAGGCCCCGGACGATTTCGACTACCTGCCTCTGTGGAACCATGAGCTGACCGGCAACGCCGGTTCCTACAGCATGTATTGGAACGGCCCGGGGGCGCCTACGGTCGGCTCCAAGGCATCGCAGGCCATCTTGAACGGTTTGAACCAGCCGGGCGGCGTCTCTCTGCTCTGTCTGAGTTGTCATGATGGAAGCATCTCCGTCAATTCGTACGGCAACGCCTCCCAGCCGGCCTTGTCTCAGAGCGGCGGCAGTACCACGATCGGCGCGGAGTACGTCATCGGCAAGGACAACTACCTCGGGAATCATCACCCGATCGGCTTCAATTACGATGTTGCCGATACGGATGACACCGAGATCAAACCGGCGGACGGCACCCCAATGGGCACCGCCGGCGACGTGAGGAGCCACCTGTACGGCCCGGGGAACACCCAGATGGAGTGCGCGACCTGCCATTCGGTCCACAACAAGGGCAACACGGGCGACAAGAGTCTGCTCTGGAGGAAGGACGAAAACAGCCGGCTCTGCCTGACCTGCCATGACAAGGGTGACGATCCGGGCGCCACTCCGTAGCGCATCCGATTGAACCGACCGAGAGGGGAATGGACGCCATTCCCCTCTCGCTTTTCCTCCTCGCGTTCTCATCCCTCCGCCCTCTCTCAGTGCATGGGGAGGTGATAGACTGACCGGCCGTTTTGATCTCCCAGGCGAACTCAGGGCCAGCCGATGCGTGAACTCGTGACGAATCCGATGTGCTCGGTGCCGACGGGAAGCAAGCGCCCCGCGGCGACCTTCAGAGCCGCGGCGTGCCTGGGTCTGGTATTCCTCTCGGCGGCTTGCGCCGCCCCCCTTCGGAAGGCCGGGCCACCGGTCTTCTTTCCGCCTCCCCCCGAGCTGCCTCGCATCCAGTATCTCACCTCATTCAGCGGACTGAAGGACATCGAGGAGCAGTCATCGTTCAATCGGTTCGTGGTGGGCGAGCTGCAGGACCTCAGGCTGGACAAGCCGTACGGCGTGGCCATGCACGACGGAAAGATCTACGTCTGTGACACCAACGCGACGGTCCTTGTGTTCGATCTGAAGAAAAAGTCGTTCGGACCTCTGGAGGGGGCCACTGGCCCGGGGAAGCTCATTCAACCGCTGAACATCAGCATCGAACCCGATGGGACGAAATACGTGGCGGACCCGGTACGGGGGCAGGTCGTCGTGTTCGATGTGAACGACGCGTACCTCAGAGCGTACGGGACCGCGGGAGCATGGAAGCCCGTGGACGCGGTGCCGCTTGAGGGCAGACTGTACGTCGCCGACCCCGCCAATGGGCTGATCAAGATCTTCGACAAGCAGAGCGGCGAGATGGTCAAGTCCATCGGCGACAAGGGGGAGCCAAACGAGCGGCTCGATCGTCCCACCAATCTCGCGTTCGATTCGGAGGGGTACCTGTACGTCACCGACGCCGGGAGGTTCCAGGTGGTCAAGTTCGACCGTGACGGCCACTTCAAGGCGGCGTTCGGAAAGCCCGGGGACAACCTCGGACACTTCGCGAGGCCCAAGGGCATTGCGCTGGATCGCGAAGGCAAGCTGTATGCGGTGGACGCCTCGTTCAACAACGTGCAGATCTTCAACAAGAACGGGCGGCTCCTGCTTTTCTTCGGTGAGGGCGGAGACAAGCCCGGCGACTTCCTGCTGCCGGCGAAGGTCACGCTGGACTACGACAACCTGGCGTACTTTCAGAAATACGTGCAGCCGGGCTTCGATGTGGAGTATCTGATCTTCGTGACAAGCCAGTTCGGCGGCCGCTTCGTTAACGTCCTCGCGTACGGGCAAGAGAAGGGAAAGACCTACCCCAGCGAAGCGGAGCTCCTGGAGCGCATCAATGAGCTGCGGAAGAAGGAGCTGGAGAAGCAGAAGCAACAGTGAACCGCCCAGCGATCAATCGA
>JAWPNA010000421.1:0-2491 GCA_045402695.1 Acidobacteriota bacterium
GGCGAGCCGAAATGATCGCGGACAGGATGGCGCGTCACGGCCCGGCGGAGCAGCTTGGCGACGACGGGGCCGCGACGCGCGCCTCAAACCGGCGACGAGGCAAGTCTCGACGGAGCTTGGCGCTCATCGAGGCCGCTTCCAGCACGCTGCGGGAGATTCAACCGGCGAGCGTCCGCGCGGTCTGTTACCGACTGTTCACCATGGGGCTGATTACCGCGATGACGAAGGGCGAGACGAACCGCGTAAGCACTCAGCTCACCTACGCCCGCGAGGAGGGGCTGATCCCGTGGGATTGGATCGTGGACGAAACGCGAGCAGCCGAGCGCGTGAACGCCTGGGAAGATCCAGCGGCCTACGTCGAGACAGTGAAACGGGCGTATCGACGCGACCGCTGGACCGATCAGCCGGAATGGATCGAAGTCTGGTCTGAAAAAGGGACCGTGCGCGGAACCGTTGCGCCGGTGCTTCACGAGTATGGCGTCACGTTCCGTGTGATGCACGGCTACGGCTCAGCCACGGCGATTCATCAGGCCGCGAGCGAGACGAGCCGCGCGCAGAAGCTCCTCACCGTTCTCTACGTCGGAGATTGGGACCCGAGCGGCCTCCACATGAGCGAGGTGGACCTTCCGCGGCGCCTTTTTACCTACGGCGTGCGTCTCGTTCGGCTGGCGCTGATTGAGCAGGACACTCACCGCGACCTCCCGTCCTTCATGGCCCATACTAAGCAGCGTGACCCCCGATACCGCTGGTATGCCGACCGCTACGACTCTCGCTGTTGGGAACTCGACGCACTCTCGCCTGTCGTGCTCCGCGAGCGCGTCGAGCAGGCCATTTTCGATCGGCTCGATCTGGCTGCGTGGAAGCGCGCTGACCTCGTCGAGCAGGCGGAGCGGGATTCGCTCACCAGCATCCTCGCTGCCTGGCCAGGTATTTCTGGGCGGGCCTCGAAATACCTCCCCGGCAAAGGTGGCCAGCCGTGACGGGTGTCCCCAGCGTCAAACTGCGCGGGACGTGGGGGCAATCGAGCTGGCCGGATGCGCCTGATACGCCCGATTCTCGTTCAGCGGCAAGCCACTGTTCATCCCAGAAGCAGACCTTGAGCGGGACCAGCGCGCAACCACGTTCAATGAACGTGGCGCGATACACCGGAACAAGCCAGGATCGAGGGGCTCTCAACAGAGCACCGCTACGCGCACAGCGTCTTCCCTACCCTGAGCTGCTGTCGTTCATCGATACCGTGATCATTCCCGCGCTAGTGGAGCGATTGTTGCGCGATCAGTCGGTCGCGTGAGTGTAGACTTCGAACATGCGCACCGCTTGTTATGCGCGTTTCTCGTCCGACCTGCAGCGGAAGACTTCGCTCGACGATCAGATTCGCGGCTGTCAGGAGTACGCAAAGCATCACGGTTGGACGTGGCAAGCCGACCAGATCTTCAAGGACGCCAGCATCAGTGGCGCCTCCATCGAGGGCCGACCGGGACTACAGGCCCTGCTCGACGCAGCGAACGAGCGTCCGCGCCCGTTCGACATTCTTCTCGTCGATGATTCCTCACGCGTGGCGCGTGACCTCCCCGATGCGTTGCGCATCGTCCAGCAGCTAAAGTTTGTCGGCGCCCGCGTCATCTACATCAGCCAGGGCATCGACTCCGACAGTGAGCAACACGAGACGCTCATCACCGTTCACGGCCTCGTCGACGGGATGTACCTCCGAGAGATGGCCGCGAAAATCAAGCGCGGGCTCAAGGGCCAACTCGCCCGCGGTTTCGCCACCGGCGGGAAGACGTACGGCTATCGGAGCGTCGGCATCCCAGACCTGAGTCGTCCCGGCGAGATGATCGGGTACCGCCTCGAGGTGGAACCCACAGAGGCCGACGCGATTCGGGTCATCTACACCTGGTACGGCGACGGAGTGTCCGTACCAAACATCATCACGCGATTGACAGAGTACGGCCATCCGCCGCCACGTGGCGGCTCGTGGCGCGTGGGCGCCGTGCAGCGCATTCTGCGTAACCCGAAGTACCGCGGCTTGCTGGTTTGGGGGCGGACACAGCAGACACGCCGACCCGGTTCACGCACGAAGGCGACGAGGCGCCTGCCGCAGGATCAGTGGCAGATGCTCGAGCAGCCGGACCTCCGCATCGTAAGCGATGAACTCGCCGCACGAGTGCAAGAGCGGATGCGCGTGACCGATGCCGCCCTCAACTCTCAGCGACGAGCATGCAACGCACTCATCAGCGGGCGAAACGCAAAGCTTTATTCGTCGACGCTGTTCAGCGGATTCATGACGTGCGGCACATGCGGCCGATCAATCAATGTGGTCGGCAGCCACCACGTCAAAGGCGTGCTCTATCGGTACTACGGCTGCGCCCAAGCCTCTCGAAACGGTGAGACGGTCTGCACCAATCGGCTCAAGGTTCGCGTCGAAGTAGCCGACCGCACCCTGCTCGCCGGGCTTCAGGCGGAACTCCTGCGGTCCGAAACGGTCGAGTAC
>JAWPNA010000485.1:0-8851 GCA_045402695.1 Acidobacteriota bacterium
CCCCGTGCGCGACTTTCAGACCTCCGACCCTGCGCTGTTTCTGCGGGAGGAGTTCGCGACTGGCGCTCCGGCATGGAGTCACGCTGGTCAGGGCGACACATGGACCATTCAGCCTCTCAGCGGAGGCGGGTTTGCGGCCACGCCCGCCTCGGGCCTGTACGTGCGGATGGCCGGCGAGCAGCATGCCGACTTCGCGCTGGTGTCTCCTCCCTTCAGCCTCGAGGGGGCTTTCGACCCCATCCTGACCGTGGCGCACTCCTTCGACTTCGCGTCCTCGTTCAGTGGAGGCGACGGTGGCTGGGTCGAGGCGTGGGATGGCTCTCGCTGGGTGACCATCGTCCCGGCGGGAGGATACCCGAGGACGATTGCTCCCGAGGCCTCGCATACGGGCCTCGAGCTGGGAGGGTTCAGCGGGACGGGATCGGGAACCGATGTGTTCGACCTGAGCGCGCTCGCCGGGCGTGTCACCCGCCTGCGGTTCCACGTTTTCATCCAGAGCGGAGTGGACCCGACCGGCACGGGGTGGCGCATCGATGACGTCGTGGTTTCGGGAAGGGTGACTTGCCGCGAGGGCCGCCTCGCCTTCGAGCGCGACGCGGTCACCTGCGCCGATCCTTCGGTGCCGGTGACACTCATGGACCGCGACCTCGATCTCGACCCCTCGCTCACAGACACCGTGGGGATCGAGGTGGCCTCGACGTCGGATCCGCACGCTCTTACGATCACGCTCGTCGAGGACGGATCGACCAGCGGCGCCTTCCGCGCCGATGTGCCCCTCAGCTCCGATGGAAGCCCGGGGACATTGCGCGTTGACCCGGGCGGCCTGATCACCGCCTCCTATCTCGACGCCGACGATGGGACGGGGACGCCCCGCACGGCGACGGCATCCATTCCGGCAGTCGATTGCGCAGGCCCCGTCATCAGCAGGGTGTCCGCCATCCCGGCCGACGACCGCGTCGTCCTGCGGTGGGCGACCGATCGCCCCGCAACGAGCGAGGTCACGCTGACACCAACATCCGGCCCTCAGCTCACGGCCCGAAACCTCAGGCTGACGACCAGCCACGACGTGACCGTGCACGGCGCACAGGCATGCGCGAGGTACAGGGCCGGCGTGGAGTCCGAGGATTCCCGCGGCAACCGGACATCGATCGGCGGCCCGACCGAGGGAGTCACCATCGAGACCTCGGATCGAAGGATCCTGTTCGCCGACGACATGGAGGGGCCCGATCCCGGCTGGACGGTTACGGGCCCGCACGCGGAATGGGAGAGGGGCGCGCCGGCGTACGGCCCCCCCTCGGCTTTCTCGGGGCAGAGCGTCTTCGGCACCGACCTTCGCGGTGTCTACGACGGAGGCGCCGACGGTACCTTGGTTTCACCTCCGATCGACCTGAGAGGAGTCGCGACCGCGCGGCTCGCATTCTGGCACTGGTTCGATATCTTTGGAAGGGAGCCGCCCAACTCGTTTGACGACGCCGGGTGGGTCGAGGTGCAGCCCGACACCGCACTGCCGGTGTACATCGAACCCGTGGGCGGATACCCCGACGTCTGCGACTCCGAGAACGGCCGGCCCTTGCGCCCAGGCACGCCCGTCTATGCCGGGCAGTCGGGCGCCTGGGAGCGCGCTGTGTTCGACCTCACCCCCTTCGTGGGCAGGACCATCAGGCTGCGGTTCAGGCTCTGGAACGATGTGCTCCATCTGATCTTCAACGGCGCCACTGGTGCCGGATGGTACATCGACGACGTCGAAGTCTCGGAGCCGACCTATTGCTTCCCCGCGCCGGCGATTACTCCGGCGCCGCGGATCTCCCTGACACAAGGGGCTTCCGCCTCGGGGGTCACGGTGTCAGGGTCCAGCTTCCGTCCCGGCTCGAACATCTCCTTTGGAAGCGCGATCACCGTGTCTTCGGTGAACCTGATCTCGGGATCACGGATCGTCCTTGATCTGGCGGTGGCCCCCCTGGCTCCGGTGGGGCCCCGCGACCTGAAGATCACCAATCCGGACGGCCAGTCGGCCACGCTGTCTAACGCGCTGGAGGTGCTGTTCGCGCCCTCGCGGGCCGACATCAACGGATCGCGCCGTGTGGACGGCAGCGACCTGTTCCTTCTGGCGGGGGCCTTCGGCACACAGGCCGGCGATCCGGGCTACCTCCAGCAGGCCGACCTCAACAGCGACGGATTCGTGGACGGGATGGATCTGGCGCTGCTTGCCGCGAGCTTCGGAGCCTCATTCTAGTGCCTTCGCGCGAAGGCTCTCCGATCGTCTCCGCGCGCAGCCTCACCAAGAGCTTCGGGGCCCTGCGTGCCGTGGACGGCATCGACTTCGACGTCATGGGAGGCGAATGCTTCGGACTGCTCGGGCCCAACGGGGCCGGCAAGACATCGACCGTGCGGATCGTGCATGGGGCTTCGCCGTTGGATTCGGGCTCGGTGCGTGTCTTCGACATGGACATCACCACACAGGCCCGCGAGATCAAACGGCGCACGGGGGTCTGTCATCAGGAGGACACACTCGATCCCGACTTCTCGGTTCTCAAGAACCTCATGGTCTGGGCGAGGTACTTCTCCATCCCCGGCGGCGAAGCGCTCTCGCGCGCCACCGAGCTGCTGCGGTTCATGGATCTGGAGGAGAAGCGCGACGTGAGAATCGCGGAGCTTTCAGGCGGGATGAAGAGGCGCCTGATCCTCGCCCGCTCCTTGATGAACGCGCCCCGGCTCCTGATCCTCGACGAGCCGACGACCGGGCTCGACCCACAGGCTCGGCATCAGGTGTGGGAGCGGATCCAGCGGCTCGTCCGGTCGGGGACGAGCGTCCTCCTCACCACTCACTACATGGAAGAGGCCGCCCTCCTCTGCGATTGCATCGCCATCATGGACCGAGGGAAGATCGTCGCCGAAGGCGCCCCATCGGAGCTGGTGCGGAGGGAGATCGGGAAGGCCGTGGTCGAGGTGTACGGAGCCGGTGAGAGCGTGCGTCGCTTCGCCGCCGACCGCGGCTGGCAGGGTGAGTTGCATGGCGACAGGCTCTACGTCTACACGGACGATGGAGAGGGCACGCACCGCGAACTCACCAGCCGCTTCCACCTCGAGCAGTGCCTGCTCCGGATGGCGACGCTCGAAGATGTCTTCCTGAAGCTGACCGGCCGGGAGTTGCGGGAATGAGAAACACGTGAATCTGAAACGAATGCTCGGGGGACTCGCGTGGACCGTCTGGCGGCGCGACGCCGACGTCTACATGGTCACGTGGAGGACGAACCTGCTTCCGCCCCTCACGGAGCCATTCCTGTTCCTCGCGGCCTTCGGCGCCGGACTCGGCAGCCTGATCAACACCGTCAGTTGGCGCGGGCAGGCGTACACCTATGCGACCTTCATCGCGCCGGGCCTGATCGCGGCCGGCGTGATGAACCAGACCTTCTTCGAGAACACGTTCAGCACATTCGTGCGCCTGCACTACCAGAAGACCTTTGACGCCGTGCTGGCCACGCCTCTGACGGCCGGTGACATCATCCTGGGTGAGCTCCTGTGGGGGGCCACGAAGGGGTTCTTCACGGGAATCGTGATGCTGATGGTCATCACGGGATTCGGGCTCATCCACGACCCCACCGCGCTGGGCATCATCCCCTATTGTTTTCTCAACGGGCTGATGTTCGCGGGACTTGCCCTCTGCTTCACGGGATGCACCACGCGGATCGAAGCGTTCAATATCCCCATGTACCTGATCGTGTCGCCGATGTACGTCTTCTCGGGCACTTTCTTCCCTCTCGAGATACTTCCTCACTGGGGGCAAGCGATCGCCTGGGCCCTGCCGCTGACCCATGCGGCGGCCGCCACAAGGGAGATGGCCCTCGGCCGGGTGACCCAGGGCCTCGCGGTCTCTGTGGCCTACACAATCGCCGTGACGGGAGCGAGCTGCTGGCTGGGATTCCGGTGGATGAAGCGACGCTTGTTTCGCTGATACGGAGACGGTCGAAGCCTCGGGTGAGGTGACGTCAGTACGTGCTGCGGCTGTCCAGGATGTACTGGACTGGATCGACCTTCGTGTTGTTGACCAGGACCTCGTAGTGCAGATGGGCACCGAGGCTCCGTCCCGTGTCGCCGATGTAGCCGATCACGTCACCCCGGCTCACGTTTTGTCCCGCCCGCACACCGAACTCGTCCAGGTGCGCGTAGCGCGTTGTCAGGCCGTTGCCGTGCGAGAGATAGACCACGTTCCCGTAACCCATCTCGCGCCCCGCCTTCGTGACCACGGCATCGGCGGGGGCCAGCACAGCGGTCCCCTTGGGCGCGACGATGTCCAGTCCGCTGTGGAAGGCGCGCTGCCCCGTAAAAGGATCGCGCCTCCAGGAGAAGCCGTAGGCGATCATCCCCTTCACCGGAGAGATCGAGGGTGTTGAGGAGAGCAGCAGGCTCTGATCACGGTAGACCTTTTCCAGCAGATCGAAGGAGTTCCTGAGGACTCCGGAGCGCTCCTTGAGATTCTCGATCTCGTCGTGAACCAGCGACGGATCCATCGTCACGTTCGGGAATTCCTGGCGCAGACCGCCGATACTTCGGGATGAAGGCAGATCCTCGACACCCGCCATCAGCGCGAACTTGGTGGCCTTGGTCTCGAAGAAAGCGACCTGCTCCCGAAGCGATGAGAGCGACTTGTCCCACTCGAGGCTGGCCGTGCGCAGGGCCTGAGTTTCCTCACGCAAGGACTCCAGCTCACGGGATCGCTGCGCGGCGGTGTAATAGATGAAGGGCAGGAGCCCGGCGGCGACGAGGCCGAACAGCACGATCGAGAGCGCGCCCATCAGAACGCTCCGGCGCACTCTCAGACGCAGCAGCCTGGCCCGCGAACCGGGGACCACCAGCACGGTATAGTGGCGTTCCGTCATGGATTCTCCTCAAACCCACCGCTGCAATGGGGCGCATCCTATCACAGGGCCATGCCGGCAACAACGACGATCGAACGATTTCTCGGCCCAGGGCGACCCGTTTCAGTGGTGGCCGAAGATAGTGCCCGATCGGGAGGTCCGCAAGGTTCCGATCGGCGCGGGCGATGCATCTGGTTGATGGGCCAGGGACTTTCTGACAGAATCGCGCTCATGAATCGCTGTGAATCAGGTCCGCTTCTTTTTGTCGGGTTCGACGGCACGGAGATGACCGTCGGGTTGCGCGCCTTTCTCGGCGATCTCAGGCCAGGCGGCGTAATCCTGTTCAAGCGCAACATCGTGGACGCGGCTCAGACCCTGAAGCTCACCGCGAGTCTGCGCGATCTCTGCGACCCGCCTCCCATCGTGGCGGTGGACGAGGAGGGCGGCCAGGTCAGCAGGCTTCGGCCTCTGGCGCCCACGCTTCCTCCCGCCGCTCGCCTCGCGGGAATGGGGCCCGAGGCAGTGCGGGAGATGGCTGCGTCGATGGGACGTATCCTGGCATCGATGGGGATCGACCTGGACTTCGCTCCCGTGGTGGATCTCTGCCGGCCCCATTCCCCCAACGGGATCGGCGACCGATCCTTCGGCACGGATCCTCAAGCGGTCTGCGCGCTTGCCGGGGCCTATCTCGACGGGCTGTCCGACGCGGGTGTGGTGGGGTGCCTCAAGCACTTCCCAGGCCTGGGGCCGACGCTGTTCGACTCGCACCACCACCTTCCCTCCGTCCAGAAAGACCCGGAGGCGTTCATCGGGGAGGACCTGCTTCCCTACCGGCGGCTGCACGCAAGCGCGCCGGTGGTCATGGTGGGGCACGGATACTATCCGTTCCTTGCGGGCGCCGATCCGATCGCGGCCACCTTGACGAAGAGCATCGTAACGGGGCTCCTGCGCGAGCAGATCGGCTACACCGGCCTCGCGCTGGCCGATGATCTGGAGATGAAAGCGGTCTCCGCCCGCGTCCCGTACACGGAGCTGGCGCCGCGGGCGGTGGCCGCCGGCTGCGACATGGTCCTCGTCTGCCGCAGCCGCGAGGCGATCACCGCTTCGGGGGAGGCGATGCGCGTCTGGCTCGACTCGGGACGGCTCGAGGGCGCCCGCCTGTCCACGGCGCTCGCGCGCATCGGGTCGCTGCGGGCGCGGGTGAACGCAGGGAAGAAACCTGCCCCCTCCCTCACCGCGTTCTCGGACGCCTGCGCCGATCTGCGCGCGCGCCTCGATGCGGTCGCCTGAGCGGGACTATTCCAGCGAGCGGCCGGTGAGCTTGGTATAGATCTCGAGATACCGCCGGCGCGTCCCCTCGACAATCTCCTCCGGGAGCTTGGGGATCGGGGGTTGCTTGTTCCAGTGGGCCGACTCGAGGTAGTCGCGCACGTACTGCTTGTCGAACGAGGGAGGCGGGGCGCCGGACCGGTAGGAGCCTGCGTCCCAGAAGCGCGAGGAGTCCGGCGTCAGGACTTCGTCGGCCAAAATGATCGACCCGTCGACAAGACCGAACTCAAACTTCGTGTCGGCGATGATGATGCCGGACTTCCGGGCGATCTGCCCCGCCTTGCGGAAGATGGCGAAGGAAAGGTCCCTCAGCCGGCCCGCGTGATCCGGCCCCACCAGGCCCGCCATTTCGTCGAACGTTATGTTCTCGTCGTGGCCCGATGTGGCCTTCTTGGCGGGGGTGAAGATGAGATCCGGCAGCGCGTCGGCCAGTCTCAGCCCCGGCGGCAACCTGATGCCCGAGACGGCGCCGGTCTGCTGGTACTCCTTGTGCCCCGAGCCGGCGAGATACCCCCGCACGACGCACTCCACGGGAAACATCCGCGCGCGCCGGACGAGCATCGAACGCCCTTCCAGCAGCTCCGCGTGAGCGCGCAGGGCCGCCGGGTAGCGAGCCACGTCCGCGGTCACCAGGTGGTTCGGCACGATCTCCCTCGTCGCCTCGAACCAGAACAGAGACAGCCCGGTGAGGACCTTGCCCTTGTCCGGAATGCCGTTGGGAAGCACGTAATCGAACGCCGAGATCCGATCCGTGGAGATCATCAGGAGATGATCTCCCAGGTCGTACATGTCGCGCACCTTGCCGCGGCTGTGAAGTTTGATACCCTGTAGCTCCGTGCCGTGAACCACGGTCATGATCGGCCCCCTTAGGCGACGTTCGAGGCGGCCGATGGTACCAGATCGAGGGCGGCCGGACCAACACATGAGGTGCATCATGCAGGACGGCAGGAAACTGATCGCGGAAGGGCACCTCATCGACACGGGTCTGATGTCGAAGTATCTCGACGTCGTCGTGGAGAACGGTGGGACGTACGACCTCGTGAAGTTCGACATCGGGCACACCGTGAGCGACTTCTCCCGCGTGGAGATGTCGGTGGCAGCACCCGATCCCGAAACGCTGAACCGTATCCTGGAGAACCTCGTGGCGCTCGGCTGCCACCTGGTGGAGGACGCCGAGGAGGTGGCGCTGAAGCCCGCGGAGAAGGACGGCACCGTCCCCGACGACTTCTATTCCACGACCAACCACCGCACACGGATTCTCCGGCAGGGACACTGGATCGAGGTCGCCAGGCAGCGCATGGACGCGGCCGTGGTGGTGTCCGGCGGAGGCGCCGCCTGCGTGAAGCTGCGCGACGTGAAGGCGGGAGACATCGTCGTGTGCGGGATCAAAGGCGTGCAGGTGTTCCCGCCGTTTCGCGACAAGGAGAAGATGGACTTCGTCTTCATGAACAACGAGGTCTCCTCCGAGCGTCGCGTGGAGCTCGCGGTGGCGCGGCTCGCGGCCGCGATGAAGGAGATTCGCGCCAGAGGAGGGCGCACGGTCGTCGTGGCGGGCCCGGTCGTCGTGCACACGGGGGGTTCTTCGCACCTCTGCCGTCTGATCCGGGCGGGCAACGTGCAGGCGTTGCTCTCGGGCAACGCCATCGGCGTGCACGACGTGGAAGCCGCGCTGCTGGGGACATCGCTGGGTGTCGAGGTCTCCTCTGGCATCCCCGTGTACGAAGGGCACAAGAACCACATGCGGGCCATCAACGCGATCCGCAAGTGCGGTTCCTTGAAGGAGGCCGTCCAGACGGGAGTGCTGAAGTCCGGGCTCATGTACGAGTGCATCCGCAACGGCGTGGACTTTGTGCTGGCCGGGTCGAGTCGCGACGACGGCCCGCTGCCCGACACGATCATGGACATGGTCCAGGCGCAGGAGATGTACGCCTCAATCCTCGAGGGCGCCGACCTCGTGCTGATTCTCGGGACGATGCTGCACGGCATCGGGGTGGGCAACATGACCCCCTCATGGGTGCGCACTGTGTGCGTGGACATCAACCCGGCCGTCGTCACGAAGCTGGTGGACCGCGGATCGGCCCAGGCCTCCGGGGTCGTGACCGACGTGGGGCTCTTCCTCCGGCTGCTGGCCGACGACCTGGAGGCATCATGAGGTTCCGCGGGGTGATCCTGATCGCCGCGCTTCTTTTTATGGCCGGCTGCGCCTCTGAAGAGAGCCGTCTCGCCGGCCGGATCGTCCACGAGGCGGTCGATCGCGGGCGCGGCTACGAGAAGCTCACCTACCTGACCGACAGGATCGGGCCGCGCCTGAGCGGCTCACCGGGACTCGATCGGGCCGTGACCTGGGCGGCCGCCGATCTGCGCGCCGACGGCCTCGATCATGTCTGGACCGAGAAGGTGATGGTGCCCCACTGGGTCCGAGGAGACGAATCCGGGCGGGTGCTCTCACCCGTCGATCATCCTCTGGCGCTCACGGCGTTGGGCGGGAGCATCGGAACTCCCGAGGGAGGCCTCGAGGCGGAGGTGATCGAGGTCGCGAGCTTCGAGGAGCTGGCGGCCGCAGGCCCCGGCGCGCGCGGGCGCATCGTGCTGTACAACAGGCCAATCCTCCCCAACGGAGGCGAAAAGCACGGGTACGGCTCTGCATCGCGCCTGAGGTTCCGCGG
>JAWPNA010000484.1:0-9167 GCA_045402695.1 Acidobacteriota bacterium
GGCGCCCCCTGCACCACCCTCACCGCCACCACCACCTCATCCGGAGAGGCGCGGTTGGCTCGGGGTGGTCGTCTCTTCCGATGACGAGCAGGAGGGGACGGGGGCGCGCATCGAGGACGTCGAGGAGGACAGCCCCGCCGATGAGGCCGGCCTCAAGAGAGGGGACCGAATCCTCGAGGTCGACGGGAAGAGCGTTGACGACGCCTACGACGTGCGACACGCCATCGGCCGGATGGACCCAGGGGACTCCATCCGACTCCTTATCGACAGGGATGGCGACAAGAAGACTCTGACCGCGACCCTGGCCGACCGCCCCGGGCGCCGCGCCCCCCGCGCGTTCATGTGGCACCAGGACGATGAAGGGGACCATGAGGGAGACCACCCGGGGCACCACGCCGAGTTCTTCTCGTTCGGGGGCAGCCGGACCTGGCTGGGTGTTGACGTGCAGCCGATGAGCGAGGAGCTGAGGAGCTACTTCAAGGCTCCGCGCGGCATGGGCGTGCTGGTGAACAAGGTCATGGATGACACTCCCGCGGAGCGGGCGGGCTTGAAGGCAGGCGACGTGATCATCGGCGTGGACGGCAAGGATGTCTCGGACCAGGGCGACATCAGCCGCGCGCTGAGCGGCCGCGAGGCCGGAGACGAAGTCGGCCTGAAGATCATGCGCGACGGCTCCGAGCGCACGCTACAGGTCAAGCTGGAAGAGCGTCCCGGGTGGAAGTCGCGCAGGGGCGCGTTCGTCCTTCCAAAGGACATGATCGTGAACCTCGACCTGGAGGACCTCGGCGATCTCGAAGATCTCAAGGAGCTGAAGGGGCTGGAAGAGCTGAAAGGCTTGAAGGGGCTCGAAGGTCTCAAGGGACTCAAGGGGCTCGAGGTCATCCACCTGGACGACGAGCAGAAGGAGGCGGTGCGCGAGAGCGTGCGTAGCGCCATGGAAGAGGCCCATCGCGCCATGGAGGCCGCGCATGAGGAGATGGAGCGCGCGATGGAGCTGAGGCACGACGAGATCCAGAAGAGAATGGACGAGCACCGCGACCGCCGTGAGCGATTTCGCATCAAGGACGTGATCTCGACCAGCGATTCGTCGTACGATATCTGACACGTCGGCCGCCCCGCTCGGCGCCGGGGGCCGGCGCCGAGCGGAGGCGTCCCGCGTGACACCCACATCCTTTGGCATCCCGTCCGATCCCCGCCTCGCGCGCCTGAAGGCCGAGGTGGAGTCCGAGTTCGCCGCGCGCTTTCCCCAATCCCTCGCTCTGCACGAGAAAGGCTCCGCCCATCTGATCGACGGGGTGTCGCACACGTTGCGGGCATCGGCCCCGTTCCCTCCCTGGATTGTCTCGGCCCGGGGTGGCCACGTCACAGAAGCCGGCGGGAACGACCTTGTGGACTTCTGGCAGGGTCACTACGCCAACCTGCTGGGACACAACGCGCCCGAGATCGCCGGAGCGCTCGCGGATCACCTGCGCGCGGCCCTTGCCCCGCCACCCTCGGGGCCATCGCCCCCCGCGCTGCAGATCGGCATGCCGCACCCGATGGAGGAGGAGCTGGCCTCCCGCGTGGCGCGCGCCTCGCGAACGGATCGTGTCAGGTTCACCACGAGCGGGACGCTGGCCACCTTCTACGCGCTGATGCTGGCCCGCGCCGCCACCGGGCGCGAGAAGATCCTGAAGGTGGCCGGCGGCTGGCACGGCAGTCACGTGTGGGGACTGAAGGCGGTGGCCCTCGGCCCCCGGCGATCCGCGGAAGGCGGCGCCATTGCGGAATGGGCGGATCGGGAGGACGAGCCTACACCGGGCGTCCCGCCAGGGGACGAACGGGATGTCCTGGTCACGCGTTTCAACGATCCCGATCACCTCGAAGACCTCTTCCGGAAGGAGGGTGACACGATCGCGGCGTTCGTCGTGGAGCCGTGGCTGGGGGCTGCCGGAGGCATCCCCGCGCATCCCGACTACCTCGCCGCCGCGAGGCGCCTCACCTCGCGCCATGGAGCGCTCCTGATCGCCGACGAGGTGGTGACGGGGTTTCGGTTCCACGCGGGCGATGTCTGCGCGCTGTACGGCGTGCGCCCCGACCTGTTCGTCTTCGGCAAGGTCCTCGGAGGCGGAATGCCGCTGGCGGCGGTGGCGGGAGGCGCCGCGCTGCTCGAGCGATGCGGCCGGGGGCGTGACCGCCGCGTCCCGTTCGAAGGGGGTACCTACTCCGGACATCCGCTGTGCCTCAAGGCGGCGCTCGCGTTTCTGGATCACGTGGAAGACCCGGCCCGCCGCGTCTACGAGCGGCTCGCCGCGCTGGGCCGGCGGGCCCGGGAGGGGGTGGAGGCGGCCTTCGCCTCGGAAGGGGTGAGGGCGCGATGCACCGGCCGCCCCAACGCGGCGGTGACAGGTTCGTCCTTGGCGATGGTGCACTTCCCGCAAGACGACAGCGTCCCGCTCGATCGTCCCGAGACTCTGCACGATCCAGCGATGATGAACCCCGTGGCGGAGGAGTCGCTCGTCAAGGCGATGCTGCTTCTCGAGGGGGTCCACACGATGCACGGGCTGGGGGCCCTGTGCACGGCACATACGGAGGAGGATCTCGACCGGCTCTTCGCCGCGTGCGCCGCCACCGGGAGCCGCCTCAGGAAGGCGGGGAGTTGACGGTCAACCGGCCGGCGGAGTCACGCCTGCAGCAGGCCCTCGAGGGCAACCGCCGCGTCGCGCGTGCGGCGCAGGTTGTCCGACATCTTCTCCACGAAGGCGGCAGGCTCGATCTTCTGCGTCGCCCAGTCGGTGTAGATCCTGCGCCGCTCTTGTCCCAGATCGTCGAGCGTCCCGAGATGGGTCTTGACCTCCTTGAACCGATCCGATGAGGTCACGGCTGTCCCCCGGGAGCGGCGACATCGCTCTGAGCGCTCGGGTGTCCTTTCGCCGCCAGGATCGGCTCGAGCGCCGCGGCGAGATCGATCGCGGCCCGGCGATACCCGCGCGCGGTAGGGTGATGGTCTTTCGGCATGTTGAAGAACTTCTTTCCCCGCGGGTCAATCTTTCGAAACGACGGCAGCAGGTCAACGGTGGGGATCTGCAGCTCCCGCGCCATCGTGGCGAGGCGCGTCTGTGCCTGATCGGTGGCGCCCTGGGCGGCCTGCTCCCAGCAAGGAAAGATGAGAAGGACGAGCGGGATCCCGCGTGCGTCGAGCAGGCGCTTCATCTCCGCAAGATGTGCCCGGTACCGGTCGAACAGCTCGAGCGTCGCGGCATCGTAGTCGGTCTTCAGCAGGTGGCGGATGTCCATCTCCTGGAGCGTGGGATCGGTGCCCGCGCTCTTCAGCAGCCATGCCTTGATCAGGAAGAGCAGGTTGTAGGTCGCGGTCTGCCGCATTTGGGTCTTGAGCCGCCCGATCGCCGAGCCCGAGTTCCGCTCGGACCAGCGCCGGAGCCTCTCGCGTGAGGGGACGCGCCGTGTGAGGCCCGCCATGTCATCGAGCACGAAGTCCAGCACGACGGCGTCGGGCTCGAGCTGGAGCCCATGCTCCTCGAGGAAAGCCATCTCATCAACGATCGTGAAGCCGCTGATGCCCGCGTTGATCACCTCCAGATCGAAATCGGGTTCCTTCTCGGTCAGGATCGTCTCGAGCTGCGCCGGCCAGGTCTTCTCGTCGTCAACGTAGGCTCCGAATGTGTAGGAAGCGCCGAGGCACAGGACGCGCAGGGTGCCGGGGATCTTGTGCAGGGGCGCGGCCGGTCCGCGGAATCCCAGATCGTTCACCGCCACGTGATAGGCAAGCCCGGACTTGAATCGGTCCACGAACGCCTGCCTTGGCCGCAGGGGCCCCGGGTTGGACTTCCACATTTCCGGGCTGGCATACTCCAGCGTGTGGACCGGCGCCAGCTCGGTGACCCTCAAGGACATCTCGAGCAGGAAGAGGAGCAGGAAGGTGGAGACAATCGACAGCGCGATGTTCTTCCAGAGGACCTTCATCGTCACCGGGAATCCACCCTCCATCGCGGGGATCTTTGGACGGCACGCAGTATCGCAGATCGTTCGGCGCCTGAAAAGGATCGCGCGCGGCGCGGCTCTGGCGCTGATCGCCGCCGCCCTCGCCGCCCTGATGGAAACCGCAGGCCTCTCTGCGCGCGCCCAGGAGGGCCGCGCGCCGCGCGACCTCGCGGCGGAGGGCAGGCGGCTCATGGATGCGGGGGATACCGCCGGCGCCTTCGACTCCTTCGCGGCGGCGAGGCGGGCCCTCGAAGGCAAGCCGGCCGACCGGGATCTGATCGACTACCTGGGCCTCGGTCTGTACAACCTGGGTGTCCGCCTCAACAACGAGCGCCGCGCCGACGAGGCGATCGACTGCTTCATCGAGGCGCTTCGGCTGCGCAGGATCGAGCCGGGCTTGAGGGACGCCGATTTCCGAGCCCGGCTGACGGATGCGTCGTTGGCCGTCGCCTCCTACCTGGTATCGCTGAACCGCACCGTTGCGCCGATTCAGACCTATCGGCTCCTGGTGGAAGGTCCCTCTCCGGATGCGCGGGCGCTGGCCGGACTGGGGGCGGCGCACCTGGCGCGAGGCGAGCTGCCCGAGGGACTGTCCGCCTACGACAAGGCCGCGCTGATCGACCCGAACTTTGCGGAGGCCGCGGCGGGAAAGGGACGGGCGCTCGTACAGATGGCTGTCCATCCGGCGGCCGGGCGCGCGCATTCCGCGGAGGCTGTCGGCCTTCTGCGGAGCGCGATTGAATCGCTCGGCAGGGCCGCCGAGCTCGATCCGCTGTCCGGATCGCGGCAGAGAGATCTGGCCGCGGCATTGAGCCGCATCGGCAGCGAGCTGGTGCGCACGGGGAACGGGGCCGAGGCGGCCGGGTACGAGGCGCAGGCGGAGGCCGCGTACCGGCGCGCCGTGGATCTCGAGCCGGAGTCCCCCTGGCTCCGTCTGGACCTGGCGACGTTTCTCTTCACCGCCGAGCGTTACGAGGAAGCCGCGGCTCTGTTCGCACAGGTCGAATCGTCGCTCGACGCCCTGCTGCAAGCCTCCCCCTCCGCGGGCGATGCCGGGACGTGGAGGAAGGCGCGGGACTCCTGCAGGGAGAACCGCGCCGCGGCCGGCTACAACAGGGCCGTGGATGCCGTCAACGTGGCCGATTTCGATCGAGCGGATCGCTTGCTCGCGGAAGGGTGCGGGCTCTCGCCGACCTGGGAGGAGACCTGCCGCAGCTTCCGTCGGGCTGCCTCCGCGAGGCGCGACGCGTTCGTGCGCGTGGTATCGGCGCACGAGGAAGCGCTCAGGATCGAGCCGTCCAGCGCGGCGGACCTTCTCGCTCTGGGAGATCTGCACGCGGGTGTGGGGGACTATGACCGATCGCTGGCCTACTACCGGAAGGCTCAGGCGGCCGGCGTGAAGGAACCAGGGCTGGCCGATCGGATCGCCGGAGTGATCGAGCCGGGCGAGCTGTCCGAGCGCCGCAAGGTCATCGACGTGCAGGGAGGCAAGGTGGATCTGATCTACTTCAGGGAGGATCGCGTCCATGATCTGGAGACCGCCGTGAAGGCCTCCTGGCTTCGCGTATCAACCGCCTTAGGCGAGGATTCGCTCGCCGGCGGCCTCTCGGTGACGCTGTATCCCAACCGGCGGACCTTCAGGCAGAAGGCGGGCTACCGGGTGGGGAGCCTGGTGAAAGGGCATTACGGCGCCGGCCGGGTGAGTCTTTACGAGGCGCCGTCTCACGGCGCCCTTGAATGGGTCTCGGTGATCACGCACGAGATGACCCATCACGCCGTGACGACGCTGTCAGGAGGGGCGGCACCCTGGTGGCTCAGCGAGGGAGCCGCCCGCTGGGTCGAAGGGGAATCGGCCACCGTGGATCGCGCACGTCTCAAGCGGCGGCTCGGTTCCGGAGCGCTGAAGCCGCTGGAAAGCCTCGATGATCTGATGCGGCGTTCATGGAACGATCCTGAAGCGTTCCTTGACGCGCGGGACGAGGCCCTGCTGGCCGTCGAGGCGATGGCCGCCCGCGCGCGCAGGCGCGGGAGCGGCGGAGTCAGGGACGTCCTGCGCTTCCTCGCGGGCGCCGCGGACGCCCCCGATCCGGGGGCGGCCCTCGAGCGCGTCCTCGGGATCACCCTGCCCGAGCTGGAGCGGATCTGGCGCTCCGAACTGTAGAGCCAATCTGGGCACTTGAGTTGTGGCGTGATCTCAATGCGGCAGGGACCGGAGCCTGCGGCATGCCTCCCGCAGGTCGTCGGGTTTCTTCGCGAAGCAGAACCTGACCTGCGCGCGCCCGTCGGTGGGATCCGCATGAAACGATGACCCCGGCACCGAGGTCACGCCGGCCTTCGCGAGCAGGTAGGCCGCCGCCTCGCGATCGGAGCCCTGGCCCAGACGCGACACGTCCGCGAGCATGTAGTAGGCGCCCTGGGGGCGGATGACGGTGAGGCCCGCGCCGCCGCACGCTTTGCTGAGCGCATCCAGCTTCTCGGCGTAGGCTCGGCGGAGATCGTCGTAGTATGCGGGCGGGAGCCGCAGAGCCGCGGTCACGCCGTGCTGCAACGGCGTGGGGGCGCAGATGTACAGCAGATCGTTGAGCACGCCTAAGCGCGCCGCCAGCTTATGGGCGGCGACGGCGTAGCCGAGCCGCCATCCCGTCATGCTGTAGGTCTTGGAGAAGCCCGAGAGGGTCACCGTCCTGTCCTCCATGCCGGGCAGGGAGGCAAGGCTGACGTGACTGCGGCCGTCGAACAGAATGTACTCGTAGATCTCGTCGGTGACGGCGACGGCGCCCCATCTCTGGCACAGGCCCGCGATGGATGACAGTTCGTCGCGGGTGAAGACCTTGCCGGAGGGATTCGACGGCGTGTTCACCACGACGGCGCGCGTGCGGGGGCCGAACGACAGCTCCAGCTCCCGAGGATCGAACTCCCAGCCGGGAGGCCGCATCTTCACGAAGCGGATCGTCGCGCCGCAGAGGTTCAGGATGTTGACGTGATACGAGTAGAAGGGCGAGAACACCACCGCCTCGTCGCCCGGCTCCAGCAGCGCCAGGCAGGCCACGGCGAACCCTCCCGTGGACCCCACCGTGACAATCACCTCGGAGTCCGGATCGCAGGTCACGTTGTTGTAGGAGGCCATCTTGCCGGCGATCAACAGGCGCAGCTCGTCGATTCCCTCGAACTTGGAGTAGGTGCTGAGATCGGCGCGGATGGCCGCAGTGGCCGCGTCCTTGATCTCGCCGGGGACCGGCTGATCGCAGATCCCCTGGCCGAGGTTGACACCGCCCACTTTCTCGCATTCGCGGGTCATGCGCCTGATGTCGGACTGGACCAAGTCCTTGACGCGGTGCGCGAACCTGGGGCTGAAGCCTGTGGTCATGCGGCTGACTATACCACGTTGACATGGGGGGGCCGCGGGCTATAATGCGGCGTTTCCCGACATAGCTGATGACTCCGGCACCTCACCACGAGGAGAACCCAATGAGGAAGGCGCCTCTCTTCTTGATGCTGATCGCATGCGTCGTGTTCGTCACCACGGCCGAGGCCAAGACCAGGGACAAGTCCTGGGAGTTCGGCGCCCTCGTGGGGAATGTGGACGGCAGCTCCCACAGTGAAGTGGACAACGGCATCGGTTACACGCTCCTCTTCGGGTACAACATCACGGCCAAGGTCGAGACGGAGCTGTCGTTCCAGCGCAATTCCGCGGACGTGGCCGGCCACGATACGCAATTCACGCGCACGGTCCTGGCTATCACCGCCAACTTCCTCGCCGATCGGGAGACCCGCACGCTGCCTTACGTCTCGGCGGGCCTGGGGACCGTCCAGGAGAAGATCTACGCGTTCACGGACGAAAGTTCGGGCTCCCCGGAGAGGGTGGCCGAATCGTTCGACTCCTCCGCGATGCTCACCATCGGAATCGGAGCGCGGACCTTCTTCACCCAGAACTGGGGCGTGCGGTACGGGGCGAGATACAACCACCATCAAGGATTCGAGCAAGGCCAGGACGAGTACGAGGTCAATGCGGGCATCACCTGGGTCGTGGGCGGGCAGAAATAGTCCGTATTGGCGGAATCGACGCGCGCGCGGCTCCGAGGTATACAAAGACCAGCTACCGACACACAGCCGCATCGCACCATCCCTGCAAGGATCAGGCGCGAGTGAAGATCGGAAAGCGCTGGGTGTTATATCCGATCCCTGTTCGCGATTTCCCATGAGCTTCGAGAGGAAAGACCTCACGCTGCTGCTGTCCGACCTGGCGGCGATCTGCGCCGCGGCCTTCGGAGCCAACTACCTCCGGTTCGACCGGTTCTACCCCTCGGAGTTCGTCCACTTCGAGCGGTGGCTCATCATCGACTTGATTCTCACGCCGGTCGTTTTCCATCTCATGGGGCTCTACCGCCGATCGTGGCGCTACGCCAGCATCAACGATCTCAAGGTGATCGTCGCGGCGGTGGGCGTGCGCACCCTGGGCCTGATCTCTTTGTTCATCTTCCTCGGCTTCGACCGCGGGGTGCCTCGCTCCACGATCGTGCTGCAGGCGATCCTCGTCCTGGGAGGCGTGGGAGGTTCCCGCCTGTTCACACGGGTTCGGCGCGAGCTGAGTCAGCAGAAGACGCTGCGCGGAAAGCCACCGGTTCTCATCGTGGGAGCGGGAGACACGGGGGAGATCATCCTGCGGGAGCTGCGCAAGAACAGATCGTTCCCGTACAACCCCATCGGATTCGTCGACGACAACATGGAGAGATGGGGCGAGCGGATCCACGGGGTGCCCGTGCTGGGAGGCACGGCGGACATCCCGAGGATCGCGTTCAAGAGGAACGTGCGCGACGTGATCATCGCGATTCCGTCGGCATCCGGCCGCGAGCTGAAGCAGATCTACATGCTGTGCAAGGCCGTCGGGATGCGCACGAAGACCGTGCCGATGGCGGGAGAGCTGCATGGCGGTCGGCTGTACCTCAGCCAGATCCGCAACGTGGAGCTGGAGGACCTGCTGGGACGGGAAGCCGCGCGTGTCGATCTCGATGTCATCAGCGGGAAGCTGGCGGGCAAAAGAGTGTTCATCACGGGCGGGGCCGGCTCCATCGGGCGGGAGCTGGCGCGACAGGTGGCGGGTTTCGGGCCGGAGCTGCTGGTGGTGCTCGACCGCAACGAGAACTCCATCTACTTCACCGAGCTGGATCTGAGGAAGAGGTTTCCGG
>JAWPNA010000012.1:0-8418 GCA_045402695.1 Acidobacteriota bacterium
CCCCGCCGGGCCCTCCCGCGAGCCTGACGGGTGAGGCCGGCGACTCGATCTCGGGGCGCGCGTCGAGCAGCGCGAAAATCCTCTCGGAGGAGGCCATCGCCGACTGCATCACGGAGTAGTACGAGCCCAGCTCCTTGATCGGCCCGAAGAACTTCTGCGCGTATTCCAGGAAGGCCACCAGCGTCCCGAACGTGATCGCTCCCAACAGCACGCGGCCGCCTCCGTACCAGATGATCATGGCGACCGACAGCGTGCCCACCAGCTCGATCACCGCCGAGAAGATCGAGTCGTACTTGACCGAGCTGAGGTCGGCGTCACGGTGCGAGCGGTTGATCTCCATGAACTCTGCGTCGTTCACGCGCTCGCGCTGAAAGAGCTGCACGACGGCCATGCCCGTGAGTGCCTCCTGGAGGTAGGCGTTCATGCGCGCGATGCGCGCGCGCACGGCGCGGAAGGCGTCGCGGATCTTGATCCGGAAGAAGAACGCCACCACTCCCAGCAACGGCAGCACCGAGAGAGTGAGCGCGGCCAGGGGCAGATCCATCCAGAGCAGGATGGCGAGAATACCGATCAACTTCACCAGATCGCCCATGAGCGCCACCAGTCCGGAGGAGAAGATCTCAGCCAAAGTCTCCACGTCGGTGGTAACGCGCGTGACCAGTCGGCCCACCGGGTTCCTGTCGAAGAAGGCGGAGGAGAGCGCCTGCAGGTGTCCGTACACCTCGACTCTCAGGTCGTGCACAACGTTCTGTCCGAGCTTCTCGAGGAAGTAGATCTGCCCGAACCTCAGGGAGAACTCCGCGGCCAGGAGCAGGGCGAAGATCGCGACGATCCCCGTGAGACCGGCCGGATCCTTCGCGGCGATCGGCCCGTCGATGGCCAGCTTGATCAGGTACGGCTGGGCGAGTTGGACGCCGGACACCAGCATCAGGAAGAGCAGAGAGATCGACGCGAGCCCCTTGTGCGGCATGACGTAGCGCCACACGCGCCTCATGAGCCGTGTGTCGTAAGCTTTGCCGAGCACCTCCTCGTCATGGCCCCCATGGCCCGCGGCTCCCGCCGCCATGGCGCCTGGCGGAGCCGCATGGTGGGCCATCAGATCTCCTCCAGATGCGCGGCGAGGCTCTGCCGCCGGGCGATGCGCGCGTACAGCCCGCCGGCCGCGACCAGGTCCTCGTGAGTCCCGCGCTCGATGATGCGCCCTGAGTCCATGACGATGATCTGATCGGTCCATGACAGCGTCGCCACGCGGTTCGACACCACGATCGTGGTTCGGCCCTTCCGCTGCCGCCTGATCCCCTCCAGCACCTCCTGCTCGACCTGGGCGTCGAGGCTGGACAGGGCGTCGTCAAGGATCAGGATGGGGGAGTCGAGGAGGAGGGCGCGGGCGATCGCGGCGCGCTGCCGCTGGCCGCCCGACAGCGTGAACCCGCGCTCGCCGACCACGGTCTCGAGGCCTTTCGGGAACCTCGGCAGATCTTTGGCGAGACACGAAGTGACGACGGCTTCCTGGATCCGGTCGGGGGTGAAGGCGCGAGGGGCGAGCGCGACGTTCTCCCGGATCGTGCGGGAGAAGAGGAACGTCTCCTGGGGCACCATGGCGATGTCGTGGCGCAGGCGCGCGAGAGGCAGCGCCATCACGTCGCGTCCGTCCACCAAGACCGTCCCCGCAGGCGGTGGGAGGGCGCGCGGCAGCAGGTTCACCAGCGTGGACTTGCCCGATCCCACCGTGCCCAGGATTCCCAGGCTGGTCCCGCGGCGCACCGTCACATCGATCCCCCGCAGATGAAGGGAGCCCGCGGGGGCGCCTTCGTGCGAGAAGCTCAGACCGCGCAGCTCGATGGCTCCCTCGAGGGGGCTGTCCGGGGAGTCGGACTCACCCTCAGGTGGGTCACGATCTTCGGTGGGCGCCGAGAGGATCTCTCCTATCCGGCCCAGGGCAGCCGCGCCTCTCTGAAACGTGTTGAGGATCCAGCCGAACGCGATGGTCGGCCAGACCAGGAAGGCGAGGTAGGCGTTGAACGCCACGAAGTCGCCGAGGCTGATCCGACCGAAGATGACGGACCGTCCTCCCAGTCCGACCACGACCAGCGTGCCCACCGCTGCCATGATTCCCATCAAGGGCACCATGGCACCCCGCGCGCGCGCCAGTGCGAGCGCCCTGTGGAGATACTCGCGCGACAGCGCCGTCCAGCCCGCAGTCTCTTCGCGCTCGCGCGCGTAGGTCTTGATCAGGTTGATGCCCGAGATGTTCTCCTGCGCTCGTGACGTGAGGGCCGAGAGCTGCTCCTGGACGGCCATCGTCTGGGTGTAAATCCGGCGTGACAGACGATTCACCGCAAGCACGAAGAGGGGATAGGGGGTGATGGCATACAAGGTGAGGCGCGCGTCCATCCCGAACATCATGGTGAGGGCCGTGACGTACACCAGCGTCGTGTTGACGAGGTTCATCATGCCGGGGCCGAAGAACGACCGCACCAGCAGCATGTCGTTCACCGAGCGGGAGATGAGATCGCCAACCGGGCGGCTGCCGTAGTAGGAAAGCGGCAGCCGCTGCATGTGGGCGAACAGCCGCCCGCGTAGCTGGTACGACACGTGCCGGCTGGCGCCGAGGATCGCCAGCCGCGAGAGGGTCCTGACGGCCGACTGGACGAAAGCCACTGAGACGATCGCCAGACTGAAGAGCACGACCCTGCGGCGATCCGAGGCCTGCAGGGCCTCCACGGCGTGCTTCAGAAGGCGCGGCACACTCAGCGCCAGCAGATTGGTGACGGCCAGCAGCAGGAATCCGATGACGAAACGGTATCGGTACTCGAAGAAGTACTCGCGCATCAGGGCGCGCGGCCGAAAGGCTGTTGGCCGCGCGGAGGAGGCCGCCCTCACGCCCGCGCCCCCGCCCGCGCCCCCGCTCCTGATGGCGCGGCGATGTCGAACAGCAGCGTCTCGAGCAGGACTTTCCTGTTCACGTTCCGCTCGAGATCCGAGATCGCCATGCGGACGCGATCGAACAGGTCGTCGAGGCTTCCCGGAAGCCGCGCGGAAAGGTGTTCCAGCTCCGCGGTTCGATCGTGATGGATGATCCCCAGCACCGAGCCTGATGAGGAGATCACCATCATGTCGCGCACCATGCCGGCGAGCAGCTCAAGACGCCAGGCGATCTCCTCCGTCTCGGAGCCGAACGCCTCGATGTCGGTCAGGACATGGTCGCGCGGGCGCTCCTCGGCAAGACGCTTGAGCACCTCGAGCAACGCGTCGCAGGCGGCCTCGTACTGAGTGAGGTCCAGCGTGAGCGCCGCGCCGTAGCGGCCTCCGGAGATGCGCGCCGCCCTCAGCGCGGTCTGCTCGGTGAAGCCATGGGCGGTCACCAACTGCTTTGCCAGCATATGAGTCGGCAGCGTGCCGAACGCCAGCACTTGACAGCGTGAGCGCGTGGTGGGCAGAAGGTGCATCGGTCGAGAGGTGATCAAGATGATGCAGGAGGAGGCGGAGGGCTCCTCGAGCGTCTTGAGCAGGGCGTTTTGCGCGTCGACGCTGAGCCGGTCGGCTGGGTCCACGAGAAAGACGCGCCGCCTTCCCTCGTAGGGGCGGAAGGCCGCCTGCTCCCGCAGCTCCCGGATGGAGTCGATCGAGATGACGGTCTTCTCCAGCGTGATGAGAATCACGTCGGGATGGATGCCCTTGCCCACTTTCAGGCAGGAGGGACAGCTTCCGCAGGCGTCGTCGGGAACAGGGTCCCTCTCGGCCGCAACGCGCCGGGTACAGTTCAGCGCGGCCGCGAGGGCAAGCGCGACCGTGCGCTTTCCGACACCCTGGGGGCCATGGAAGATCATCGAGTGGTGCAGCCGGGAATCGGCGAGCGACCGCTTCAGGACGCGCACCGCCTCGGCGTGACCCACGATGTCGTCCAGGCGGGCCATCTGGTCGATCAGGCCAGGCCGGGGACGCGGGAGACGATCCCCTGGATCTGCTTGGCCACCTTTTCAATCGGCTGATCGGCTGGGACGATCTTGAATCGGACACGCTCGGCGGCGGCCAGATCGAGGTATCCTTCGCGGACCCGCTGGTGGAAGGCCATGTCTTCCTCCTCGAAGCGCGACGTGGCCGATGCGGCGTCGGCCTGATTGCGCTCGCGGGCGCGGCGCAGGCCGACCTCGACAGGCAGGTCCAGCAGGATTGTCAGGTCGGGCTTCAGCTCGATCGCCACCAGCGAATTCACAACTTTCACGACGTTCAACGGGATCTCCCGTCCGAACCCCTGGTAGGCCACCGTGGCGTCCATGAATCGGTCGCACAGAATCACCTTTCCCTCTTCCAACGCCGGCTGGATGACCTCCTCGATGTGCTGCACACGGGCGGCGGCGTACAGGAACAGCTCGGCGCGGGGGATGAGGCCGCGCGTGGACGGGTCGAGCAGAATGCCGCGCACTTTCTCGCCGATGACGGTCCCGCCGGGCTCGCGCGTCATCTTCACGTCCACCTCGCGCCCTTTGAGATGCTCGAACAGGAGGCGGATCTGGGTGGATTTGCCCGAGCCTTCGATCCCTTCGAACGTGATGAACGTCCCCACGGGCAGGCCTCCGGATCAGCGCTGGGATTCATGCCTGGAAAGACGCCCATCCTAGCACAAGGCCGGCGATCTCACTCCGCCGTGACGCTCCAGCTTCCGTGCGCGCGGCTGCGCCCTAACTCGAACTCGTTCGTGATGGGCGTGTAGGTCGCCTCGAGGCGGGGGCGGTACGCCTCGATGGAGGCTGCGATCTGCGGAGGGAGCCCCTCCTTCCAGGGCATCCTCGTGGGGTCGTTTTCCATCGCCGCGATCTCCTTCGTGAGAACCTGCCGCCAGTCAGCCGAAGCGCCCGCGATCGCCCCCGCGGGGAGCGACGCGAGCTGGTTGGACAGCATCTTCGCCAGGTCCCCATGGACGCGGAGGTCCGTTGTGCGGTGGCGCACGCGCCGATCCGCCGGTGGCCCGGAGGCCGGGTCCCCGTGTTCCCCATCGCCCCGAGGGCCCCCGGGGCCCGCGGCGCCGCCAGGCCCTTCGGGACCATCCCACGGAGAGTGCTTCATCCCGCCGTAGTAGGCGATGGCGTAGATGTACGTGTACTCGCCCATGCCCATCTCCGACGAGAGCATCGCGTCATTGCGCACCTGCATGAAGGTCCCCAGCGTGGAGCCGAGACCGAAGGCGGATTTCCCGATCTTGAATACGGAGGAGATCTTCTCCATGGCGGACTGGGACTTCAGCTTCTCGATCTGGCCTTTTTCCATCGGCAGCGCCGAAAAGGCCTTCACGATCTGTTCGCGGGAAGGCTGGGTCGCCTCGCGCACGGAGAGGAACACCTCCATCCTGGTCGGCGGGACGGCGCCGTCGGGCCACGGCGTGAAGCTGTCG
The DNA here is from genome assembly GCA_045402695.1 of Acidobacteriota bacterium. GTDB lineage: Bacteria > Acidobacteriota > Polarisedimenticolia > JACPZX01 > DASXTC01 > JAWPNA01. Next base: position 5,393 of record JAWPNA010000012.1, read on the forward strand.
GTCGCGCCGTACTTCTCGTCGAGAAGCTTGTCGGACTGGGACGATTCCTTGAATCCCTTCATGGTGTCGCGCATCAAGAAGTAGGAGCCCCCGATCAGCGCGGCGATCAGCAGAATGATGACGCCACAACCGATGCCGCAGCCGATCAGCCATTTCGAGGTGGTGCTTGGCATGCAACCTCCTGTGCCGAGGGAGCCGCGCGTGGCGCGGTCTCACGCCGTGATGGTGTGCCCGTGAGCCCGCAGGATCACGGCGGTCGACTCGATCCGGTCCGCTCCAACGAGGACGTAGTCGGTGTCGTAGGTCGCGAGAACGAAGACGTTCACGCCGGCCTCGGCGAGCGGCCTCACGACCGAGTCCAGTATGCCGGTCTGGGAAAGGTCGAAGGGACCCTCGAGCTTCAGTGCGCGCCATCCTCCCGCGCGCGTCACCCCCGCCGGCACGTTGCCCTCCGCGCAGACGATCGACATCTCTTCGTCTGTGCGAGTCACCGAGAACCATGGTCCCTTGGTGGCCCATCCGGGCATGCCGGCTTGCGGATCGAGCCGGCAGACGGCGAAGGTCCCTGCCAGAACCGACAACTTCAGACGGTGGGGAATCATGCGACCCTCACTGCGTTGCAGATTATCACGCTATGCTGATGACCGTCAGGGCGCCGGGTGATGCCTCCCGGTGTGAAACGGGGCCGTATGAGAACCTGGGTGAGGGGCGCGGCCGCCGCCGCGGGGATTGCGCTGGTCGTGTACTTGGGGTTCATTGTGGCTCTCGCGTCGCTTCAGGATCTGTTCCTCTTCCACCCCGTGCGTGCGATCCAGATGACACCGGAAACGCTGAGCCTTCCGTACGAAGAGGTCCGCTTGAACACGGTGGACGGCGAGACCATCGCGGGCTGGTTCATTCCCACGGAGGGACCGGCGATCGTGATTCTGTTTCTCCACGGCAACGCGGGCAACGTCAGCCACCGGCTTCAGAAGATCGCGGAGCTGAGGCACGCGGGCTTCGCGGTCTTGATCGTTGACTACAGAGGCTACGGTGAGAGCAGCGGTACGCCGTCCGAGGCCGGCCTGCACCTCGACGCCTTGGCCGCGTGGGATCACCTCACCAAGGACCGAGGGGTTTCCCACCCACGGATCGTCTTGTATGGTGAGTCTCTTGGATCCGTGCCCGCCCTCGCGCTGGCGCTGCGTCTAGAGGGCGGAAGCGAGGGACCGGGAGCGATCGTCCTGGAAGGTGCCTTCACTTCGGCCATCGAGATGGGGAGACGGGTGTTTCCCTTCCTCCCGATCCGGTGGATCGTGCGCGCCGAGATGGACAACCTGTCGGCCGTCAGGAAGGTGCGCGCGCCCATGCTCTTCCTCCACGCGGGAAACGATGAAGTGGCGCCCGTGGAGATGGGCCGCAAACTGTACGAGGCCTCGGCCGCCCGACTCAAGGAGTTCCACGAAGTGCCGGGAACGTGGCACAACACGCTTTGGACCGAGCGAGGCCGAGCGCTCGGCGAGACGGTGCGCGACTTCGTTGTCCGCGCTCGTGCGGACTAGCGCTGCGGATGTGCCTTGAACCACGCGCGCGTGGCGGAGACATCCTTGCGGATTTGCGCCGTGAGCGAGTCGGGCGAATCGAACTTTCGCTCCTCGCGGATGAAGGAGCAGAAGGCAAGGCGCATGGTGCGGCCATACAGGTCGGGGCTGGTGTAGTCGAGCAGGTGAGCCTCGATGACGCGCTCCCGCTCGCCGAAGGTGGGACGGTCGCCCACGTTGGTGACGGAGGGATAGATCCGCTCGGCCACCTCGGCGCGTGTCACGTAGACCCCCTGGCCGGGGATCAGCTCGTTGTCCGTGGAGAGGTTGGCGGTGGAGAAGCCGAGGCCGGCCCCGCGGCCGCGGCCGTGCACCACCAGGCCGCGGATGACGTACTCGCGGCCGAGCATGGCGACCGCGCGATCGACGGAGCCGCGCAGGATGTTGTCGCGGATTCGCGTGGAGGAGACAGGCCGGCTGTCGAAGAAAACGACGGGCACCCGTACGACCTTCACGCCGTGGCGTGCTCCTTCCCTCGACAGCACTTCGATGTCGCCCATACCCCCGCGGCCGAAATGGAAGTGGTCCCCGACGTACACCTCTCGCGCCGAGAGCTTGCGTGACAGGATCTCCTCGACGAATGTCTCGGCGGCAAGGTCGGCGAACTCGCGGGTGAACCGGACGATCAGCATCACGTCCAGCCCAAGCGTGGAAAGCACCCGGATCTTCTCCGACATCGGCATGATGAGGTGCGGCCGCCCCGCCGGCCTCAGGATCGTCAGGGGGTGCGGGTCGAAGGTCATCAGGATGGAGGTCCCCTTGATCGCCTTCGCCCGCGCGGTGACCGTCTCGATGATCTTCTGGTGGCCGAGGTGCACGCCGTCGAAGTTGCCGATTGCAACCACGGGCGCCGGCAGCGTGCCCACGGCGTCCAGGTCGCGGAAGATCTTCATCTCCACAGGTACAGCCCCGCCTGAATGAAGACGTTGGCCATCAGTCCGCAGACGATGTCGTCGGCCATGATGCCCCAGCCTCCCGGCAGCCTCTCGGCGGCGCTGGCCGGCCAGGGCTTGATGACATCGAACGCCCTGAAGAGAAGGAAGCCGGCCGCCACGGTCCACGGGCTCGCGGGGACGTACAGCATCGTCAGGAGATACCCGGCCACTTCGTCCACCACGACCTCCGACGGGTCATGATAACCCAGGCGCGTCTGCATGGTGCCGGCGGCGGCGACTCCAGCCACCGTGAAGCTGATCAGGAGCGCAAGGACTGTGAGAGGGCCACCGGCCAGCTGTCCGGCGAGATAGACGGGAACCGCGGCCAGAGTGGCAAACGTGCCCGGGGCGAAAGGGATCAGCCCCACGCCGAAAAACGTCGCAATGAGCCAGGCGATCGAGAAGCGGCGCCCGGCCTTACCTGCAGACGGCATCGGGCACGCGGGTCCGGGCGGGGAGGGCAGATGCGATCAGATCGTACGGCTCGGCGGCCGTCACCTTCACTCGGATG
>JAWPNA010000492.1:0-6806 GCA_045402695.1 Acidobacteriota bacterium
CTCGATGTTCCGCGCCTACTGGAACAAGAAGGAGATGTACGACTCGCGGTTCCATCATGGCTGGTACTACTCCGGAGATAGGGCCCGGATGGACGAGGGGGGCTACTTCTGGTTCGTGGGCCGCACCGATGACGTGATCAACACGGCTGGGCATTTAGTCGGCCCGTTCGAGGTGGAGAGCGCCCTGATCGAGCACCCCGCGGTGGCCGAGGCCGGCGTCATCGGCAAGCCCGACGAGGAACGCATGGAGATCGTGAAGGCGTTCGTGTCGCTCAAGGACGGCCACGTCCCTTCGGAGGAACTCAAGAAGGAGATCAAGGAGTTCGTGCGCAAGCGGCTCGCGGCCCACGCCTACCCGCGCGAGATCGAGTTCCTGCAGTCGCTGCCCAAGACCCGCTCGGGAAAGATCATGAGGCGCCTTCTGAAGGCCCGCGAGCTGGGCCTGCCCGAAGGCGACACGTCCACACTGGAGGACTGACTCCCTGGGAATCCAATGCCGCCACATGTGAAGCTGTTCATCCCTGGCCCAACCGAAGTGCGCGCGGATGTGCTCGCGGAGATGGCCCGACCACTCATCAGCCACCGCGGAGCCGAGATGGCCGCGCTGCATCGCAACGTGAGCGAGCAGGCCGCCGCCATCATGTTCACCTCGCATCCCGTGCTGCTGTCCACGAGCAGCGCCACCGGCCTGATGGAAGGAGGCATCAGGAACGCCGTGGAACGCCGCGTCCTGTCGCTCGTGTGCGGCGCGTTCTCGGAGCGCTGGCACCGGATCGCGCTGGACTGCGGCAAGGAGGCCGACGCGCTGTCGGTCCCGTGGGGACAGGCGATCCGCCCCGAGGAGGTGAACGCCCGGCTCGCATCGGGCAAGTACGATGCCCTGACGATGGCGCACAACGAGACCTCCACGGGCATCGCCAACCCTCTGGCCGGGATCGCGCAGGTCATGAAGGAATACCCCGACGTCGCCTTCATGGTGGACTCCGTGTCGTCCCTGGGCGGGATGCCGCTGAAGGTGAACGAGATGGGAATCGATCTGTGTCTGGCCAGCGTGCAAAAGGCACTCGCCCTGCCGCCGGGTTTTTCCATTGCATCGGTGTCGCCTAAGATCATCGATCGCTCGCGCCGCGCCAAGGGGAAGGGCTTCTACTTCGACTTCGCCCGGATGGTGGACAAGGCGGCGCAGGGCCAGGCGACCATCACGCCGTCGGTCTCACACATGTTCGCGATGCGCAAGCAGTTCGCGCACATTCTCGAGGAGGGGATGGAGCGTCGATGGGCGCGCCACACGCAGATGGCCCGGATCGTGCGCGCCTGGGCGAAGGAGCGATTCGCCCTGTTCGCCGACGAGGCTCACGCGTCCGACACACTCACCTGCATCAGCAACACGCGCGGCGGCGGCATCTCCGAGATGATCGCCAGCCTGCGCTCCGAAGGAATGCTGATCGGCAACGGCTACGGGGATTTGAAGGAAAAGACGTTCCGTATCGCGCACCTGGGCGAGCTGACACCCGCCGACGTGGGCGATCTTCTCGCCGCCATCGACCGGCACCTGGGGATCTCCTGATGAGGCGAGTGCTGATCACGGACGAGGTTTCCCAGCGCGCGCTCGATCGCTTCAAGGCCGAGAAGGATCTGGCTGTCGAGTACCTCCCTGGCCTTCCCGCGGACGAATTGAAGAGAATCATCCCCGGGTTCACCGCGCTGGTCGTGCGCAGCCAGACGAAGGTCACGGCAGCGGTCATCGAAGCCGCTTCGCATCTGATGGTGATCGGCCGGGCCGGCACCGGCGTGGACAACGTGGACATGGAGGCCGCCACACGAGCCGGCATCGTCGTGATGAACGTGCCGGGCGGCAATACCGTGTCGGCGGCCGAGCACACCTTCGCGATGCTCCTGGCGATGGCGCGTGGCATCCCGTCCGCCGACCGCTCCATGCGCGCGGGGCGCTGGGAGCGCGGCCGCTTCGTGGGCTCCGAGCTGGAGGGGAAGGTACTCGGCGTGCTGGGCATGGGGAAAGTGGGCCGCGAAGTGGCCCACCGCGCGCGAGCCTTCGGGATGGAGGTCATCGCCTACGACCCCTTCGTCTCCGCCGAGGACGTGCAGCGCTCCCAGACGGGCTTCGTGCCGGTGGAGGAGATCTTCCGCCGGTCCGACTTCATCACCGTGCACACACCGTTGACGCCCGAGACCCGGTATCTCCTGGGCGACAAGCAGATCGCCTCCTGCAAGCCGGGGGTGAGGATCGTGAACTGCGCGCGCGGAGGCATCGTGGACGAAAAGGCGCTCTTGAGGCATCTCGGGTCGGGACACGTAGCAGGAGCGGCTCTCGACGTGTACGAGGAAGAGCCCCCGAAGAATCTCCCGTTTTTGGAGATGGACAACGTCGTGCTGACACCGCACCTGGCGGCCTCCACGGCCGAGGCGCAGGAGAAGGTGGCGGTCATCATCGCGGAGCAGATCTGCGACTACCTGCGCGAAGGGGTGGCGCGCAACGCCGTCAACGTGACGCCGATGGATCCCAAGGTGCGCGAGCGCGTGGCTCCTTACCTCGCCCTGGCCGAGAAACTGGGTCGCTTCCAGGCACAGATGACCGAGGGGCACCTCGTACAGGTGACGGTCGAGTACAGCGGCGAGATACCGTCTCAGGCCCTGCCCGCTCTCACGGTCGCCGTTTTGAAGGGGTACTTCGAGCGCTTCCTGTCGGGCCCGGTGAACGCGGTGAACGCCGCCTACATCGCGAAAGAACGCGGCATCCGTCTCAACGAGGTGAGGACCACGGAGCCGCAGGATTACATCAACCTGATCACCACAGTCTTCGAGAGCGGAGCGAGGCGGCAGGCCATCGCCGGCACCGTCTTCGGCCGCAACCTCCCTCGCATCGTCAGGCTGGACGGTTTCCGCTTCGACGCCATGCCCGAGGGGGAGCTGTTGCTGGTGTCCAACGACGACCGGCCCGGGATCGTGGGGATGGTCGGCTCGCTTCTGGGCGCCCACCAGGTCAACATCGCCTACATGTCGCTGGGGCGCGACCGGATCGGGGGGCACGCCATCGCCGTCATCAACATCGACTCGAGCCTTCCCGCCGCCGTGGCCGACGAGTTGCGCGGGATGCCGGGCATCCTGTGGGTGAAGACAGTGCGCTTGTGAGCTATGGGGACGGGGGGGACGGGGGGGACAGGGGTGACTTCGGCATGACGTGCTCGTCGTACCAGGCGAGGTATCTCTCAAGCCGGTCCCGCCGGAAGCTGGGCCGACGGAGCCCGTGGTACTCGCCCGGGTAGATGACGAGCCGCGTGTCGCGCCCGAGGCTCCTGAGGGTCTGGTACATCTGCTCGGAGTTCAGCAGCGGCACATTGAAGTCCTTTTCGCCGCACAGGAACAGCGTCGGGGTCACGATGCGATCGGCGTGCAGGAACGGGAAGGAGTTCTTCATCCAGAGGTCCGCGGTCTTCCATGGCGGGCCCAGCTCCGCTTCGTACTCGCGGATGTACTGATCGGTCCCGTAGCCGGCCAGGATGTTCGAGATGCTCGCGCCCGACACCGCGGCCTTGAAGCGCGTGTCCTGCGCGATGACGTAGTTGGTGAGCATGCCTCCGTAGCTCCAGCCGCCCACGCCCAAGTGGTCGGGGTCGGCGATCCCCCGGGCCACGAGATGGTCGACCGCGGCCAGGACATCTTGCGCGTCCTTGTTCCCCCAGTCGGCGTAGATGGCCCTCTGGAACTCCTCTCCACGGCCCGAGCTCCCACGCGGGTTGGCGGCCACCACCGCGTAGCCGCGCGCCGCGAAGAGCTGCCACTCGAGATCGAACTCCCGCTGGAACTGGCCCACCGGCCCACCGTGGATCATCAACAGCGTGGGATAGCGGCGCCCCGGCTCGTACGCCGGCGGCTCGACGAGGAGGCCATTGATGACCGTGCCGTCCTTGCTCTTGAAGGAGATGTCCTCAAGAGGGGCGAGCCTCACCTTCGAGAGCAGTTCCTCGTTCTGGCGGGAGAGCGCGCGCGGCTCCGACCCTTCCTCGATTCCGACCAGCTCGGAGGGAGCACGGGCGGTCGTCGCAAGCAGGGCGATCTTGCCGGACGGCCCCACGGCGAAATCCTCCACGACGCGATCGCCTCTGAGCAGGCGATCGTCCAGCCGCTCGAGCTTGCCGCCCGAGTATTCAACCCTCGCCAGGTGTACGCTGCGATCATCCTCGAGGAGAAAGAGAATCGAGGATCCGCCGGCCGACCAGGCGGGCCGGGTGGCGTTCCTGTCCAGGCGCGGCGCGAGCAGGCGTGGCGATCCGCCCTCAGCGGGGATGACCGCGATCTGGGTCAACGCGTAGTAGATGAGACGTTGCGGTCCACCCTGCACGTACGCGATCGACTTGCCGTCGGGGCTCCATGCGGGACGGCTCTCCCAGTCCGGATCGCAGTCGGGGACATCGTTCACCGTGAGCCGTCGCGGCTCGGCCCCCGGCTTCGCCTCGATGACATACAGATCCCAGTTGTTGTGCCGATCGAACTCCTCTCCTCTCTTGCTGGCGAACACGATCGATGACCCGTCGGGAGACCAGGCCGGCAGCGCTTCGTTGAAGCCCCCTGGAGTGAGCGGGGCCGCCTTGCGGGTCTCCACGTCGAACAGGTACAGGTGCGCGCGCTCTCTTCGCAGGTAGCCTTCCTCATCCTGCTTGAACTGGAAGCGGTCGATCACGATCGGCCTGGGAGGCTTCTCGTCGTCTTTCGTCGCGGCGCGGTCCAGGTCGTCGGGATCGGGCTCCTCCACGATCAGGGCCAGCCTCCCGCCGTCCGGAGACCAGACGTAGTCGAGGACGTCCCCTTTGAAGTCGGTCAGCCGCCGCGCCTCGCCTCCCGCGCGGCTCATGATCCACACTTGGTCCACCTCGGGATCGGCCCCGCGCCCCGACAGAAACGCGAGGTACTTTCCGTCAGGGCTGAAGCGCGGGGTGCTCTCGCTCTGCTTGGTGAAGGTCAACTGGTGAGTCTGCGCGCCGTCCCAGCTCGCCATCCAGATATCCGTGGTCCGCTTGTCCGCGGTGGTGTCCACCGTCCTGACGGCGTAGGCGACCCACTTGCCATCGGGGGAGATCGCAGGCTGGATCACCTCGCGAAGCTGCGAGAGGTCGTCGAGCGTGAGCAGGCGCGTATCGGCCCCCGGCGTGATCGAGGCGGCCGCGAGCCAGACCGCCGTCGCGGCGAGACGCCTCATTCGCCGACCTCGAACTCGATTCCGCCGGCCAGGCGCGCCGTGACGTTGTACAGCAGCGCCATGATCATCCCGCCGAAGAAACCCACCACGCCGTACAGGATCGGCATGATCACAATCCCGGCCACGCCGAAGATCATCCCCGCGAGCCCCGCCACATTTTGGTCCCCGACCGGATTCAGGGCGGCGGCGCACGAGGCGAAGAGGGCGACGCAGATCCCGGCGATGAGCCCGAGCGCCGTGTACATGATCCCCAGGACCTTGCCGCAGGACAGGACATCCACGCGTCTCAAGACCTTCTTCATGCCGATCCTCCTCGTAGGAGACTTCAACGGTTGGGTGAGACGGCTCTCAGGTTCCGGATCACGATTGACGCCAGGATCGCGACCGCGGTCAGAAGCACGAGCCACAACATCCAAGGGAAGCGTTCGGAAAACGGGACGCGGCCGACGGGGTCGAAACGCGGGTTGGTCGTGGCGGGACCGAGCCGCGCCACGGCCGGCGGGTGCGTAGAGAGGTCGGGCAGCAGCGCCGGCAGATCGTAGGCCGGGTGGGACGCTTCGGAGTTGCCGTAGTACAGCGTGTAGGCGCCGCCGGGCTTGTGCGGGAAGACGACCCTCTGCACCAGCCCGAGCGCGGTCACGCCCCTTGGGTGTAGCGGCCGGTCGTCCTGATCCTGGATGACGACGCGAAGGTACCTCAGCGAGGCGCCTCGAAGGACGACGCGCGTCTGGTCGATCGCCGCCTCCCCGGCGCTCCCCGGCGGCAGCCGGAGGAAGACCCCTGATTCGAGAGGATCCCAGGGCGCTTCGATCTCCTTCTTGACGAGATCCCCACCTTCCGTGCGGCCCGGCGAGACGATCGCGACCTTCTCGTTGCGTCCGTACGCCCGCCAGGCGCGCCGGAACGCTTCGTCCTCGAAATCGAACTCCACCCATTGTACGCGCGCGTTGCGGTATCCAAAGTCAACCTCGATGATGGTGGCCCTCGCGTTGGGATCGCGATCAACCGAGAATCCGGCGGGGCGCAGCGGCTCGGTCTCTGGCTCCACCACCGTGCGTTTCCTGCTGCGCACGGCGCGCAGCACGACCGGGTCCTTCTCCTCGGGCATCGGGAAGACGGTGAGGCGCAGTCGCGAATAGTCGTTGTCGGGAAGCGCCACTTCCTCGAATCGCACGCCGGCCAACGATCCGGACGGCGGCACGCGGTAGATCCATGCCCTCTCCACCAGCGTGGCCCAGCTCCCGCCGTCGCTCCCCTCGACCTTCACGCGCCGGCGGAAATCGGCTCCCAGCGTCTCGACCTCCAGCACGTTCTTGAGCACCTTCGCCCGGAACTCCAGCTCGACCCTGACTCCGAGGCCCTCGACAGCGGCGCGGTTGAGGATCTCCGGCGTTTCGTCGTGCTCCTCGATGCCGCCCTCCCGCGCGCGCGCCACGTACGGGACCTCCAGGCCGTCTCGGCCGATCACCCGCAGATCGGCCAGGTCGCGCCGGGATCTGTCCAGAACATCCTGGTCCAGAACGGCCCATGCGAATGGGCCGTCGAGCCCCGCGGTCTGTATCTCGCGCATGCGCTCCCACCGCGTGGGGGT
>JAWPNA010000326.1:0-22108 GCA_045402695.1 Acidobacteriota bacterium
CCCTGGCGCATATCATCGCAAGCGAGCAGCGGGCTCCCATCAAAACCACTTCGGGGCCTTTGATCGAAAAGGCCGGAGACCTTGCCGCGATCCTGACCAATCTGGATCACGGCGACGTGCTCTTCATCGACGAGATCCACCGCCTCTCGCCTCAGCTCGAGGAGGTTCTCTACTCCGCCATGGAGGATTTCAAGCTCGATATCATCATCGGGCAGGGTCCATCCGCGCGTTCGATCAAGATCGAGCTGCCTCGCTTCACCCTCGTGGGCGCATCCACGCGGATCGGCCTCCTCACCGCCCCCCTGCGTGACCGCTTCGGCATCGTGCATCATCTGGGGTTCTACTCGGAGGACGAGCTGCGCGCCATCGTGAACCGGTCGGCCCGTCTTCTGCGAATCGGCGCCGACGAAGAGGGTACGCGTGAGTTGGCGCGCCGGGCGCGGGGCACGCCGCGGGTCGCAAACCGTCTCCTGCGAAGGGTGCGTGACTTCGCCGAAGTGGCGGGCGGCGCGATGATCACGCGCGAGTTAGCATGTGATTCGCTCGAGAAGCTCCGCGTGGATCGATACGGGCTCGACGAGACGGATCGGCGGATGCTGTTGCTCATCCTGGAGAAGTTCGAAGGTGGCCCCGTGGGGATCAACACCATCGCCGCGGCATTGGGGGAGGAGCGTGACACGATCGAGGAGATCTACGAGCCGTACCTCCTGCAGATCGGATTTCTTGATCGCACGCCGAGGGGGCGGCGGATCACGAAGCTCGCCTGCCGGCACCTCGGCAGGCAGCATCCGCCAGGAGAGGCCCAGACCACCATATGGTGAGAGTTTGACACCTGGATTGACCTCGATTACTCTGAGCGTCATCGCGGGGAGGTCATGATGGAAGCATCCACGATCATCGCGGGGGGATGGCCCCGGCAGTCCGTCAGAAGAGTCGCCATCCCGATCCTGTTCGCGGCGCTCATCTCCGTCGGTGGCTATCTGAGGATCCCCGTTCCCGGGACCCCGGTGCCGCTCACCATGCAGGTCATCTTTGTCCTGCTCGCGGGAGCCTTCCAGGCCCCGACGGCGGCCGCGGCCAGCGCGCTCCTGTTCCTGGGGGCCGGCCTGGCCGGGGCGCCGGTCTTCTCCGGAGGCGGCGCCGGCCCTGCCCATCTCATGGGCCCGACAGGCGGCTACCTGCTGGGTTTCGTGGCGGGGGCCTGGGTCTGCGCCATCATCCTGCGCGGCCGGAGGGATTCGGGGCTGCGGACCGTTCTCGCGATGAGCGCGGCGCTGGGCGTCATCCACATTCTCGGTGCCCTGCATCTTGCGCTCTACCTGGGCGGGAGCTTTTCCTCGGCGCTCAGGATGGGAGCCTTGCCGTTCTTCCCCATCGACATTCTGAAGGTCGCGGCCGCCGCGGCTTTCGTCACGGGCTGCTCCGCGCTGTCACCGAAGAGTTAGGCTGTTCCGCCGTGATGCCCACAGACACCCTCGACAAGCGCCATGACGATCTGATCCGCATCGTCGACGATCTCGGCTCGGTCGTTGTGGGGTTTTCCGCGGGCGCAGACAGTACCTTGCTACTGAAGGTGGCGGCCGATCGGTTGAAGGACCGGGTGATTGCCGTGACTGCTGTCTCCGCCTCGTACCCCGAGAGGGAGCGTCGGGAAGCCGTCCGGCTGGCGGAGGAGATCGGCGTCCGCCACGTCTTGGTCTATTCCCACGAGTTCGAGAACCCAGGTTACGTCGCCAACGCGGTGAACCGGTGTTTCTTCTGCAAGCGGGAGCTGTTCGATCTGCTCTGGAGCGCGGCCCGGTCCAACGGCATGGCGACCGTGGCCTATGGAGCGATCCTGGATGACCTGGGAGACTTCCGGCCCGGGATGGAGGCCGCCCGGCAGGCGGGCGCCCGCGCGCCGCTGCTCGAGGCGGGGTTCTCGAAACAGGACGTTCGGGATGTCAGCAAGCGGCTCGGGCTGCGGACATGGGACAGACCGGCCTCGGCCTGCCTCTCCTCGCGCATCCCACACGGGACTGCGATCGATCCGGACGACCTCTCCCGCGTCGAGCGCGCCGAGGACTTCCTGCTGGATCACGGGATCGGGCAGGTTCGAGTCAGGATGCACGGCGATGTAGCGCGGATCGAATGCCCGCCAGCGGACCTCGCGCGACTCGTGGAGCCGGGACTGCGCGAGGCGCTGCTTGCCCGCTTCAAAGAGCTGGGATTCCGCTTCGTCACGCTCGACCTGGAGGGATACCGCACCGGCAGCCTTAACAGGGTGTCCGGCATTCCCGTCCCCAGGGGCAATAGCAGATCCTGAGATCCACGCGGCGCGCCGCCGCGCCCTCACGCCGCGCGCCGCCGCAAGGACTCCCCCACGAGGTTGAAGGCGGCGACGGTCAGCGCCACCATCGCGCCAGGAAACAGCAGCATCCACCAATGGCCTCCATGTTCCGCGGCCGAGGCGATCATCTGTCCCCAGGTCGGAGCGGGAGGCTGGACCCCCATGCCGAGAAAGGAGAGAGAGGCCTCGGCCACCACGGCGGTGCCGGCTCCGAATGCCGCCGAGATGATCACGGGACTCAGACCCGCGGGCACGAGATGTCGAGACACCACCCGAAGCGGGGCGGCTCCGGCCGCCCGCGCGCTGTCGGCCATGTCGGTTTGCTTCAGTCGGAGCACCTCGCCGCGCATGTAGCGGGCGATGACACCCCAGCGCGCGATTCCCACGGCGCACCCGACCATCAGCAACGACCACGACACTCCTCCCTCGGGTCTCCCCGCAACTCCCGGGGTCGCGCCGCCTCCTACCGTGAGCGCCGTCAGCAGCAGCAGGAGCACGAGCGATGGGAAGGAGAGCGAAGCCTCGATCAGGCGCGACAGAATCAGGCCCCACCACGCACCCGAGTAGCCCGCCGCTGCGCCGATGGGGATTCCCAGGAGCAGGGACACGGCCGTGGCGATCGCCGCCACCAGGAGCGACGACCTCGCGCCGTGAATGAGCCTCGCGAACACGTCGCGTCCCAGCTCGTCGGAGCCGAGCCAGTGGGCCGCGCTAGGAGGCGAGAGGATCGCATCCAGATCTATCGCGAGGGGCTCATGGCGCACCGGGGGCAGGAGAGCCCATCCACCTGCACGCGCCTCGGGCACGCGCGGTGCCGGTGTCTCCCAGGGCGTTAGGCTCAACGAGCGGCGAAGCGCCGGCGATTCGATCCCAGCGCTCGAGATGAGAAGCAGGGGGCGCCCTCCCGCGAGGCAGGGACCCAGCAGCGCGACGGCCGTGAGAACGGAGAGGATAAGCAGACCTGTCCTTGGGGCCGGCCGGAGCCGCTTGCGGGGGTGGTTCCGCAGCATCGTGTGGAGCCTGTCCGGCATCACGCCGCCGCCTTTGTTCGCCCGCCCGCGGCCATTCGCGGGTCCACCGCTCGATAGAGCAGGTCGGCGCAGAGATTCGCGAGGAGAGTCGCGGTGGCGGTCAGCACGGCGATGGCCATGATGACCGGGTAGTCGCGCTGGCTCGCGGCGCTGAAAAAGAGCCGGCCCACGCCGGGTAGACCGAAGACGTTCTCGACCAGGACGCTGCCGCTCACGACTCCTGGGAGCATCAGTCCCATCAACGAGATGAGAGGGACGGCGGCATTGGCCAGACCGTGCCGCAGAAGCACCCGGCCTTCACCCGCCCCGCGGGCGCGGGCGGCCTGCGCGTACGACTTGCCCATGGCGTCCATCAGCGCCGCCCTGCAGAACCGGATGATGAACGCCAGAGAGCCCAGCGTCAGGGCCGCGGTCGGGAGGATCCAGTGTGGAGCGCACGCGGCCAGCCATGCGACGGTGCCCTGGTCCTGTGGGGAGTGACCGGCCGGGCACGGACCGTGGCCAGGAAGCAGCGCCATCCGCCCTCCCACGGTCTGCTGCAAGCCCAGGGCGATCCAGAAGACCGGCAGAGCATGCAACACGTACAAGGCGGCGCCCCCCCCCTTGACACCGAGCGAATCGGGGCGCCAGGCGCTCAGCGCCCCAAGCGGTACCGCCACGAGCAACGTCAGCGTGAAGGCGGCGAACCCGAGAGTCAGCGTGTAGGGGAGCGCGTCCGCGAGAAGCGCGGTCACGGGACGCCCCGGCTCCAGGGCGAAGGAGATCCCGAGGTCCAGCCGCGCCAGATCCGCCACCCACCGCGCGTATCCGATCGGGATCGGATCGGCGGCGTGGGTTCGCTGCAGCCATGCCGATGCCTGAGGGCGGGCGGTGAGATCCTCATCCCAGGTGGGAGTGCCCGGCAGCGAGCGCACGGCGGCATAGACGGCGGCGGTGATCAGGACGAGCGTGAGGGCCGAGAGGACGAGCCGGCGTGCGATAAGGGCGGCCATCCTGTCTCCCTCAGCGATGCAGACGTTCCGCCGGGGGCACCCACCAGAGCTGCAGCGAAGGGTACCAGTCCCAGGGGCCGGCGCGTGTGATCTCCGGAATGCGGAACCTCTTGTGGATGGCCACGACCGCGCCGACGATCGCGACCGCGGTGCAGGGCTGGTCCTCGTGGAGGATTCGCTGGAGCTGCGCGAGAATCCTCTTGTTCTGGTCTGGATCGATGGCGCGCCGCAGCTCCTCCGAGAGACGATCGAACTCCGCGCTGCGATAGCCGCTGAAGTTCCAACCGGTCGAGCCGATCTGCGAGGAGTGGAAGAAAAGGAACGGTTCCGGATCCAGACCGAAGTTGAAGCGGTGAATCGCGGCCTCGAACTGCTGGGAATAGATCTTCGGCTTCATCATGGCCCATTCGAGGCCCTGAAGGTGGACGCGCACCCCCGCTCCCGCCGCCGCCCTCTCGAACAGCTCAGCCAGCTCCTTCGGCCCGGGTGTCGCGGAGCTGTACATCAGGGTGAACGACATGGGCCCCGATGCGGTGTCGCGGATGCCGTCGCCGTCTCTGTCCTTGACGCCGGCCTCGTCCAGCAATCGGGCGGCAGCGCTCGGGTCGAAGGGATAGGGCCTGAGGTCCGGGGCTCCGTCCCAGATCAGAGGGTCGATCATCGTGACGGCTGGCCGAAAGATCCCACGCTGGATCTTGGATGTGTATCCTTCCCTGTCCACGAGCATCGTCATCGCCCGCCGCACCCGCGCGTCGCGGAAAAGGCCGCGCGGTTCCTGGTTGTTCCAGTAGATCATCTCCATGCGCTTCGTCAGGTAGGTATGGACGCGAAACGGCACGCGGGCGTCCGGCGTGGGATGCGCCGAGAGCCACTCGGTCGTGAGACCCGTGAAATCCACGGTCCCGGCCTCGGCGGCCGCCTGCAGGGCGTCGAAACTGGGGATGATCCGATAGACGAACCGATTCACGCGCGGCCGGCCGCCGAAGTATTCCTCGTTCGCGTCGAGGATGATCTGCGTCTGGTTATCCCATCGCACGAAGCGGAAGGGGCCGGTGCCGACCGGATTTCTGTCGAGGGGTGTTGGAAGCTTCGTCGGATCGAACGGAATGTGGGCCGGAACGATGAAGGCGTCGCGCCATTTCATCAAAGCGCCGGCGCAGGGTGTGGCGTAGCGGGCCTTGACGGTGAGTTCGTCCGGGGCATCGACCTCCGCGAGGGTGCCGTAGGCAGCCGTGAAAGCGGCTCCATTCGGATCTTTAAGGCGAGCCACATCCACGGTGTGCAGGACATCCCGGGCCGTGAAGGGATGGCCGTCGTGCCACTTGACGCCTGCCCTCAGGTGAAACGTGATCGTCAGCCCATCGGAGGAGACCTCGAACGACTCCGCGAGGCGCGGCACGAAGTGACGCTGATCGTCCAGGTCGATCAACGTGTCGGCTACCAGGCGGCATATTTCCTGAACGATAGTCTGGGTGTACAGGGCGCAATTGAGGCCCGGCGGCTGGACCGTATCTCCCTCGGTCAGCCAGTCGCCGGGAGGCGCCTCTGACGCCATCGAGCCCGCGGGCGCCGGATGCTGCGCGGCGCTCTCCTGGGCGCGGCAGGCCTGAAGCGCAGCCACCGCCACCGCCACGGCCAGGCAGATCGGCGTGTGTGCTCTGCGGACTCGCGGACTCGTGGCGGACTAGCCCCCTTTCCTCTCGGTGCTCGCCAAGCCGGCCTCCGACATGTTGCCGGCGGCGTCGTACACCCGCACCTTGATCCGCCGCCCCGGCGCGGGATCCTTCACGTCGATCAAGAAGCTCTCGGCCGTCGTGTCGCAGATCCCGTCGCGGCACGGCAGGTCGATCCATGTCTCGGCGCCCTCGCCGCCCTCGACAGTGTACTCTCCGCGAGCGATCGGGCTGAGGGTGTCTGAAGCCGTCACCTCGGCGATCAGGCGCCCCGGACGGGGGACGGCACCTGCGGGCGGGCGCGTCTGCAGGTCCGGCGCGGCGCGATCAATGAGAAACGTGTCGGACTCCGCTGAATCGCCCAGGGCGCGCTCCGGACCATTGGTGGGACCGTCCTCCACCGTGATCTTGATCCTGTAGGCGCCCTCGGGGAGATCGGCGTCCAGCAGTGCGAAGGGCGGCGTCCGGATCCCTTCACCCAGCGTGCGCTCGAGGCCCGAGGACGCGCCGGACGTGCCTATCAAGGACACCGTGTGATCCAGGATGTCCGCATCCGGGTCGCTGGAGGTCCACACGATCCAGCGTGCCTCCTTGGGCGGTTCCATCTTTTCAGGCGGGGATTTCTCCGTGCGCGCCTCGCCTGTCGCGGGCGAGCCGCGGTCATCTTGAACGGCCAACCGCATCCAGGATCTACCGCGAGGCAGCACGTCCACACCGCCCACCGCCGGCTTCCTGTTCTCGGGAAGGCAGCTTACGGTGACACGCCGCAAGACCGGCGCGGCATCGGACTTGAGATGGCTCAGCTCAGTCTTCCACTGGAGGTACCGGGCCGAGGGACTGGCGATTGCGGCTCCCCTCTGAACCGTGTAGGGGGCCGACCACGCGCTCCAGGTCTCGTCCGGCGCGGGACGGTTGCCCGAGCGCGTGGTCAGCTCGATGCGTGTGCCGGGTGGCGTCTCGGCGTCCCATGCGATCGCGCCCCATCGCGCCCGGCGTCCCGCGTCGAACACCGAGGAGGAGTAGGCGCCCGAGGAGGCTGTGCCGCGATCGACGACGTAGAGACGCCCGGGGTTGCTGGTGCACGCGTACACGCGACCGTCCGCCCCCGCTGCCAGGGACGTGACCTGGGGCTCCCGGAACCGGGTGATCAGGGTTGCCGAACCGTCCCGCTCGAGTTGATAGAGGCGCCCTTCTGTTCCGGCTCCACCCGTTCCGAACAGCAGCCCGCGCTCCGGGCTGATGGCCAGCGCGTAGATCCTCTCCGTGTCGGACTTCCAGAGCAATGAGGGAGGGGAACCCGGCTCGATCCGGTAGAGGCGTCCTGTCGTCCCCTCGGCCGGCAAGGGCGGCGCGGGGAGAAGCTCGCTCAGGTCGATCGTGATCTTCCGAGGGAGATCGGAGGGCGCTTCGAGGATTCCCCCGTCGGACGTGGGCGAGACATCGATCGTCAGGTCGCTTCGTCCGCCGGTCTTCGGAGCGGGTGCGGATGGTTCTTCGCTGATCGCCGCGGCGTAGATGACTCCCTCTGGCGTGACGGCGATCGCCGACACCTCGCGCAGGTCGGAGTCCAGGAGCACTTCGGCCTTCCCGTCGGCCCCGATCTGGTAGAGAAGACCTCCTGGATCGGTGCCGGCCAACAGCCGGCCGGATGGCGGCATCGCAAGGGTCGTGATGTGCGCCTCGGCACTGTCGAAGAAGACCGATCCCTGCGCCTCGCCGGTGACCTTGTAGACCATCCCGCTCTCGCCCGTGGCCAGGAAGAGTCCGTTTGATCCGGCTGCCATCGCCCAGATATAGCGCTGCTCCGGGTCGAAGTACGGCTTGAGCTTTCCCCCGGCGGTGATCCGGTACACGCCGCCGGCGGGAAAGGTCGCAGCGAAGAGGTCGCCCGAGGGGCCGGCGGCCAGCGCCCTCACCGCGAGATCCTCGGTCCCGGCGTAGAGGGACGCTGTGCCCTTGCGATCCACGCGGATGATCTCGCCCGTGTTGCCCGCGCCCAGGAAGAGGTCACCATCGGCTCCGGGGGCCACTGTCCACAGAATCTGCGGCGCCGCGAACTTGGACTCGGCGGGAAAGATCTCGCGAACAGGCGCCGTGAGGCTCAACGCACCCGCGCCGCTGATGGATAACCCAAGAGTGTGATCGCCGTCTCTCGCTCCGCCCACGCCCGTCTCCTTGCCGACGCCGAGGACTCCGGAGCGCGGCGGATGCTCCCAGAGGACCGGCGAAGAGCCCTCCACCCCGGCGGGCACGACCACCGCCAGGATGACGAAAGCGAGGGCGGTGCGTCGTGGGGAATTCACCGCTTCACCTCGATGATCGCCTTCTCGTAGCCGTGAACGACGTGAGTGGTCTCTGCGTCGGCCTCTCCCAGCACGCGAAAGGGGACGCGCGAGGAGATGTCCTGCTCGCCTCGGGGGCGCAGGATGACCGAGGCGACCGACGGCGGCAGGTTGGGCAGCCGCTGGCCCGAGATGAAAGCTCCGTTGTCGGGCCTGATCAGCGTGGCGTAGACCTTGTGATTGAGTCGAATGTGATTCAACAGCCAGACGAGATGCTCGAGGCTTCGGGGAACGAAGTACGGTGCGCCGGCCCCTGATTCCATGCGGCTCAGCGTGAGGGAGTCGCCGACTTGCAGCAGCGCCTTTCCCTCGGGCGCCTCCTCCGGAACCTTGAGGGGGATTTCCACCCGCACGACGTCCGACCGGTAGGGGCGCAGATCCACATGCAGCGCCAGCGTCTCGCCCGGCCGGCACGCATACCTGTCCAGCCAGATCTTCTCGATCCGTGCTGTGCGCCTGACGTCCTCGTAGTCGAACAAGAGGTTGATCCCGTCGATCCGCGAGGATCTGTCCTCGTTGTTCATGAGCAGGTAGGTCATGTAGGCCACCGTGCCGGAGGCGTAAAGCGCGGAAAGATCTCCCGAGAACATGTTGTCGAGCTTGACGTCCAACCCCTCCGCGACCTGGATGCGCGAACCCTCGCGAAGCCGCAGCGTGATCTCCCCGACATCCTTCTCCTCGGACGACAGCAGACTCAGCAATGAGATGTTCAGCAGCCCCGCTGTCAGCAATGGATCAGGTACGATGTCGAAACGGTAGGAATGGCTCGGGCCATCGCGGCGCTTCATCTCGACGCGAACCGGGACCATCTTCACCTCTGCGCCGATCCTGCCCGCCACGCCGGCGAAGCGATCCTGCGAGATGAAGCCGATCTCCTCCTTGGGGCCGGCCAGCTTGAATGACGACGCGAAGCTCGGGAAATGACCGTAAACGTAGGCTCTGGTCATCGGCATGGCGGTCGAGCCAAGGCTGAAGAACGGATGACCCAACCCAAGCACCTTATCGCCGTCCACGTAGGTCACCGTCCCGATCGCCGTGATGTCGAGATCTCCCCTCACCAGAGTCACGCCGAACGCCGAGCCAGCCGACAGCGGGGGGCTGCTGACACCGGTGGTCGCGGCAGGAGCGTCCGCCATCCCCGGGCCCAGCGACATCGCCTCGAAAGCGGGGAACCACTCGCGCGCCATTTCCGCGGGGTAACCCGAGAGGGCGACCGATGGGCGCATCGGCAGGAGGGAGCCGGCCGAAAGCTGCGGCGCGGCCCCGCCGAGACGGGCGAACCGGGTCTTCAGGAACGAGACCATCCTGTCAGGCCAGGCCAGCAGGGAAGCCGGCGCCGGCTCGCCGGCGGAGCGCGGGATCTGCTCGGATCGGGAATCCTCAAGAGACAGCTCGAGGCCTCGGTCGAGAATCTCCAGCATCTCCTCGATGGGAGTGATGCCGCAGATCGGTTCCTTGCTGAAGCTCCAGGAGTAGGCGACGGCCCCGGCCAGCCTGTCGTTGATGAAGACGGGGCTGCCGCTCATCCCTTCCATGATCCCCGTGTCCTGCAGCGGGCCGCCCGCGAGGCGTGCGAGGATCAGATGCTTGCGCGGGGCGATGCTCTCCATCGTGCCGATGATCTCGACATCGAACTCCTCCACCGCCGTCCCCTTGAACACGGTCTTGCCCGTGCCCTTCATGCCCGGCCTGATCTCATTGAAAGGGATGATCGCGGGTCCGGCGGCGGCCACGGAGAACCACAGCAGCGTCGCCGGCAGGCAGGCCGCCGCGATCCGGGCGGCGCTCCGCCGGCTCCCCCCGTCTGCATTCGAACTGACCCCTGGGATCATCCCGACCATCCAGGAGAGTGGGAGGCCGCGGCACCCGTTCCGGGCTGTTCCGGCAGGGGTGGGTTGGCTCCTGCGCAGGCGGCGTGCGCGAGGATCCTGTTGCGGCCGCCATCCTTGGCCCGGCGCAGCGCGCCCTCCGCCGCGGCGAGAAGCTGCCCACGGGTGGTCGTGCCCTGCACCGGGTAGGTCGCCAGCCCGATGCTCGCCGTCACACGGCTCGAGGTGGCGATCTCCGCCGCATCGCCCTCGCCCGGCTCGATCCGGTAAGCGACGTCCTTGACGATCTCCTGCACGCGCCCGGCGACCATGGCGGCGCCCTCCTGATCGGCCTGAGGGAGAATCAGCGCGAACTGCTCACCGCCATATCGCGCCGCCAGGTCCACGTCGCGCACCACCAACCTGAGGCCGTTTGCGATCCGCTGCAGGACGCGATCCCCTTGGAGGTGGCCGTGCGCCTCGTTGTACGAGCGGAATCGATCCAGGTCGCACAGGAGGACGGAGAGGGGAGAACTGTACCTCTCGGCGCGGCGGAACTCACCGGCGAGGAATTCCTGGAAGGCGCGGTGGGTCGCAAGTCCCGTAAGCCGGTCCACGGTTTCCATCACGCCGCAC
This sequence comes from Acidobacteriota bacterium, assembly GCA_045402695.1. Lineage (GTDB taxonomy): Bacteria > Acidobacteriota > Polarisedimenticolia > JACPZX01 > DASXTC01 > JAWPNA01. The sequence continues at coordinate 10,812 of JAWPNA010000326.1, forward strand.
CGGCGAGTCAGATCGTCGATCTGCGCGGCCATGCCCCGGACTCGGGCCAGCCTTCCCAGACGCGCTGCGAGCTCCCGTTCGGGAACGGAGGCCTCCACCCAGTCCCAGATCTCCGAACCGCGTGAAGAGAGTGCGTCGGCGCGCTCGGAGACGACGGTTCCCTCGGAGATCACCAGCACGGGCGGACCGGACATGTCAGCCGCGCTGTTGCCTGCGCCATGCATCGCGCCTTCGAGGGCGCTCTCCAGGATGCGCCAGGTTGGCTGCCAGCTCCCCCCCACCTCGAGAGCCACGATCACATCGGGTGCGCGCCTCAGGCCGGCGCGCAGCGCGGCGCTTGAGATGAGAGCCGTTTCGCAGGAGATGCCGAGCGCTTCCAGCCTGCGGGCCGCCGAGATGGTGCGGTGCTGATCGGGCCCGATGACGAGAGCCCTCGAAGGAATTCTGGGATCCATGGGAGTGTCTGGCCTCGTCGGCGCTCGGCCGGGTGAAATGATACCCCGGGCGGGAAGCGGCATTCTTACGGATGGTCCTGGCACTGTCAAGCCGCGCTACATCCTCGCTGGGACCTGCATCCCCATCAGGTCGAGCGCCCTGGTCTGGTACTCGAGAAAGAGGTGCGTCAGAAGGATGCGGGCCGACTTGACGTTGGGATCCGGTTCGTGCATCACGGGAAACTGGTGATAGAAGTGGTTGAACTTTTGGGCCAGGCTGAAAGCGTACCGGGCCACGATCGACGGCTCCAGCGTCCGGATCGCCTGCTCGACGGCATCGTCGAACCTCGCGAGGTGGCTCAGAAGCTCCCAGTGGTCGTCGATCGGCCCTTCCTTCAAGAAGGAGAAATCGACGCGCGAGGCCATCTCGTCGATCCGGCACGGATCGAACCCTTCCTTGCTGGCCATCTTGTTGAAGATGTTTCGCGCGCGCACGACCGAGTAAAGCAGGTAGGGCCCTGTCTCTCCCTCGAAGCTCAGGACCTCGTCGAAGTCGAAGGCGATGATCTTGTTGCGCGTGTACTTGATCATGAAATACCGCAACGCACCGATGGCCACCTTCGCGGCGGTATCCTCGGCCGCCTCCCCCGCATCGGGGTTCCTGAGGATCACTTCCTTGCGCGCCGCCGCCAGGAGGGCATCCACCAGGTCATCCGCCTTCACGCCGTAACCTCTGCGTCCAGACATCTCGATGTGCGATCGACCTTCATCCTCCGCGGCGACCGGCAATCCCAGCGCCTTCGCGCAGGAGGGGGAGAGGGCCACCATTTCGTAGGAGAAGTGGTGCGACCGATCGGCGGCCTCCTCGTGGCCCAGCGCCCGCAACCCCTGCTGGACCACTCTCTGGAGGTACGACTGCCTCACATCGATGACGTTGTACACACGATCGCCCCTCCCGAACTCCGGGTGCCGCGCCTCCGCCCCTTCGACAGTGGTGGTCCAGAGAGTCCCCCCGCCCGGGTCGGCGTCGAACTTCCGGTAGAGGAAATCGCGGCCCAGCAGCCCGAGCTTCCAGAGCTGGTAGGCGATGTCCTTGCCGACGTAGGTGACCGTCCCGTTGGAGCGCACGATGATCTTGGCGTCCTCTGGAGCCGAGTCGCCCGACGCGGGCAGGTCCATGATCCAGCAACCGCGCCGGTCGCCGTCACGCTCCAGCCGGACCGCTCCTTTCGACTTGAGCAGCTCGAACGCCTGTGCCCAGAACTTCATGCCGATGATGTGGCTCTCCCAGGGAAGCAGGTCGTAGCGCACGCCGATGCGCTCCATGGTCTTCAAGTGGCAGCGCACGATCCGCGGGGCCACGTTCCGTGCCAGCTCCGACTCGAGTCCATCGCCCTCCTCCATCCTCTTCAGTGTCTCGGCCCGCAAAGCGGCGCGCGACGGGTCCGACTCGTAGAATTCCGTCACGCTCGAGTAAAGATCCCAGCAGAAGTAGTCGAACCGCATGCTGCTCGGGATGCTTGCCTCGAGCGCCTCCAGGCTCCTCACGCCGCACAGGTGGATGAAGCCGACCACGAGGTCGGCCACCTGCACTCCCGTGTCGTCGATGTAGTTCTGCACTTCCACGCGCCTGCCGGAGTGCCGCAGCAGACGCACCAGCGTGTCGCCCAGCACGGCGTTGCGCAGGTGGCCGATGTGGGCGGCCTTATTGGGATTGATGTTGGTGTGCTCCACGATCACCTTCTCGGCCGGGACCACCGGCCTGCCCGGCGCGGCCAGGCCGGCGAGCAGAGCGCGAGGGATCGCGGGGCGATCGAAAAAGAAGTTGAGGTAGCCCCCTCCCGCGATCTCGATCCGCTCCACGCCGGGGATGGCGGGCATTCCGGCCAGAATCTCTCCGGCGATCTGACGCGGCGCTCGCTTCAGCGCGCGCGCCAAGTCAAATGCCGCGGGGGCCGCGAGGTCACCCAGATCGAGGCGTGGAGGAAACTCCAGCAGGACCTCCGCGAGCTGCACCGTGTAGAGATCCCGCACGCGGGCCCGGAGCGTCTCGCGGATGGCGTCTGTCGGGGATGTCGGCATGGTCGGACCGCGAGTATAGGGCAGTGGCCGATCTCAGTCAAAAACAGTCCGCCGCCTCACTTCGTGGCGGGCAGCACGACCTCGAGGACCACCGTGGACGGATCCGCGGACCCGTGAGGAGCCAGCACGGAGCCGAGCAGCAGGGAGGTGACGGCGCGAATCACCTCGGGCGGCGCCGTCCTGACCCCCAGCATCTCCGCCGAAACGGGCCTGCCCTCAGCGTTGATCTTCACCAGGAAGATGAGCCGAGCCTCCGGCCCTGTCCGCTCGAAGAGGATCCGCGCGAGCGTCGGCGTCAAGGATCCGGAGGCGTGACTGATCGTCAAAGGGGCAGGTGAGGGAGAAGTCAAGGCTCCGGTGCGGGCGGCATCCGCACCCGCGGACTGGAGCGACAGATCGGAATAACGCCCCGCATCGTCCTCAAGGGTGTGTTCCTTCCGAAGATCGGCCTCCGCCTCCAGACGCGATCCCAGGATCGGCACGAGGGGGCCCAGCGCCGGCCTGCCGGGATCATCGAGCCGCAGCTCGGTCCTGAAACGCCCGGGCCGCGGCACGGGCGCCGCGGCCGGTCGAGGCGAGGCAGGCGGGGCCGCAAGGGCCGCAGGCGCCGAGAAAACCGCATCGGGTTCGATCGACCCGGCCGGTTCAGCTTCCCCAAGAGCCGCGACCTTCTCCTCCTTGGCGGTCCCTCCATGCTCCGATCCGGGTTGCTCGGCCGGCGGCCGGGAAGGGGGCGCGGCGGCATCATCCCTCTGCCACGATCGTTTCTCCGCGGTGTCATCGAGACGTTCCAGAGAATCCGACGATCCGGTGGGGCCGGGGGCCTCCTCGTCCCTGGTCAGATCCTGCTTGTGCGTTTGCGCGATGAGTTCATGCGCATGCGGGGCGGGCGCAAGGCTGGGGGCAGGCTGCCGCCAGTCGGCCCGCCGGACAACCACCACGATGATCACGACCAGCGCGGCGCTCGCGAGCGAGGCGAGCGACCACGGGTACCGGGCCGCGCGCGCAGAGGCCGGGCTGACCGAGCCCAAGCCCACGGTCCGCAGGAGGGTCTCTCTCAGGCTGGCGGGCATCGATTTTCTGTCCAGAGATCGGACGACGCGCGAGATGCCTTTCATCCGATCGTGCAACAGGCGGCATGCTGCGCACGCGGCAACGTGCTCGCTCACCAGGACCGAATCGGCGCTGGACAGCTCGCCGTCAAGGTAGGGGCTCAGACGCTCGCGGCACTGATCGTGGTTCATGCTCCATCTCCACGGGAGGCGAGGTCGGCTAGCGCCAGCCTCAAGGTCTCCCGCGCGCGGGCCAGGCGCGACCTGACCGTCCCCTCGCGCACGCGGAGAGCCACCGCGATCTCCTTGTAGCTGAGCCCTTCCACTTCGCGGAGGATCATCGCCGCGCGCTGCTGCCAGGGCAGCCGCATCAGCTCCATCTCGACCCGACTTCGGGCCTGGCGCCCCTCGAAGAGGCGGTCGGGCCCCGGGCTCGCGTCCGGGAGCGTGGTCCCGAGCGACGGCGCTTCTGCCTCCCCCGCCCGAGCGGAGGCGAGAGGTTCATCGAGAGACACGGTGCGCCCTCGCTTGAGCCTGCTCCACCATCGCGCGTTGTTCCTGTGGCAGTTCAGCACCACCTGGAAGATCCATGTCCTGAGGGACGCGTCTCCACGGTAGGAGCCCGCGCCTTTCAGGATCCTGAGAAAGGCATCCTGTGTCAGATCGCGGGCCTGCTCGCGATCTCCCGTGAGGCGGACCGAGAGGTTGAAGACCAGGTCGCCGTATTCCCGGACAAGATCGGCCGCGGCGGGAAGATCGCGCTGGGCGGAATGCTCCCACGCGGACCCCTCCGCCGCCTGGCTCAATGATTCATCGGAGATGGCCACCGGTACCTCGTGTCGGGTCCCTGCGCCTTCCGATCAGGCCGGGCCTCATGCTCATGAGAACCCGTTCGCCAGGGAAAGTTCCGCATGCCGGGTTCCCCGGGAACCTTTCCGAGTCCTGGCTCTGCGAGCCGCCAGAGAGCCGCCGGCCCGATAACTGAGATTATCAACAGCGTATCCGATAAACGACACGAGGCGCGTGTCACTCCTCGTGTGCGGAATCCCGCGCGGAATCGCCGAGACGGACCCCCGATGCATGGGAAGCGTCCGTGAAGCCGTCCAGCGTAGTTCCTTCGAGGTAGTAGTAGTACTTGTGTCGGGGCGAGGCGGAGGAGTCGAGGAAGATGTAGCTCATGGGCCGGCCGGCGTCGCCGGCGCCAGGAAGCAGGTACTGGTTGATTCGAGTGAAGGGCCCCAGAGGAGCTGCGCTCCGGTAGATGTTCCAGCCTGCCAGGCGTTCCTCGCTCTCGGTCAACCATGTCAGGATCGCGCCCTCGGCCGACTCGGCCGTGGTGAACCCAAGGAGGTCGAACGGGATGGCGGGATCGTAGTCGATCGCGAATGTGTAGTTCGCTGGCTGCGTCCCGGGCGCGGCCAGGTTCTGGATCAGGATGTCGATCGCCGCGAGATCCTTCCAGGGAAAGGCGATGTAGCCGTGGCCGCTCCCGTCCATCTCCAGCGGGACCGAACGGACAGTTCCGAGAGGGCCCGCCGCGTACACGATCAGGAGGACATCCCAGGCACCCGCATCGTCTCCGGTGAAACGAATGCGCAGGCCGCCCCGGGTGCCGTCGCCCAGAACGCGTATCATCGCCGAGCCCAGCGGGCTGACCGGACCCGCGAGCGAGGACCCGCGCGCGGGGAAAGACTCGTAGGTCCCGTCCCCCTGCGGCGTCGGCAGGTGGCTGCCGAAGGGATAGTGCTGTCCATCGTCCGCCCGTCCAAGGAACAAGTTCCAGATGTTGAACACACGGATCTCATCGGCCAGCGAAGAGTCGAGCTGCCGGCGCAGCACGCGGTCGATCGCGTCGAAGGTGTTGTTGCCGGGCACAGCGGCCATCTCCTGCCACAGGCGGCGAATCGTCTCCGAATCTCCGCCGGTGCGCGCCAGATAGTGGGGCCAGAGGAAGCCCTCGACACTCATGGCGAGGGTGCCATCGTCGAGGCCTCGCGTGCGGCGGAGGGACGACGCGCGCAGCGATCGCGCGATGTCAGACGCCGTGTGGACAAGCTGGTCCTCCAGCCAGGACGCGCTCGCTTCATGCCACCACGCCGACTCGCGCACCGACTCGCGGTTCTGGATGACGTGCGCAATCTGGTGCGCCACGACATGGCGCGAGGCGGCCCCTTGGGACGCCAGGCTCGCGTCGAGATAGATCGCGGAATCGGCCCCTTCAGGCTGACTGTCGGGATCGCCTCCGGGGGGCGGGGAGACGGAGAGAACCGGCAGCGTGAATCCATCCGGCCCGCCGCTTCCTCCACGCAGCCCGGCCAGAAAGACATCCACGGGGTGTTCCGGCTGGGGGGTGCGTGAGAGAGAGGGAGCCGGCGCCGGGAGCCACTTCAGGACGTGCACGAAATCGGCGAAGACATCGGTTAACTCCTTCGACAGCCGCTCCACGCCGTCGGGCGACCCATCCAGATCGTCGTCGCGCGGGTCGACGCGGTCCGGTGAGCGCGGATCGGTCGAGTAGTGGATCAGGAAAACGCCGTCCTGGGTTAGGAGCCACTTCGACGCTGCCTCGGGCCGGGCGCCGGCGGCGCGGTCCAGCAGCAACCGGGTGGGCTGGTTCAGCCGCGAGCCGTTCTGGGACAGGGCGATCATCAGCGGGCTGGCGCAAGGCTCGGTCCACTGGCGCCCCCCGGCCAGAACGCTCAGCGCGTCGGCGCGCGATGCCGCCGGGGCCTGGGAGCCCGAGTGAAGGGGAAGTGAGACGACGGGACGCGTCCAGTTCCTGGCGAGGTCGTGCAGCAGGAGCGCATCCGCGTGCGGCGAAGCGGCGGGAGCCGCCTGGGCGATCGCACCGCTCAGGACGAAAAAGGCTGCAGTTCCTGCGATCAGGACATCCCTCATCCGCCTGAGTCCCTCATTCCCATAGAGAGAAGTGTCGAAATTATATGAGGATAGGCGGGGCGCGTCAAGGCCGCCCGGCTGGAAGTATAGTGTTTCGGTATGGTTATGATAGGTCCGGAGGCGCTCAGGAAACCTGCTGGTCTTCCTCGTACCGGATGAGGATGACTGTGACGTTGTCCTCCCCCCCGTTCTCGTTGGCTTTCTGCACCAGGTCTTTCGCAGCAGCCTCGACATTGCCACCGTGCCGCGTGACGGTGCGGGCAATCGTCTCGTCGTCCACCATGGTGTTCAGGCCGTCCGTGCAGAGGATCAGGTAGTCGCCGTGCTTGAGCCCCTGCTCGGTGAGATCCACTGAGACGTCGTCCTTGCTGCCGAGCGCCCTGGTCACCACGTTTCGGAAAGGATGGCGGCTGGCGTCGCTCTTCGTGAGGAATCCGAGCTTGACCTGCTCGTTGACCCACGAGTGGTCGCTCGTGAGCTGGGTGAGCTTGCCCTCGCGCAGCAGGTAGGCGCGGCTGTCGCCGACGTGGCCGACACAGACGCGGTCGTCGGACACCATCGCCCCGACCAGGGTGGTGCCCATTCCCTCGAGGTCCTTCTTTTGCGAGATGGAGTCGAGAATTCGCTGATTGGCGAGACGGATGGCGGTCCTGATCCTGTTGCCTTCAACGGACATCGAAGGATCGTACTCGTAGGGCCACGTCGTTTCCGCGTCGCGACGGGTCGAGGCCACGAAGTCCTGGAATGCCGTGACCGCCAGGCGCGATGCGACCTCTCCGGCGGCGTGCCCGCCCATCCCGTCGGCCACGACGAACACGTGGTCCTCCGGCACGATGGCGAAGCAGTCCTCGTTCGCTTCGCGCTTGCGCCCGACATCGGTGATTCCCTTGGAGATCAGTTTCATCGCCCCATCCGTCTTCCGGTACGGCGAAGGATATCCCGTCCTCCGCCGCGGTGTAAAGCCGCGAGGGCTCATTCAGTGTCCGGGGCTTTTATTCCGCTGCTGGGTGATCTTGCGGGCCTGGCGGCGGATGATCTCGGAGACGTTGCGGTCACCGGTGAGGATCTTCAGGTCTCTGTTGGTGAGCCGGGTCATGAGGTTCATGGCGACGCCGATCGGCGTTTTCGGGTTGGTGGCCAGTGCATGGACGACCGCGTAGTTCTTCATCCAGTCGCGGCTGCCCGCGATGATCCGCAGCACGTCCTCCGTGGCGCTGCGCATCCTGGCGATGGACTCCACCTCGTTCTCGGACAGCTTGGGGCTCTGAATCACGGCCTCCTGCACCAGCTTGCTGGAGTCCTTGATGAGGATGAGACGCTCCTCCCGGGTCCCCTTCAACGCGAGCTGGACTTTCTCGGCGACGTTCATCCTGAGAATCTTCTGCGTCGCGTTCTCGAACAGGGCCTTGGCCTCTTCGTCGACGGCTCCCTCTGCCTCAGCCTCCTTCTCCACGGAGGTTTCCACGGGTTCGGGCTCGTCCCGTGCAGGAGCGTGGGTAACCACGTCCGGTTCCGACGACGGACTCGACCTCCGCGGGGAGGGCGCTCTCAGGAAGTGACGCCGTATTTCCTCGATGCGGAATCGTTGGGGAGCGCTGAGGGCGGGGTTGGCGCTCATCAGGTCGAGCAACTCCGGCATCTCGATCAGTCGTGTCTGGTTCATGAGCGCCTGGTCGATCTGGGCCGTGGTGAGCCGAGGTGCCATCTCTCTGAGGGTTCGGTCGGGAGTCGCCGGGTTGGCGAAGATAGCGACCCTCACGCTGGATGGGGATGCGGGATCGCACCCGTAGTGATCGAGCAAGTCCTGGGGCGCCGACGCGTCGGCCACCAGGGCGATGACCTCACCCTCGGGGATCGCCGTGAGCCGCGCCGCGGCCTCGCGGCGGACTTCTTGATCACCGTCCCGCAGCAGTACGATGAGGATCCGGATCAGCTCGGCGCGGAGCAGGGGAAGCACGCCGCGCGCCGCGGAGAGTCGCAGCGTGAGCGGCGCCGAGCCCTGGAGGATGGCGGAAACGATCGGGTTTACCGGGGCGGTCTCCTCAGGCACCGGCACGGGGGGCTCCGCCCTCCTCGGCCTGCTTCCCCTTGGAGGGAGCGGCGGGATCGGGCTGGGCGATGGGCGCCACGGTATACCCCTTAACTTCCTCGCCGGGCTTGCCGAGCGGCACAGCTTGAGCGCCATCAAGTGAGTACTCCACGGCTCCCGCGTTCACGGCGCTGAGCAACACCGGCTCGGCGCACGTCACCGCGCGCGCCTGGCCGGGCCACAACTCCTGGTCGAGCACCATCTGGCCGGCACACTCGACCTTGACCCGTGTGGCTTCATTGACGATGACCCGCACGCGGTGCTCGGGAACCGAGGGAGAGGGCGGAGAGGATGGCTCGGAGGAGGATTTCGGCGCAGATGAAGCTAGCCCGGAAGGAGAAACAACGGGCTCCCCGTGCGGCGCCAGGGTCGCCGCCTGCGGCGGGAGTGGCGGCGCGTCGGCAGGATCGCCGCCTTTGATGGCGGAGTCATCGGCATCAGCGGCCTGATGGGCCTCACCGGCCCTGTCTGACTGATCAGCCGCGGGCGGAGAGGTCGCCACCCCTTGCTGCTGTCGTGCAGTGCCGCCCATGGATGGTCCGGCAGGGGCCGGAGCGCTGCCGGAGAGACGTGACGGACGCTGACGCGCGCGCATCGCCTGCGCCTGCGAGCCGGCCGAAGCGCCCGCCTCCCCGCCCTGCAGGACGTTGAGGATGATGACGATGGCGCCCACGACGAACCCGAGCACCACCAGCACCCACAGGGCTGCCGAGGTCCGGCCGTCGGTGGTCGCGCCGGCGTTCCCGCCGACACTCGAGTTGGCCGGGGCCTCCTGTCGCCCGTCGGCGCGCGGCTCGGCACGGAACACACCGCTGTTGAGCCCGACGGCGGAGCCGCCTCCTGCGCGGGAGTCGCGCGATTTCCTGTTCTCCCGCAGGGCGAGCTCGTGCAGGAAGGCGTTGACCATCTCCTCCCCGTCGATCCCGATGAACCTTGCGTAGGCCCTGATAAAGCCGCGGTTGAAGATACCGCCGGGGAGGATGTCGAAATGGTTCTGCTCGAGGGCTTCGAGGAAGCGGATGCTGATCTTGGTAGCCTCGGCGATCTCTTTCAAGGAGATGTCCCGAAGCTCGCGCTCTCTCTTCAGCTCCTCACCGAAGGATGCCATCGGAGCAAATTCCTGACTGCGCCAAGCGGCGGCTGGAAGTGACGTGACCTCAATGATTTCGTCGGCCCGGCGAGAATCTAGGGAGAGGCCGTGCGCCAAGTCAAGTTTACGCCTTGAGGGGGGCCCGGCGCCAACGGATCTTCGGGGGCGGGTCAGGCCCGGCTTCAGCGGGGTTTCGCCGGCCCGAGGGGAGCCCGCTCTGCCAGGGATGCGGCGAGCTGCGGGGGCTTCGCCTACCTCCCTGCAAGATCGCGCTCGAGGCAGAACCTACTGGCCGGTGCGAAACCGTGACGGGCGAGAAAGCTCATAAGATCGAGCTGTTTCCACTCCACCTCGGTGCGCACTCTCTCGATGCCAAGCGCGCGCAAGTTCATCGTGAGCTGCAGCAGCAGAGCCTTTCCGATCCTGCGGCCGCGGCGATCGGGATCCACGGCGATCGTGTCAAGCACGGCGGATGGCTCGGGCAGGCCGAACTCGCCGTAGTAGAGGCTGCCCAGGAGGAATCCGGAGACGGCTCCGTCCATCTCGGCCACCAGCGAGATCTTGAGGCTGCCGGGGACCAGGGCGTCACGCACCTTCAACTCGTAGAACCGCCGGCGCGAACGTCCCACGATCCGCTCGTCGATTCTCACGATGGCGTCGAGGTCGTCCGACCTCAGTTCTCGCACAAGGACCTCGTCGGTGTCCAGGACGCCCGGGGGCGCGTCGAGGTTGTCATCCATGGCCTGGTCCCTCCAGTCAATTCGCCTGGCGCATCGCCAGGCGCCGCTCGCGGTACGCTCCCCACAGCGCGGCTCCGAGGGCGCCGGCGTGGATGGAACGCGCGGGTGCGCGCAGATCGAGCCGCAGTTTCTGCCGCCGGGCCTCGTCGTTCATGCAGGCCAGCAGACCGGAGTCCGCCGCCAGGCCGCCGGTGACCGCGACGACCCCTGTTGCACCGGTCGCGGCCAGCAGTCTCACGAACCGCCCGGCCATCGAGATGTGGATCCCCTTCAGAATGTCCCGCACGTCGATGTTGCGCGACACCATGTTGATCACGTCGGTCTCGGCCAGCACGGCGCAGATGCTGCTGATGGTCTCGGGCTGCCGTCCTTCCAGCGACAGCGGGCCGACCTCCTCCAGGGCCACGCCGAGGTACCGCGCGATGTTCTCTAGAAACTGACCCGACCCCGACGCGCACTGACTGGTCATCCGGTAGCTCAGGACGCGGGACCGCTCGTCCATCCTGAGCGCCCGCGCGTGCAGCGCGCCGATGTCGATGACCGCACGCGCTTCGGGCTCCAGGTACAGCGCGCCGCGGGCGTGCGTCGTCATCCCGAAGAAGTGCCCCTTGCGGAACTCCACGATCTCGCCCTCGCCGGTCGTGGCCACGTAGGCGAGATCTTCCTTGCGGACACCCGCCTCCTCCAGCGCGCCCGCGAAGCACTCCTCGACCACCAGGCGGAGATCGCGACGGCGGATCCGCTCGGTTCGGGCCGAAAGAATCCGCGTCTGATCGCCGGCGTGCGCGGCGATCACCGACTTCACCGAGCTGCTTCCTACGTCGAGGCCGGCGGTGAGCATCTCAGTGTGCAGTCGCTGCATGGGCCCTCCCCGCCGTTTCCTCCCGGGATCCGCGTTTCGCGAACAGCGCG
>JAWPNA010000440.1:0-25298 GCA_045402695.1 Acidobacteriota bacterium
GTGGGATCAGGAGTGGCAGGACAAGATCTCGAAGGTGGTACGTCGCGTAGCCAAGGACCTTATTGCCAACGACGAAACCGAGATCAGCGAGGTTGTCCGGCGGCGGCTCTTCGAGGACCTAGGGAAGGAGAAGGTCCGCAAGAGCGTCGCGTGGGCCTTTGGCGACTGGTGCTTCGAGCGGCGCGCCCAGCTGCCGCCGGAGTGGACCGCGGTGGATTCGGCCGCGACCGAGGCCAAGGCGCGCGAGTTTCTACGCGGCCGGTTTGAGGCCTGTTACCCGTTCCATCCAGCGACGTTATCTGTTTTCCAGCGCAAGTGGCAGGCGCTGCCGCAGTACCAGCAGACGCGCGGCACGCTGGCGATGCTGGCGCAGTGGATCTCGATCGCGGCGCAGGAGGGATTCCGCAAGGCTCGCACGGAGCCGCTCATCACGCTTGGATCGGCGCCGCTCGCGGAGCCCGGGTTCCGCAGTGTGGTGCTCGGCCAACTCGGCGAGTCACGGCTCATCGCGGCGATTGATACCGACATCGCCGGCGAGCAGGCGCACAGCAAGGCCCTCGACGCGGATACCAAGGGGCCGCTGCGGGACATCCACCGGCGCGTCGGCACCGCTATTCTTTTCGAGTCTTCGGGCGGGCAGACCGACAAGGTCGCGCACCTCCCTGAGCTGCGCTTCGCGCTCGGCGAGCCCGAGATGGACACGACATCGATCGACAACGCCGCGTTGGTTCTCGAAGGTAGGTCGTACTTCATGCGCAAGACGGGCGCGGACGGCTTCCGCATCGGCTACCAGCCGACCATGAAGAAGGTGGTGAGCGACCGGCGCGCATCGCTCGACGAGGAAACCGAGGTCAAGCCCGCATTGCACAAGCTCGTCGAGGACGAGTTCCGGCGCGGAGCGAGCATTCCCGTTGTACCCTTCCCGCGCGACGGCGCGGAGATCCCGGATACGCCGCGGCTCACGCTCGTCGTCGTGGATCCTGGGACCGAATGGCCCGGAGACGGGGGGCTTCGCGCTCGGATCGCCGAGTGGACGCGCCAGCGCGGCAAGTCGCCGCGGCTCTACCCGGGTGCCCTCGTCTGGTGCCTCAAGAAGCCAGGCCGCGACCTGCGCGAGAAGGTCGAGTTGTGGCTCGCGTGGAAACGTGTGGCGCGGGAGATCGCGGATGGAACTCTCGGTGGCGAGTTCGACAAAAGCGATCGGGCCGAGCTTCAGTCGAAGGTTAAGGACTCGGAGGAAGCCGCCAAGGAAGGCGTCTGGGGCGACTACCGTTTCACGGTTGTCGCGGACGGGCAGGAGGCCGATGGTCTGAAGGAGATCGACCTAGGCGCGGGACACTCTTCGAGTGGCGAGACCCTGTGCGGCCGTGTCGTGGCAACGCTCAAGTCCAATGGGTTGCTGAACGAGTCCGTCGGCGCTGGCTATATCGAGCGGAACTGGCCTCCAGCCCTCAAGGAGTCCGGAGCCTGGCCGCTAGCGAGCCTTCGGCAGAGCTTCCTCAACGGCTCGCTCACGCGGCTCGTCGACCCAGACGCGATTCTCCGCGGCAAGGTCGTCGAGTTCGTCGGCCGGGGAGACTTCGGACTCGCCTCGGGTCGGAAGGGCGACGTCAGCTACGAGCGGGTATGGTTTCAGGAGCTCATGGCTCCGGACGAAGTCGCCTTCGAGACTGGTGTGTTCCTGCTGCGAAAGGTTGCGGCGGAGGCGCTCAAGGCAGGTGCAGCACCCGAGATAGTGGCGGGGCCGGGAACCCAGCCTGGGTCCGAGCCCGTGGAAACTCCGGTGCCTGGCCCCAGGGCAACACCAGAGTCCAGCACTGGCGCCGAGACAAGGACCTTGCGTCTAGTTGGCACGGTCCCTCCGGAGGTCTGGAACCGGCTCGGGACGAAGATCCTACCCAAACTGCGATCCGGCAGCGGCCTCAGGGTCGCCGTGGACTTCTCAGTCACGGTTAGCGCGTCCAGTGCCGCAAGCCTGGCGACGGAACTGCGGCAGGTCTTACAAGAACTGGGATTGGCGGACGCAGTACGGGTCGAGTAAGGCGGCTGGCATTTGCCAAGCGCTAGAAGAGAGAGAGCTGAAATGCGCCTAACCCACTCAAGGAGAACATGAGGAAACGGTTCGGCCAGCAGGCGAAGGGTGAGAAGCCCGGCGTCGGCGTGCCGCTCGAGATCCTCGCCGATATGGGCGAACTCGGCGCGATCTACGTGAAGGCCGGCGCGCGCGAGTTCGGCGCCTGGTCCAAGCAGATGATCGAGAGCCTCGGGGAAGCCGTCCGCCCGTACCTCAAGGCGGTCTGGGGCCGCATCAAGGCGAAGAACCCAGACCTGGCAGTCACCATGAAGAGTGGATGGAAGGCCGGTGAACAAGCACGAACTGCACAACCTGGGGCAGCAGTTCAAGAAGTACCGGAAAGCCTTCCGCTCAAAGATCTATCAGAGGATGGTGAAGGTGGCCGAGGCGGTGTATGCGGACAGCCGATCGTCGAGCCACACCGAGCAGGGGCTGGGTCGATGACGCCCATGAAGCCGCCTGTTCCCGAGTTGAGCATCCAGACAGATACCACGGTCCGCCTGAAGTTGCAGGCCGGCGACATGTTCATCTGGTTCCGTTTCCACGATATTCTCTCTGGCACTTCGAGCCTGGGAATCCTCGATCTGTGGATCCTGCACGAGCCCACTGCAGCGACCATCACCACCCGGTCTTCGGATCTTCCGCCCTGGTTTGCGTTGCACCCTACCGAGACCTCCAACGCTCTGGCCTACCGAATGCAGCAGCGGCTTCAGTCCGGATATTCGCCCACGGACCCGGTCGATGGCCCAAATATCTGGCGGGCGCTGGCAGGGGATCGCGTTGTCCACGCCGGCAAGGCCCACGGAGGAGACCTGCCCCGCCGCGACGGCCTGATCACGATCTACGCGTTTTGTGAGGATGCTGCCGTATTCGGAGAGCCTGGCGAAACGACCATCGAAGACTGGATCGCGTTCGGAAGCCCCGGCCCTGGTGAGCCGACACAAGATCAGATACGTATCGGTCAAGCGGCCCTAGAGGCAGTCAAGAGGCTTGGTCTCCCAAGTGAGATATCGATATCGACGCACTGGACTCTCAGTCGGTAGGTTTAGCGACAGAGCGACTCGGTGTGAGAGATGGTCCAGCCAGATCGAGGAGTAGAACACCCCTTGGCAACCGGCTTCGCCCGGCATTCGTCCATCCCACAAGGCCTCGTGCATCGCGTCGTTCCGCAGCAAGCGGTCGATCTGCTCAACACGAGGCTGGTTAACTGGTATCCCAGGACGCTCAGGTGGTTCCCGGCTTGTGAGCTTTGACGGGCTGCTGCATGTGCTATGGGCAATTTGATCAGGCCGGACACGTGGGGCCCCCTTTTCCTCTCGGGGGGTGCCGGCCTCCTTTTGGGCATCGGGGGTGGGGGGGGTGGGAATGTGCGGTCGGCTGGCGAAACCTCAGAGGGGACCGCTCCCCCTCTGAGCAAGCCTGGAGGGCACAATTCCCCCGAGTACCGCTCGACCGCAGCGTGCAGATCGGAGCAGGAGCGCTCAGGGGCTGCGACGAGGCGCCTACGGGAACGCTTTGGGAGCAGGCTCGGCCCCTGCTTCTTCCTGGAGGAGAGTACCAGTGGGGAACGGCACGGTCAACGATTCCGCGCTGGCGCTTGCGACCTCAGGGAACCTCATTCTCCGCGGCGCGCGACTTGCGCTGCTCCGCTTGTTCTCGCTCCAGGGCCACGGCAGCCAAGAACTTGATCACGTTATCACTAACTCCGTCCAGCGACACGGCCGGCTCCGTTTCGACCTTGGGCTCCAGTTCTACCCTCTTGGAGGGCTTGCCGAAGCCGCGCTCGATCGCTAGCCAAAAGGTCTTCGAGTCTCCCTCAAGGATCTCCTTTGTGAGCCTCGCGATACCCGCCTCACTCAAGATGATGGCGCGGCACTGGGCGGCAACCGGTGTGTCGCGGTCTTGCTCGACGAAGTTCCGCCTTCCCTGCCGATCACCGTGGAGTCTTGTTGAGCGGCGAGACCCAGACATCAACCTCTCCTCCCGGAGGGGCGATCAACGTCATGAATCACTCGGTCGCCTGCGAAATTGCTCATGTGCCACGACCTGACCCTGCACCAAAATGACGCGATTCGCCAGGTCGTGTCAAGACTCCGCTTCGAGTTGTCGCCCGAAATCTTGCGCATGGACATGGCTGCGGCAGCCAGAGGGGTACCCTGAAATCGATGGCGCTCCCCGTGCATGGGTCCTCCAAAGAGGAGGGGGGCCCCTGGGGCTGGTTTTTGGCAGTGGGGGCTGGGGGGGTCCATTACCCGTCGTGACCAGCGTCGGCGGCGCGACTGCCGAGCCTCGCGCCCTCCCCCGACCAGTCTTGGCCGAGCGGCCCATTGTTCGGCCCGTCGACGAAAGAATCGCGGGTGGCTCTGTCACGGTGGTACTCGGACACGGAGAAACCAGCTTGTCGCCGGCGTGACTGCGGACCGGTTCCCCGACGACGGACGAAACGAGATCGGTGAGATCCAACGACAACCTCTGCCCATCAACAGTGCTCTTGGGAGCCTGCCTACCGACAATCGCCTTCAGGCTCCGGGCCGATCCCGTGTCTCTTGCGTGCGACCCTTCCGCGTCCGCCAGTCGCGCCAAGCCTGAATCGCCGCCGGTCCGCGCTCAGCTCGCCGCACGCCGTCGACTCCGGGAGCCGAACGTTCTGTCGGACCAGCCCCCCTTTCGAATCCTCGTCGCCGGGGAGGCGGCAACCTCGGCGCTCAGAGTGCCGCCCAGGGAGCCTCTCATTCCGCCACGGACTGGTATCAGGGCGGTATCAGGCAGGACTAAACCATTGTGTTTCCATGACTTCTGCGCCTGTAACTGATAAACAATCAGCAGGCGCATTCTTGACCCACCACCAAGCGCTCACAGCTCCGTCGACAAGCTGGTTTGCCGGGATACTCACAGCGATTGCGCCTTGTCACGGCTTTGGGGTCCGCAGGCGGGAAACCCGTTTCGTCAGTATGTCTATGCGACCTTTATGGCTTTGCAGGTCATTCGTACTTCTGTTGAATCGATCATAGGCTAGCAGCTCGCCATCCAGCTTCGACGGATTCACTCCCGCGTCGGCCGCTGCCCGGTTGGCTCGTCGTAGCTCCTCGAACCGCACAAGGAATTCTCGGACAGACGCGTACTCACTCGGTAAAAGCGTGCGCGCATACCAATAATACACAGGCACGGTGCCCGCTGAGGACAAGAGTTTGTCTTTGGGCAGAAAAATGCTCGCTAGATCCGTGAGGGTCACATACGTTCTCCGCGCAGCCAGCTCGAGCCGTTGTTTATCGTTTGCTGCGGCCTTCACGAATGCATCAAGCGCGGACTTCTTTGTTTCCTGCGGGCCCTCATAAAACTCGAACATGAGGATTTTGGCCGCTGCGTTGAGATCCTGCCCGCGCTGAATCGGAAAGGCGACACAGCTCTTGAAGAACTCAAGCGATGTCAACTCGCGAATGACCGCGGGTGCTGGACCAGACATAGCATTCCTTATTTCCGCACCGGTGAGCGGCTTGCTCCGATTGAGCCTGACGAAGAGTTCATTAATCATCTCTTCGCTATCGGTGATTACACTCATCACTGAAAGATTGAAGTTATCGAAAACTTCTGCAGCTTCAGCGTTCTTTTCGACGAGATCCTTGTAGCCTAGCCCCCCCAAGGTGAGTGACGGATTCTCCACGAATACGAAGTCCTTGTTCAAGGCGAGCTTACCGTCGAAGAAGTCGAATACCGCTTCGAGTCGTTGCTTTCCGTCAATAATCGCGTATGGGAGTTTCCCTTTGTTTAGCTTTGAGTCTCTAAAAGTGAAGTCTGCGAGGTAGAGCTTTGGAACATCGAACCCGTTCAAGATGGAATCAATCAAGTATGCCTTGTCGGTCTCAGACCATAGCCTGCCCCGCCGCTGATAAGAAGGATTCATGTCGATCTTGTCTCTTCGACTCCTCCACCAAGATAGAGTTTTCGCTTCGAACGCCGTAACCTTTAGTCTTGCTCTTGACATTATCTTTCAGGCCTCGAAACCGAAGTATCGTTTAGTTTCCCGTGCAAGACCTTCAAGATCTGGGAAGACGACCGATTCGGTGATCCCATGACCTAGGAGCGACTTCCGCATGTTCATCAGATTGCCGGACGGGATCGACAACCTCCTGAGTTCCCGTCCGTCAAATCCATGATGCCGGGCTAGTCGTTCCATGGCAATTCGCTCGCGTCCGAAAATGGCAAAAACGCCCTGCTGCGCGACTATGCGTGAACTGTTGTGCGCACCATAAAGGGCAACAGGGTATTTGCTCATGCTGGCAACGGATGCGAGAGGAGTGTAACCTTTCAGCGCTTCATCTCCTGGAGTGAGAGGTCCCCCGCTGTAGGAAAGATGCCTGAGCGCGGATCGATTCCAGCCCTCAGGATCGAGAACCCAAACTACGGCGCTCTTCAGGCGGCGCTCTGTCTTCGTGATTCCCTTGTGACGGTAGGCTGCCATGAGTGCGAAATGAAGGGCAATCAGAGGGTTCTCCGTCCAGTCGAGGAGTCGAGTTGGCACTCCGTAGTGTTGCATGAAGAACAACGTGTCCCAAGGGTCCTTAAGATCACGAGTGTGGTAGGGGATGCTCCGCTGCCGAAAGCGGGTCACGAGTTGTCGCTCGAGATTTTCAACCTCCTGGAGATTCGTGCGCGTGGGATGTCGATACAGGCCAGGAACGAGCCGATCAGAGGCTCGGCCGCACCCGCGATACCAGAGTGGATTCCCTGCTTTCCCTTGCATGTCTTCGACCAGCCGGAGGAATTCTGGAAGACTCCGCGACTGGCGATCACCATGCCTCGGCATTTCTCACTCTGTGACCTGAGATTCTTGCCAGGATAGGCCACCAAAGGTCGAGACTCGACCCGAGATCATCTCATGCGCTCAGCTTTTCTTTTTCAGAGCCCCTTCCTCGCATGGCGCTAGCGGGCAGTTTCGTGGGCGGGCTATCAGTCACTCGTGCCAGCCATCCTCCATCGCAGGCGAGGCATTTGACGTCTGACAGAGATAACGTTGAGGCCATCAAGATTCAGGCCGCAGCCACCTGAACCATCGGCACCACGCTCCTAGGCTGCAGCGGGTTAGAATGCCAGCTAATCTACGTCGGCGTCAAATCGGTAGAATGATGGTTGCTGATACCACTCTGATACCACTCCATCCCGATCTAGGACGATGTAGGAGGATCAACCGGAGGTGCCGGATCGTCTAAGTCCTTGTCTTTAGTGCTGGATGTATCTTCCTGTGTTTTCCTAGGTTTAGCTTCATCCCCTTCGTAATCAGCAGGCCGTCGGTTCGACCCCGACCGCCGGCTCCAGCTCGCCTCCCAGTCAAGCCCCTGCCTCGTAGCAGTCCTCTTGTAAGCGGTCACGCAGCGGCGTTCTTCCCGTCGGCCCTCGCGGCGGCTACGAATCGGCGTGCGCCGGACATCCCGGCGCAGCTTAGCCGATGGCGAGGAGGAAGGGAGTGCCCAAGAGCCGCACGGGTCGCCTGCGACGTAACGAGAAACAGTGGACAGCAATTCTTCGGCGATTTGAGGCGAGCGGACTCGACTCGAGAGAGTTCTGCCGCCGCTACCGCCTGGCGCTGAGCAGTTTCCACCGTTGGCGACACCGGTTGCGGCCGCGCCCTCCGGCGGGCTTCGTCGAGCTCGTTCCCTCCGCTCCCGCCGACGCGGCGTCGACGGGCTGGTCGCTTGAGGTCTCGTTGCCAAATGGTGCGAGCCTCCGGTTCCGGGCGTAAGCGATGTGCCTTGCGCCGTCACCGCGGATAATCCTGGCCTACCACGAGCCGGTGGACATGAGGAAATCCTTCCGGGGGTTGGTGGCCCTGGTGAAGGGCGTGCTCGAGGAGGACCCGCTGTCGGGCTCTCTGTACGTGTTCTTCAACCGCCGCGGAAACTACGTGAAGCTCGTGACGTGGGATCGGACGGGATACTGCCTGTTCGCGAAGCAGCTCGAGCAGGGTCGCTTCCATCTTCCGTCGGGCGAATCGAAGCAAGAGATCAGCGAGCAAGCGTTTCGATTGATTCTCGATGGAATAGCGCTTGGCAAACGACGAGCGATGCGATAGAAAGAGCGCATGTCGTTCGAGGAGCAAGCAGCGACGCTGACTCCCACGGAGGTCGTCGCCTTGCTCATCGCACACCAGCAGCTCACGGCCCGCGTTGAGGAGCTGACGCATCAAGTCGAGTGGTTCAAGCGCCAACTGTTCGGTTCGAAGTCCGAGCGTCGCCCCGGTGAGCCGGACGGACGTCAGCAGTTCTTGGGCGAATGGACCCAGGACCGATCGGCCGCTGTCGATACGACCGTCGTGGTCGCGGAGCATCAGCGTTGACGCGGGAGCCAAGAGCAAGAGGACGACACCGACGAAGACGGCCTGCGGTTCGACGAGTCGGTGCCGGTGGAGGAGATTCGAATTCCCAGTCCGAAGCCGGCCGACGACGAGCACGAGGTCATCTCGGAGAAGACGACGTACCTTCTGGCCCAGCGTCCCGGTTCCTACGTGATCCTCAAGTACGTGCGCGAAGTGATCAAGCGACGGGAGGACGGCACGCTGTCGTGTCCACCTGCGCCGGCGTCCGTGTTGGGGAAGAGCTTCGCGGACGTGAGCTTGCTTGCGGGCCTGCTTCTCGACAAGTTCCGGTTTCACCTGCCGCTCTACCGGCAACACCAGCGGTTGGAAGCCGCCGGGATCCGGCTGGCCCGATCGACACTGACCGGGCTGGCGCATCGATCGGTGGAGCTGCTGGAGCCGATCTACGATGCGCAGGTTGCGTCGGTGCTGACGAGTCAGGTGCTCGCGATGGACGAAACCCCGATCAAGGCCGGGCGGACGAGCCCGGGAAAGATGAGGGCCGCTTATTTCTGGCCCGTGTACGGAGACAAACAGGAAGTCGTGTTTCCGTTCTCGGAGTCCCGAGCCGGGGCGATGGTGCGTGAGGTCTTGGGAGAGTACCGGGGGGTGCTGCTCAGCGACGGCTACCAAGCGTACGAACGGTACGCCGCCCAGGTCAACGGCGTCGTCCACGCCCAATGTTGGTCGCACACACGCCGCGGCTTCGTGAAGGCCGAAGACATCGAGCCGCAGCTGACGACCCGTGGCGCTCGAGCTCATCCGGAAGCTGTACGAAGAGGAAGCTCGGCTCAAGCGGAAAGCCCTGGACGGCACGATGCAGTTGGAGCACCGGACGCAGCGATGCAAGCCCATCGTGGACGAATTCTTCGATTGGCTGAAGCGAGTGCTCGAAGAGCGCGTGCTGCTCCAGTCGAACCCGTTCACCGAGGCCGCGAACTACGCGGTGGCGAGAGAAGCGGGGCTACGGGTGTTTCTCGAATACCCGAACGTGTCGGTCGATACGAATCACCTCGAACGGGAGATCCGGCCGATCGCGTTGGGCCGCAAGAATTGGCTCTTCTGCTGGACCGAGGTCGGAGCCAAGTACGTCGGGATCGTCCAGAGCCTACTGGCGACCTGCCGGCTTCAGGGGATCGACCCGTACACGTACTTGGTGGACGTCCTGCAACGAGTCGACCGCCATCCCATCGCGGAAGTCGCCAAACTGACGCCGCGGCTGTGGAAGGAGCACTACGCCGACGATCCGATGCGGTCAGACCTCGACCGCCTGGTCAAGCGCGCCGTTTCTTGACCGGATACGCCGCCTGAAGGCCAAGCACTCGAAACAACGACCGCGTTCCAGTCCAATGGAGTCGTGGGTACCGTGTCGAACCGTCGGGACCACGCAGGCAACACTCGAAAGTCGTCGTCGAGAGACACGGATTGGGTTTTGGCGAGGCACACGTCCAGCCTGGACGGATACGGGGATGCAGTGTCAGAATCGCGGACTATCAGATCACGACAATCGCTCGCCAATTGAAAACGACTGAGGAGGAGACCATGTTTGAAGCGCAGGGGACGACGACTCCGGGTAGGCCGTGGCATTTGTGGTTGATCGGGATTATCGGAGGCCTGTGGAGTTCGATCGGTGTGCTGTCCTTCATACTCACGCAGATGAACGTCGAAGCTGTCATGAGCCGGTTTCCTCCGCAGCAACGCGAGTACTTCGAATCGTTCCCGTTGTGGGCCGTTGCGTTCTGGGCGATCGGCGTGTTCGGTGGCATGATCGGGTGCCTCCTGTTGCTTCTCAAGAACCGCCTCGCGTTTCATGTCTTGCTCGCCTCGGTGATCGGGGCGATCGTTACCAATCTCGGCGGCTTGTTTCTTCTTGGCGGGATGGAGGTGATGGGCGGAACGAGTGCGTTGGGTTTCACCGTATTCCCCATTATCTTCGCCGCATTCCTGGCGTATTACGCTCGTGCGATGAGCAAGAAGGGCGTGCTCAGCTAGCTTGAGAGGATTCGATTCCCCCTTCGTCGCATCGAACGCCGTTTCTTGACCGCCTACGTCCTCTTCGCACGGCAGACGTTCTTGGGGCCAGAGAGGATTCCTCTCTCACAGAATGCCAGACAGCTCGTGTATCCCCCCGGAACCGTGACAAGCTGTCGCTGCCTATTCCCAGCTACCGGGGCGGCCTCATATCGCGGGGGAAGTTGTCGTGACCACGGTGCGCCTCGCATGGATCAATTATTTCGGGATGGCTCGACCACGATCCGCCCGCCGCGGACCGTGGCCCCCACGACGATCCCCGCGCTGAGCAGGACCAGATTCTTGATGATGTACTGCCCTTCCAAGGTCGGCGCGTAAGGTATCCGCACAAAAACTTCGCTTGGGAACAGGACGACTGGCGTCAGCGTGCCAAGCATTTGTAGATACATCAGCAGCAAAACCCCCCGAAGTCCGCGCCCGACGAGCAGTCCGACCCCGATCAGGCATTCCGACGCTGCCAACATCGGGAGTGAAACCGAGGGAGGGATCAAACCGCCGGACAAGGCACTCATGGTGCGATGTGCCAACTCTTGCGCGGGGCTCACATCCGGAAAGAACTTCAACGCTCCAAACCAGAGAAATACTGTGCCCAAGCTGAGGCGCAGCAGGACCAAGCCAAAGCGGGCCATCCATTTGATGACTGCCAAGTCCGCACTCCGCAGGGCACGTCTGTTGATGTGCATGGGCGATCCCCTCTCAGACCATCCACTTCGACAAGTCCCACCTGTTCGGGCCTCCTTCAAGCATCGCTTCGTACGATATCGCCCCGAGACTTGTGACACACGGGCAGCCCCGCCGCGTTCCTCCCGTGCAGCGTTGCGGTCACCGAGGCGGATCTCGATCGAATGCTCGCTTGTGAGCCGTCTCAGTCCACAGCGAGGTCGACCTCGCGCCTGATCGGCGCCTTCAAGCCTGCGCCGCTCACGTTGACCAGGAACTTGTAAATCCCGTCGCCCAGCGTCCCGCCTCGGATCGCGGTCGAGACCTGGTAGCAGCCGGTCTCAGGGTCGGGTGGTTCGGTGATGATCAGATCCACGAAGTCCGACACCTTCGCGTCGCCGTCTCCCAGCAGCGCGCGGCTGAGATGAAGCGGGTTGTTGACGCTGGGCCCGGCCATGGCCGGAAGACACAGTGTGAAGCTCAACGCGGCATCCCGCGTCCGATCCATCCGGCGCTCCGGCTGTGGGATCATGCCGCGCGTGGAGAGGCTGTCGGTCAGGCCGATCGATCCCAGGCCTGATGTCACGAGCAGGATTGCCGGCTCGCGGGTCCAGAGATAGAACTCGGAGAGAGTTCCCCCAGCCGCGACATCCGGCTTCAGCACGGTGAGTGGGGTGAGCCGCGCGCCGATCTCCAGCGTGATTGGGTCGAGCGCGATGAGCGAGAGAGTGTAGCTCCCCGGCGCCAGCGCGCAGCCGGTCTCGTAGATGAGCCGAGCCGTCTCGACCTCCTCGCGCCGGATGCGCAGCGGCATCTCGTGGTCGAAGTCGCAGACCTGTTCGCCCTCGCTTGTCGTGACCCGACCGCGCAGTGCGACCCTTCCTTCGAGCCAGGCCTCGCCGGCCGGAAGCAGAGGCAGCGGGGCGATCGGGACTGTCGCCTTGATCAGCACCCTGCGCCCAGCGCCTGCGGAAGATTCCGGCCGCGTGGGGGCGAGGGCGAATGCCTCCGCCGCCACGGGAAGGCCATGAAACAGCGCCGGCGCGCGCAGCGCCGACTCCACCAGCCGGTCGCGGCGATCCTCGGCGCTCTGGTCGTTGTAATAAGGACGGTGGCGCACGGTAAGACCTGCTTCGCGGGCGCCCTGCTTGTCAGGTTTCAGCTTGACCAGAATGCTGTGGCGTTTGTTGTCGCCGCGCCCCTGGTATCGGTATCCGAGCAGGTAATAACAGGAGAGATCCCGCGATGCGCTTCCCAGAATGGCGCCCACGTCGTTGGATCTCTGGAGCGCCCGCCCTCCGGTCTCGACAGCGAGGGTCGTCTGCAGAGCTTGGGCCGAGTCGTTGCCGGCGCCTCGGCTCGAGCCGACCACGTCAGAGGTCAAGTCATCGGCGGTCATGCCCCCGGCGAACACCGTGTAGAACGAGACACCCGCGGTATTGGCTTCGGACGTCAGGCGCAGCATCTCGCGCGTCAGACTGATCCCTTCCTCGCCTGGAGTGACTGGTGTGAAGACGTAGTACTCCGCCCCCGGCTCCTGGCGGAGCGCCTCGGTGAAAAGGACCACCGCCTTGCGTCCCTTCAGGCCCGCCAGGGCCGGCATCAGGGTGGTGAGCGCCTCCAAGCTTCGGCGGCCCCGCATCTCTTCCGGGATCGCCCGGGCGCTCGCCGCTGCCCGACGGAAGCCACAATGCGGATCCCCGCAGGGCGTGTCATGTACCTCGCGGGCGTTGGCATTCTCCTCCATCACGTCGGTTTCGATCGTGGCGGGGTCCGCCCGCATCGCATCGATCCGGGAGACCAGCAGCGCGGCGTCGGTGGTGAAATCCTGCACGAGACGCAGCCCGTTCTTGTAGGCCAGGATCATCAGGCGGTCAGCCGGATCGAGATGGCGCGCCACCTGATCCCGCGCTCCGCGCATGGCCAGACGCGATCCCGCCAGGGACATGTGCGAGAAGTCGAAGTAGATGACGATGTGGCGCGGCGCCCCGGGAAGCTCGCCACGCTCCCCGGGCTCCACAGCTTCCACGGATGGCGCCGCCGGCGATGTCGTCGCTGGGGCGCCGGCGGTTTGGGCCTGTGGGGCAATGGCGGCCGGCTCTTCACACACTTCCTCGAAGCTCTCGATATCGGAAGGGCCGACACTGACCCCGTCGATCCGCAGCTCGAAGTCGTCGCGCGTGAGAGACGTTACCGGCTGGTCCTTGCGATCCCGCACGACGACGTCAATGAGCACCAGATTCACCTGCACCTGCTCGGTTCCGGCGATCCGCTTGGGCGTCTCGGCCGCGGCGGCGCTGCCGGGCTGCCCCACCAGGAGCAGGGTAAAGATGATCCCAAACTTGGTCATCCGATCGTCGTGCTCCGTCCGCGATGAGTCGGGCATCAGGGTCAGCCGACCCCGGCTCGCCATTCTACGCCCAGACCAGGGAGGGGAAATCTTAGTTGACACTGATTTCATTCGGGTGTATACACGTCCAAGCATTCACCCCGGATGCTCCTGGCCCAGAAGGAGGTCATCATGGGGCAGTCAAAATTGGTTGTCCAACTCCAGGTGGTTTCGATCCTCAGGATATTCTCGAAGCAAATCCTCGGCGTCGCTCTGGCTTGCGCCTTCACAGCGCCGACAGGGATGGCCCAGGACGGGATCGACCTGACGGTCGAGCAAGGGACCGGGCCCGGAATGGTCCACCTCCTGTGGACCGGAGGCAGCCCCCCCTTTGGAATCCATCGCTCTGACGATCCGCGAAGTGTCCTGGGTTCTGGGAACCAGTTGGGTCAGACGGACGGAAACGACTGGTCCGATTTCCCGCCGCCGACTACGCCGATAGCCTACTACCTCGTGACGAACCCCGTCTCCGGGTGCCCGCCTGGTCAGACCCCCTGCTCCACCGGCTGCGTGGACCTCTCGTCCGATCTGAACAACTGCGGCACCTGCGGGGTGTCCTGCGTTGATCCCAGCTCGTGCACCAACGACCTCTGCGTAGGCAGCACCTGTCGCAATGTCGATCTCAGCAGATGCCTGTACGCGGATCCGAACAACATGGCTCCTGTCGACCCCGCACGCTGCGGGCCCAGCGGATGTGGCGTATGCAACTTCGCCACGCTCCCCCCCGGCTGCAACAATACCGACAGCGATGGAGACGGGCTGGGTGACGCGTGGGAGGACAACCAGTGGATTGATCTGGACTGCGACGGCAACCTCGACCCGAACAACGACGTTGAGCTGCCAGGCGCGGACCGGCGCGTCAAGGATGTCTACCTCAAGATGAGCGCGATGGAGAACAGTCCCGTCGAGACGATTCCCGACTTCCACAAGCCCTCAGAGGAGGCGATCCGGAGGGTCGTGGCCGCGTTCGGCGGCTCCCATCTGACGACACCACCGGTGCGGTGCGACGCCTCCCCCACGTCCAATTGTCCTCCATTCTCGATCTGCTCGATCGAGGATTTCGTCTGCCTGCCGACTTGCACGAGCGACGCGGGCTGCGCCACGGGGGTGTGCGTGGGCGGGATGTGCAGGTTGCGGCGGCTGCACTTCGATCGCGCGGCCATCAACCTGATTCCACACACCAAGGTCGTTTTCATGGGGCCGGTGCAGACAGCCTGCATCACCGGCGGCGATCCCGACCAGGGCGTCAACTTCTACGACATCAAGTCCGACCCGGTGAACTTCGACCCGAAGAAGTCGTTGTTCACCCACTATGGCCTGTTCGCGCACTTCAATTCCTGCGATGGCACGTCCACGTGCTCGGACGTGGCATGCCCCGGCGTCGACGGCATCACCCCCGATTTCATGAACTCGGGCCTCGCTGAGGTTCACGGCAATGACTTCGTCGTCACACTGGGTGAGGCCACCTTCGCGTTCACCGCCACGCAGAAGCTGCTGCACGAGGGGGGGAGCGTCCTGCACGAGCTCGGACACAACCTGGGCCTGCGGCACGGCGGGCCGGACTGCTCGATACCGTGCCCGGCTGACCCGAACCAGCAACGGAAGGTCAACTACCTGAGCGTCATGAACTACACGTACAATTTCGGCATCCCCGTGACCGACACGGCCGGCTCGATCATACCGTCGTCCGACCTGTCCGCGTGGCGGCTCGACTTCTCGCACCGCGAGTTACTGAGGCTGGAGGAGAGCTGCCTGGACGAGTCTTCAGGGGTCGCCCCGGGCAACCCGCCGGCCTACGACACCGACCTCATCCAGTACTACGACCCGAACGGCGTGATCCGGTACGGCTCCACCGCGCCCGGCCGGCCCATTGACTGGAACGGCAACTCGTTCCCCTTCGAATCATGCGTGGCGGTGGACATCAATAACTGGCCGCCGGGCGGCATGCCTGAGACCCACCCGGGCTCTGAGGACTGGAGCAGCTTAAACTTCGCCTTCCAGTGCAGTACGAATTTCGTCGATGGGGCGAGGCCGCTCACCGCGGCGGAGACGTGTGAAGAGGACGTCCAAGCCAGGGAATCGTCGCCCAGCGGCTGCTCCGCTCTCCCATCGAAGGACAAAACCACGCACCACTGACATCAGTGCCTCCAGCCGTATTTCTCGCGCAGGCGCTCGATGTAGTCCATCGCCGCCGGGTGGATCGTGTCGCCGCCTTCCATCTCCCAGAAAAACGGCCGGCGCTTCACCGCCGCCGGGGCGACCTGGTCCATCGTCTTCGCGTCGTAGAGCCTCCCGTTGATCATCGTGTAAACGACGTCCTCCGACTGCCTCAGGTTTTGGAGGGGGTTGCCATCCACGACGAAAAGATCCGCGAGCTTGCCCGGTTCGATCGATCCGATCTCCTTGTCCATGCCGATGTAGCGCGCGCCGTCGATCGTGCCGGCGCGGATCGCCTCCCACGGCGTGAAGCCGCCCTGCTCGAGCATCCAGCGCTCCCAGTGCGCGGCCAGGCCCTCGCGCTGGCCGTGAGCGCCGAGCTGCACCGAGACGCCCCGGTCCCGCAGCGCCTTGGCGAACTTCGCGACGTTGACGTGGTTGTAGTGGAGGTCGGGCGCCTTCGTGCGGCGGATGGCCGCCGGCTCCACGGCGAAGCGCGGGACGAACCTCATGAGCTGCAGGTCCTCCCACACGTTGGTGTGATCGTACCAGTACGTCTCTCCGGACAGTCCTCCGTACGCCACGCCGAGCGTCGGCGTGTAGCCGGTGCCCGACTGCGACCAGAGCCGCAGCACGTCGTCGTAGCAGGTCGCGAGCGGCAGTGCGTGCTCGATGCCTGTGTGGCCGTCCACGATCATCTGCATGTTGTACTGGAACTTCGCTCCTCCCTCGGGCACGACCATGATCCCGAGCTGTCGGCCGGCTTCGATCACCTGCTGCCTCTGATCCCGCCGCGGCTGCTGGTACGACTTCACGCTCACGGCGCCGATGTCTTTCAGCCGTCGCACGTGGAAGAGGGCGTCGTCGAGCGAATCGATCGACACCGCATAACCGGGCCCGGCGGCGCCATAGAGGATCGTTCCGGTGGACCAGATGCGAGGAGCGACGATCCGGCCGGCCCGCTGCATCTCGGAGGCCGCGAAAATCGTGGAGGTGTCGTTGGAAGGGTCGTGGATCGTCGTCACGCCGAAGGAGAGGTTCGAGTACTGCTCCCAGTTCTGCCCCGGGATGACCTCCTCGATCCCCTGCGCCCCGTGCGCGTGCACGTCCACGAGCCCGGGCAGGATGGTCTTGCCCGACACGTCGATCACGCGCGCGCCTGCCGGCGGTTTCACCTGAGACTCCGGCCCCACGGCCTCGATGCGGTTGCCGTCGAGAACGACCACCCCCTTCTCGATGACCTCCTGGGTCTTCCCGGCGTCGCGCATCGTCACGATGCGGCCGCCCGCCAGCGCGATACGACCTTTCGGTTTGTCGGCCGCGGTCTTGAACGAAAGGTTCATCCCCTCCTCGACCGGCTCCGGGAGTTTCTCCGGAGCCCCGTCGAGAAACGAAAAGGCATCCTTCAGCTCCCGCGTGTACAGCGTGGCGCCGTTCGCCCAGTGGAGATTCATCGAGTCGGCCGACCAGTGGAGGAACTCGCCGCTGCGCTTGCTGACCTTCTTCACGGGGTACGCCTTCCCCTCGCCGCCGATGCTCACTGTCTTCCCGGTCAGCGTGAACGGCGCAATGTAGGCGTTGTAGTTCTCGGTGAAGGCGACCCACCGCCCGTCGGGCGACAGGCGGAACTCGGTCGCCGCCTCGCCCTTCAGATGCGTCCGCTCGTCGAGCCCGCCAAGCTCGCCGACCCCGCCGAGCCCGCCAACGGTCACCGACTTCAAGACGAGCTGTGTCTCCTCAACGGTGTCGGAGAAGAAGACGCGATCGTTTCCGGCGCCGAAGTGCGCATTGACGCCGGACCTGGCGACGCGCTTCGGCTCGCCGCCCGCCGCGGCGACCACGTAGATACCCGGCTCCATCGAGCCCACGCTGGACGTGAGGTATCCGCCCGCCACCTTCCGGTAGACGATCGTCTTTCCGTCCGGCGAGAAGCGAGGCTCCACGAAGAAGCCCGCCTCGGACGTGACGGCGCGACCCGCGCCGCCGGCCGCCGGGGCGACCAGCACGCGACCCAGATCCTGATCGTCCCACGATACGTAGACAACCTCACGGCCGTCACGGCTGAAGGACGGATAGTACTCGGCGTGATCCTCCTGGGATGTCAACCGACTCGCGGCGCCGCTCGCGACGTCACGCACCCACAACCGCCCGAGCGCCTCGTAGACAACCTTGGCCCCGTCGGGTGACATCTGCGCCCAGCGGATCATCTTCACGTCGAAGTCGTCCGGGGCCACCGTGACGGGAAAGCGCAGCGCGGCATTCACCTTTCGCGTCGTCTTCACGTGCACGGGGATGATGGTGGCCTGCTTGCTCGCGACATCCACGCGTCGGATCTTCCCCCCGGCCCAGAAGACGATCGTCCTGCTGTCGGGCGCCCAGCCGAATGCCGGCGTGTTTCCCTGGCTTCCGTCGGTCTCCTGCAGGTCCCGGTCGAGACGGTCGTAGATCGGCCACTCCTTGCCCGAAGTCAGATCCTTGAGGTACAGAGCCGAGACCATGGCCGGAGTGCGCCTCACGAACGCGAGGGTCTTTCCGTCCGGCGACGGCGTGGGGCGGATGGCCCCGCCGGGGCCGGAGACGTACGAGTCCACCTCGCCGGTCTTCCTGTCGAGGCGCCGGATGGCGAAGATCGACCCGGTGGAGTCCTTGTTGTACTGCCACACGCGCCCCGGCGTCATGTCCTGGCTGAAGAAGACGTAGCGGCCGTCGCGGGAGAAGGCCGGCTCCGCGATGTTCTTCTGCGCGCGCGCTCCGTCGGCGCGCTCGATGAGGTTCATGCCGCTCCCGCCGCCTTGGTGGAAGAGCCAGATTTCGCCGGCGGCGATGCTGCGCGTGGAGGTGAAGTCCTTCTTCGCGACGATGTAGTCACCGTCGGGGCTCCAGCTCGGATTGTGGACGAGGGTCTTCTTCTCCTCGCTGACGGCACGGGCGCTCGATCCGTCCGCGTTCATGATCCATATGTTGTCGCCGCCCGCGCGGTCCGAGATGAAGGCGATCCTCTTGCCGTCCGGGCTGAAGCGCGGCTCGGTGTCCCAGGCGATGCCTGACGTCAACTCCTTCGCCTCGCCTCCCTGGATCGGCGCCGTGTACAGATCGCCGAGCATGTCGAAGACGATGGTAAAGCCATCGAGACTGACGTCCACGCTCGACCAGGTGGTCTCGGTGGTGTCAATGACCACCTCGGTCCACGAGCCGGGCGGGGCGTTCACGTCCCACTTCGGCTCTTCCTTCTTCTTGTCGGCATCCTTGGCCTCCTTCACATCCGCTTTGTGCCGGGCGGCCTTCTGCTTGGCGGCCGGTGCGGCGGCCGAGGCCGCGAGGGCGAACGGCAGCAGGATCGCGAGACAGAAAACGACAAGTTCCCTTCGCGGCTTCATCGGTCGTTTCTCCATGGAAAATGGAAGGCACCATGTTCCCCATACATCAAGTCGGTGTCAAGACGCGGCCGGGGATGCGCGCGGCCTGGACCGGGTACAGTGCTCCCCCTGCAACTCTGGCAGTGGTCCGCTCGGCGCCGATGGGGCAGGTTAATCTGGCCCGTTGCCTCGAGGAGGTTTCGGATTCAGGGGAATCGCCATCTTCGCACCGGCCCGCGAAGCCCGAGTCTCGAGCGCGCCCGAAGCCAGCCGCACGAGCAGGCCCGCGGCCATCCGGGTGCGCGCCTTCATGCTCGGCTCGAAGAGCAGCTCGAGCGCGTAGCGCTCCCAGAGCGCTGCGTCGTTTTCGCGGATGGCGCCCGCCACGGTGATCATGGCCTTGAGTGGTTTCCGAATCCAGACAGGCGGACGAATCAGCTCCAGAGCTTCCGGGTCCACGTTCACGCCCGGCAGAGAACCGACCAGGCTGGCCGCGGCAAAGAATGGACGCCCCACTCCCCCCGCCTCCGCTCGCCTTGCAGCTTCCCTCCAGAGCCGCGCATCGGCTCGCAGGGCCACGGCGTGCAGATCGAGGAGCCACTTCAGGCGTCTCACAGCGTGCTTGGCCGCGTGCACCAGCAGGAACAACAGGCGATCCGCGGCATCGAGATCGCGAACAACGTGCCCGTCCAGCAGCATCGGATGCGACCGTGTCAGCATCGCCCGTGTGTCAAGTCGGCGGCCCACGGTGCGGAACAGCCGCGAGTGAAGATCGACCACGACCATGCGGCCTTCGGCGGGGATGAGCTGCACTCCGGCGGGTCGTACCCTGAACCGGCTGGGGCGCTCACCGGGAGTCGTTCGATAGCCGGCGGCGACCAATGCCTCGACCGCGGAGTCGAACGAGTTTTCCTCGATGAGGAGATCGAAATCGCCGGCAGGGCGGAAAGCGGGTCGTGGCCAGACCGCAATCGCAAGGCTGCGCCCCTTGAGGACGACAGGGCGAAGCCCCCGGGTATCCAGGATCGCCAGGATGTCGCCGACTTCTCTGCCGGCGATCAGATCATCGGCGGCCTCCTGGCGCGCTGCGCGATGGAGACTCTCACGCACGCCTGCCTTCAGCCTCTCGGAGTCAATCGCCAGAGCCGAGAGACCCCAGGCGAACAGACCGCCAAGCCTGAGGCGCGCCGCCAGCTCGGCCCCGCGATCCAGGTCCGCAGGGCGCCCAGATAGGATCTCCACCGCGAAGCGCGCGAGCGTCGCATCGAGTTCGGAATTCACGTCATCAGGGTATCTGTCGCGCCGGTGCGCGGCAATCTCTGCCGCTCTCTGGATCCCTCATGGTATCTTTCGCTCGAAACGCCTCCTTGTGGATCCATCCACGCTTGGGCAACTTGGACAATGAGGTTAGGGGGTGATCATCGCGTGATCCACAGGCGAGCGGAGCGGCTCTCTCCTCCCGAGCGTGCTCCCAGCCATGCAGGGCGAAAGCGCCCCAGCGAGAGACGTGGGCCGGCCCGTCACGTGTTGCTCCTGGCGCTGATCTGCGTCGTCTACCTGTGCACCATCAGTGACGCGAACGTCGGCTGGGTCGGTGACGGTCGAATGATGCTCGACACGGCCGTCAGCCTGCACGAGTTCGGCGAGCTGGCCATCGGCTACTACGAGGATCCCGATCGTGGTTTCGTCCCGAGGCCGGGCGGCTTCGGGAAGTACGGCCTCGGTTTCTCCTTCGTCCAGCAGGTCCCGTTGATTATCTCGGACTCCGTGGAGGCGGCCGTTGGTCCGGGCAGCAGCAATCTCCTGTTGGCGTTGATGAGCATGCTGCTGACCGCGATGACGGCCCTGGCGATCGCGCTCTCGGTGGAGGCCATGGGCTGCACGTTCCGGGCAGGGGCTCTGGCGGCGATCGGCTTTGCCTTCGGGACCTTTGCCTGGCCATACATCTCATACGACTTCAGCGAGCCTCTGCAGTCACTGTGCCTCGTGTGCGGTTTCTGGCTCGTGGCCCGCAGCGCGAAGAACCGACGGTTCCCGCGGACGGGCCTGGCGCTCGCCGCGTCGGCTCTTGGGTTCGCCGTGCTCACGAAGGCAGGCCTGCTCGTCCTGATTCCGGGCTTCGTGCTTTACCTGTGGCTCAGCCTCGAATCGCCTCTGCCGGCCAAGTTCCGCCGGTTCGCGTGGTTCGGAGTGCCGCTTGCGTTGTGGGGCATCCTCATCGCCGCCCTCAATATCCATCGCTTCGGGTCGTTCCTGGAGTTCGGGTACGGGTCCGAGAGCATGCAGTTCACCACTCCGCTGCTGGAGGGGCTCCACGGGCTGCTGCTGAGCCCGAACAAGGGCCTGGTCATCTACGCGCCACTCTCGCTGTTGGCCTGCGGGGCGTTCTGGGTGCGCACCAGCCACCGACGCGAGGTCGTCCTCTTATTGTCCACCGTCGCGGTGCAGGTCCTGGTGACCGCGAAGTGGTGGTCATGGGAAGGTGGCGCCTCCTGGGGCCCGCGTCTGCTCCTGCCGGTCGTGCCCCTGGTGGTGATCTGCGCGGCGCTTAAGCTGGACTCAAGTCGATGGTGGTCGGTGCTCTTCACCGCCTGCGTCGCGGCGGGAGTTATCATCAATCTTCTCGCCGTCCTGCTCTACTTTTTCCTGTGGACCGACGTCCTGGGAGCCGAGGAGAGGCGGGTGCCGCTCGACGTCTCCGGGCGGCCCGCGCGGGAATACATCGAACAGGACGGAAGAAAGTGGTTTCCCCCGGCCGTGGCCACGAACTACGTTCCCGCGCTGAGCCCCATCGTCGGCCATGCCTGGCTTCTCCGCCTGAGGTACTTCGGCGTTCCTTTCCCGCTCGAAACGCTGAGCGAGGGCTCGTCCCCCTCGACGCCTGAAGGGTCGTATCCTCCGGTCGGGATCAATCCCACGCGACTCACAGCAGCGGTCAACCTGCCGCGGCTCCGCTCGGCGAACCTCTGGTTGTGGGATCTGATTCGGTCCCGCCCTCGCGATCCGATCCTCTTCGTTTCGGTCTATGGGAAATCGTTCTGGCGCCTGGGAGAAGCGGCGGCCACGAACGGCGACCGGGACCGGGCGGAGCACTGCTACCGCCGCGCCGCCGTGCTGATGCCTGACTTGTCGAGAGTCGCCACCGAGCTCTCCGAGCTGCAGTCCCAGCGCGGGGCGCGAGGAGAAGCGATGGAGACGTTGGCCCGGTACCTTTCCCGGCACCCCCGATCGCCGGGGCCCCGCCTGCGGCTCGCGAAGTTGTATGACTCGGCCGGTGACCTTGCAGGCGCGCTGCGCGAGTACCGAACGTACCTCGGGCTCGGACCCGATCAACAGAATCGCCGCGATGTCGAGCGACGCATCGAGCAACTCACCGCAGCTCCGCCGTGATGGCGGAGCAACAGAGGAAGGTACTACGGCCGTTTCTTGAAGACGGCCCGCTGGTCCCGAAAGGCGGCGCGGATCCCCACCATCTCCTGGTGGTCGATTCCCAGCTCCGAGGCGATCTGGGCGACCGCGCCTTCCTCCACGGTCGAGATCGAGTCGTCCGCGGCTGACACCGCGAAGAGGCAGCGCAACAGCTCCAGCTTCTCCTCGTGGGTGGCCGTCTGCTTGATCTCGCGCGTCACCAGGAAGTTGTCCGTGCCACCGAACAGGATGTTCTGGTGCCTGGCGATCTCGACCACCAGCACCGCTTGCTCCTCCGGCAGACCCGCGCGGTCCATGATGATGCGCTCCATCCGCCGGGTCTCCTGCTCGCTGATGGTCAGATCGGCGCCGGCCACGCGGCTCAGGACGAAGGCGAAGGCGGCGATCCGCTTCGCGCTGGCCGGCTCGAGACTGTCGAGCGCCTTCGCGATACGCCGGACCGACTCGGCGTCGGCCGGGGAGGGGGCCGGGGAAGCGGCTGCCGAGGCCGCAGAATCCGTCCCCAGGCCGAGGAACTTCAGGATCGACATGGCATCCTCCAGGGTGTGGTTCTCATCTGCCCAGTCCGGCCGGCCAGTTCGCCACCAGCGTGATGGGGAGATTGCGCGCTGCCTCGGGACGCACGGCAACCAGCGCCCTCCCGCCGTCCGCGGTGAGGTCGCCCGAAACGGCCGCGCTGTTCTTGAACAGCGGCTTGGGGGTGTCGGCCTCGAAGCTCGCTCCTTGGGCCCGCACCGAAACCGACATCACAGTGAGATCCTGAGTCAGGTAGATGATCTCCGTTCCGCCTCGAGTCCACGAGCCACTGAAGCCGCCCTGGGTGGAGATCTGCCACTTGCCGCCGGCCCCGGGGAAGGGCGCCACGTAAACTTCCTGCTTACCCGATTCGTCCGAGACGTAAAGCATGTAACGTCCGTCCGGAGACAGCTTCCCGGACGTCTCCGTGAACTCCGATTCGAGGAAAGGACGGGGCTCCCCGCCTCCCCCAAGGGAGATGACGGGCAGGACCCGGATGTCCCACCGCGTCTTGAGCGCCGGGTCGTTGACGTCGTAGACCAGCAGGCGTCCGTCGGCAGACCAGCCCGTGGCCCGCTTGTCCTGATCGGAATGCAGAAGAAGCTCCTCCTTGCCGCCTCCGGAAGGCCTGACGAACAGATCATCGAACTTCCCGCCGATGGAATAGGCGATCCGCTGCCCATCGGGCGACCAGATCGGCTTGTACTCGTTCGCGGCCCCGAAGGTCAGACGGGTCCTGACGCCTCTGGCCAGGTCCTGGATCCAGATGTCGGCCGTTCCCGAATCCCGATCGGTGAGCGCGAAGGCGGCTCTCTTTCCGTCGGGCGAGAGGGCGATGTCGTCGTATTCGCCCGGCTCCCCCACCTTGCCGAGGTCCTTGCCGTCGCGGTCGAACCAGGTGAGCTGCGCGCTGGAATCGGCTCCCCCGGCCTGGTAGGCCAGCATGGGGCCGCTCGACGCAGCAAAGACCGCCCGGAAGAAGCCGGTGTCGTAATCGATCCCCTCGCCGATCGGCGCCGGATCTCCGCTGAGCTCGAGCCGCCCAGGATCGAACGGTTGGGCCAGGAGAACCCGGTCGCGCACGTACAGGAGGCGTCCGGCGGCGTAGGCGACGTTTGATCGCACCCGCAGCACCAGCTTCCTCTGGTCGGAGCCGAGCTGTCCCGCGTAGACGGCGTTCGCCTCGCTCTTGGTCCCGGAGCCGTGCGAGCCGGCAAGGTACAGAAAATGCCGGCCGTCGGGCAGGAAGGCCACCCACCGGTGCGTCGTCTCGCCATGATCCTCGTCGAGCTTCGTCACGGGCGCGGGCTGCCCGCCCGCGGCCGCGACGCGATGAATCGGTGAGACAGTCGTGGGGGCGAACAGGATCTCTCCCTCGGCGTTCCAGGCGCCGCTGCGGCCGTCTACTGCGTCGCAGATCGCCACCGCCGGGGAGCCCACCAGGTCGATCTTCTTCAGCTTCCCGTCGGCGAAGAAGGCGATGAACCGGCTGTCGGGCGACCAGAACGGCCAGGTCGCGCCCTTCGTCCCCGGCAGCGGCCGGGCCGACAGGGAGTCGAGCGATCGAATCCACAGCAGGTCGTCTCCCTCGCCCCCCCTCAGTGCGAAGGTCAGGTGGCGGCCGTCGGGCGACAGGGAGAGCGAGCCGCTCCTCTCGCGGACCAGCTCGAAGCTGCTCCCTTCCGGGGGAAGAACCGAGCTGCGGATGACCCGGACCTCGGGCGCCGAGCGCATCCACTGACTCGCGGCCAGCACGCCCGTCAGCGCAGCGAGCAGCGCGGCCAGCGCCCACGCCCACCGCTCGCGCCCCCGGCGGCGCGCCACCACCGGGGGGGGCAGGCCTGCCTGGGACCCTCCCTCGGCAATCCACTGGAGCTGGAGCTTCACGTCGTGGGCGGTCTGCCATCGCTCGTCCGGCTCCTTGGCGAGGCAGGTCCGCACCAGTCGATCCAGAGCCGGCGGCGTCATGGGCCGGACCTGGGAGATCGGCGGCGGCTCGCTGCCCATGATCGCCGCGATCAGGCTGGCCTGGCTCTTCCCCTCGAACGCCTTTCGTGCCGTGGACATCTCGTACAGGACGGCGCCCAGGGCGAAGATGTCGGTCCGAACGTCGGCCGGCTTGCCCTCGAGCTGCTCGGGGGCCATGTACTGGAAGGTGCCGACGATCGACCCCTCGGCGGTGAGGCTCCTGGCGCCCGTGGCGAGTGTGGACAAGCCCGCGCCGGATCCTCCCGCCTCCGCCCCCTTCAGCTTCGCCAGGCCGAAATCGAGGAGCTTGGCGCCGTTGGGCGTGAGCATCACGTTGCCCGGCTTCAGGTCCCGGTGGATGATGCCGTG
>JAWPNA010000375.1:0-7694 GCA_045402695.1 Acidobacteriota bacterium
GGGCGAAGGGTTCTGCTCCCTCGGCCGCGGCTCCTCCCTCGGTCTCGCTGGCCGTCTTCCCGTTCAAGAATGCCACGGGAGATTCCCATTATGACTGGGTGCGTACCGGCCTTCCCGACCTGCTGCGATCGGACCTCATGCAGTCGAAGGCCCTGCGTCTGGCGGCGCAGGACAGGCTTCAGGAGATCCTCGACGGGCTGAAAGTCGCCGAAGGGGAGGAGTCGCGCCCCGCGCTGCTGCAGCGGATCGCCGGCCTGATCGGGACCGACAACGTGGTGACGGCGAACCTGATGAAGGCGGGAGATCTTTACCGCATCGAGGCCACCGTCACGCGCATCACCCCGGGCTCGGCCACGGCGGGCAAGCCGATCCGTCTGCAGGGGACCGGCGAGGCATCAATCTTCTCCATGGTGGACGATCTCACGCGAAAGGTGAAGGAGGATCTGGGCCTGACGCGGGCGCGAGGCGAGCCCGACCGCGAGGCGACGGATCTTTCAACCAAGTCGGTGGAGGCGCTGCGGCTCTACAGCGAAGGGCTCGCGCTGAGCCGGGCGGGCAATCACATGGAGTCGGCCAGCCGCCTCGAGGCGGCCCTCGAGAAGGATCCCAGGTTTCCGGTGGCCCGGGCACTGCTGGCCGAGACCTACGATCGGCTGGGTCGGGCCGACCGCGCGGTGAGCGAATCGGAAAAGGCGGCGCAGGGCCTGGGCGACGCCGCCTCGTACGAGGCCGAGCGGATCCGGGCGGTCAGGGCCCGCCTGTCCAACGATCTCGAGTCGGCGGAGAGGTTCTACAAGAGCGTCTGTGAGATGACTCCCAACAGCTCCGAGGCATTCTTCGATCTGGCCTCGGTGCAGGAGCAGCGCGGTGATCTCGATCGGGCATACGCCTCCTTGCTGAGGACCGTCGAGCTGGATCCGAAGCACCCCGACGCCCGCTATGCCCTGGGCCGCGTCCTGGTGAAGCTCGGCCGCGCCGCCGAGGCGCTGCAGGAATTCAACACCGCCCTGAGCCTTCACCTGGAGGCCGACAATGAGGAAGGCCGGGCCACCGTCCTCAACGGGCTGGGCATGGCTTACATGAACATCAGCCGTTTTGGCGAGGCGCTCAAGAACTTCCAGGAGTCGCTCGACATCAGGAAGCGGATCTCCGACAAGCGTGGCATTCGCGTGGGATTGATCAACGTGGCGAGCATCCTCAGCATTCAGGGCCGGTACGAGGAAGCCATCAAGGCGGCCCAGGAAGCCCTCGGCGTCGCCAAGGAGCTCGGCGATCTGGACGGCCTCGCCTACGGGCACTCAAACCTCGGCGACATCTACCAGCAGGCGGGGCGCGCGGAGGATGCCCTCGCTGCCTATCATGAGAGCCTCAAGATTGCGAGGGATCTGGGAGATGATGCCGGCCTCGCACGCACGTTCAGCAGCATCGGGTACATCGACAGCGTCCTGGGGAGGTACGTGGAGGCATTCATCGTCCAGAAAGATGCGCTCGACAAGCGCCGGAAGATCGGCGACAAGCGGGAAATCCTGCACTCACTGATCGACATAGCCGTCGTCGAGCAGGTCCAAGGACGGTACGACGAGGCACTCAAATACTGCGTCGAAGCGATGGGCCTGTCCCGCGAGATCGGCGAGAGACAGAGCGACATCGTCCTCAAGGCCAACCTCTCGAATATACAAGAGGACCAGGGAGAATACGGCACCGCGCTGTCGCAGCTCGCGGAGGCGGAGACGTTGTCGCGCGAGATCGACGACAAGACGCTCATCGCGACGACCCTCGCCTACGCTGGAAGCACGCGGTGCCATCTGGGAGATCTCGCGGGCGCGCTGAAAGCGTTGGACGAGGCAGCGCGTCTCGCGCGGGAGATGGGCAACGACGCGCTGCTGGAGGAGATCCTGATCCACCAGGGTGAGGCGTTCCTTTCGAGCGGTGACGCGAGCCGGGCGGCCGGCCCCCTGCGCGAGGCGACGGCGCTCGCCGGGAGGACGAAGGACCGGCGGCTGTCGCTCATGGCGCGGCTCCAGGCCGCCCGCGCGTCCCGATCGCTCAAGGAAATCGAGGCGGTCGCCAAGGAGGCCGCCACGGTCGGGTTGAGTCCCCTGGTCGCTCCGGCGCGGCTGATCCTGGCGCGGATCCACCTGGAAGCGGGCCGTCCCTCCGATGCGGCCCAGGCTGCGAAGGAGGCAATCTCAGCCGCGTCCCCCTTGAAGCAGAGAGATTTCCTGCTCCAGGCGCACCATCTGGCGGCGAGATCCCTGAAGAAGCAGGGGAGGCTTTCGGACGCCGCCGACCAGATCGCCTCCGCACTGGAGCCCCTGGAGGCGATGCTGAGGAACGTGGCCGGGCCGGACCGGGGCTTCCTGACCGCCAGAGCGGATGTCGCGGCGTTTCGCGCGGAGGCCGAGGAACTGCTGCGTTCGCAGAATCGAACCCGGGACCTGGAGCGACTCGCCGCGTCGTTTCAGCCCGTCCCCTGAGAACCCCCTTTACTATCAGGCGATTTCGGGCCATACTACTTGGCCAACAAACTACCTGAGCAACCGGGCGCAGGAGCGCCCGCGGTTCGGGATCCTCGGGAGGATTGATCATGAACCGGATCAAGGGACCAGCTTGCAAGCTGGTGTTGTCCATAGCGGCACTCTTCAGCATCCCATGCGCGGTGCGCGCCGCCGTCCTGACACCATATCATGACGAGGCAGCCTTCCAGGCCGCCATCGGGCCTGGGTTCACCGTGGAGACGTTCGACGGATTCGCGTCTGGAACCGTCATCACGACTCAGGTGCTGAGGGTCTCGTTCTCTTCGCCCAACGACGGCGGCGCGTCGTACGTCGCCATCGCGGCGACCTTCTCGAACGGCGCCGCCAGCGCGCCGAACATGCTCACCGGGGGGTACCTCTCGGGCAGTCCCGAAGTGGATCAGATCATCGTCATGGATTACTCGCCCAGCATCTTCGCGGTCGGCTTCTTTCTGGCGCCGCAGGCGCCGGACGCCTCGGCGGTGACCATCCGCTTCGACTTCATCGACGGCGGCTCGCAGACGTATCTGGTGGCCGACACCGACGGCAACGGCAGCACCCACGAGTTTCTTGGCGTCAAGGCCGACACACGGTTCCTGCGGGCGACGCTGATCTCGGGCAAGGACAACCAGGGCCAAGGCGGTTTCAGCAAGTTCGGGATCGACAACCTCACCATCGCCGAAGTCGAGCAGAGAGCGCCCGAGTGCAGCGCGGCGCCCGTGGAGCAGGCGGGCGTGCGAGGGATCAACGGATCCGCCACCGACAGCGCGCCGTTCGACTCGGGGATCGAAAGCATCACCCTGACCGGCGCCGCCAACGTGACGCTCACCTGCGACGCCCCGTTCCCGTCCACGTGCGGCTCCATCCCGACCCCGGCTCCGTCTGGCTCGTGGCGCACCACGGCGACCGACCCGAGGGTGGACGGCCAGGGTACCGTGGTGGCGACCGACGCGGCGGGCAACTCGTGCAGCGTCCCGGTGACCTTCCGCGCGGTGCCGGCGGGTCCGGTCGAGGGCCAAGTGCTGTGCCTCGGGCCGGGCCTTCTCTTCCAGGCCACCAACCAGAACGCCACCGCCGCCGAGGAATCGGCCTGCTCGGCCACCCCCTACGGCCCCGGCGAGCCGGGCCTGCCGCCCGGCTACGAGCCGTCGCCGCTGGTCGATCCGTCTCCGTGCCAGATCTTCACGATCGACTCGCCGGTTTCCGGCCTCACAGAAATGGTGTACAAGAAGGACGGAACGTTCGAGCCGCGACTGAGAATCCTCTTCTCGCGGTTTGACGGAATGTCGTTCCCACCCTTCACGGACATCACAGAGACAGTGGAGGAAATCGCTACGGTGACTCCAGACCCGACGCGTCTGAAGGGAGCGGGAAACTGGTCGCTGGTGAAGGTGGCGTGCGCCGTCCAGAGCGAGATCTGCAACGGACTGGACGACGACGGCGATGGGTTGATCGACGAGGGGCTGCCCGCGGACAACCCGGAGATCGACTTCGACGATGACGGGTACGCGCTGTGCCCCGCCGATCCGAGCCTCGCCGACTGCAACGATCAAATCTCGAGGATCAACCCCGGGGCGTTGGAAGCCTGCAACGGCCTGGATGACGATTGCGACGCGGCGGTGGACGAGGGAGGTCCGGCGGGAGGCGAGGCGTGCGACGTCGCCGGCCTGCTGGGCGCCTGCTCGGTAGGCTCCACGTCATGCGCCGTGGGGCCGATGACCTGCGTGCAGACGGTCTATCCCGCGGAGAGCGACTCGGTGTGCAACGGCGTGGACGACGACTGCGACGGGCTGACGGACGAGGAATTCGCCCCGGGCGCCACGACCTGCGGCGTCGGGGTGTGTGGCGCCGAGGGGACGTCGTCCTGCGAGGATGGCGTTCTCCTCGATAGCTGCGTTCCGGGCGAGCCGTCGGGCGAGGTGTGCGACGCGCTCGACAACGACTGCGACGGCGCGGCCGACGAGGACCTCGGCACGACCTCCTGCGGGGTCGGGGAGTGCCGCAGGACAGTGGACAACTGCGTGGGTGGGGTGTCCCAGACCTGCGCGCCGGGCTCTCCTGCCGCTGAAGTGTGCGACAGCCGGGACAACGACTGCGACGGCGTCACGGATGAGGCCTACACCTTCGGCGGTTACCTGCAGCCGGTGAATCAGGATGGGTCCAGCATCTTCAAGTTCAAGAGCACGGTTCCACTGAAGTTCCAGCTCAAGGGATGCAACGGAGGGTCCATCACCACGGCCGTGGCCACGCTCGAGTTGATCCCGTACACGAACAGCGTGGTGGGGACCGTGATGGAAAACGTGCCGGCGGGCCTGCAAGCGAGCTCCGGCAACACATTTGTGTATGACGCCAAGACCAAGCAGTACCTGTACAACCTGAGCACCAAGACGCTTCTGCCGGGCACGAGCTACATCGTCCGCACGCACCTGGATGATGGTTCGGATCACGACGTGATCATTTCGATCCGGTAGTCGATTCGCGCGTCTCCGCGGTCTGTGCAAACTCGCGCAGGCCGCGGAGCAAGTGCGGAGTTTCAGTCACACCCCATCCGGTGCATCGGCGCGCTGACGGAGTGGAACCAGCGGTAGGAAGCCGGGACGATCCACCGGGATCGCCCACGATCGGCATCTGGGGTCATCAGGATGTCCGCGTCCATTCACTTGTCGCCAGCAGAGCCCTGCCAGGACGAGGCCCTGAACAAGGCCCTGGGATGGCATTTCACCGCTCCCATACGCGTCGAGGATGTCTTGTCCCCCGCCCGCGGGGCCATCCTGCGAGGGTACGACAAGCGGAAAGGAAAGCCGCTGGGAGTCTATACGGAGATTACGGGTTACGCTGTCAGCCTTCTCACATTCCTGCTGCGCAGCAAGGATGAACCCCATCTCCGACACGCGGCAAGGGAGGCCGCCGATTATTTGCTGAGAATTCAGGCACCCGGAGGGGCCTATCCTGACCAGCCGCATCCAGCGGACCCGACGATGTCCAAGCGCCTTTACACCTTCGACACCGGCGTATGCATCGTGGGGATGGTGCGACTGGCCAGAGAGGCTCGAGAGAAACGGTACCTGGAAAGCGCGAGCGCGGCCGGTCGCTGGCTCTTGAGTATGCAGCGGCCGGATGGCTCTTTTTGCGCCATGCAACTCGAGGACGGAAGCACCCAGGATCCCGGCGGCTTCTTCGGCGATGGAAGCTGCATACACGCGAAGAACGCCATCGCCCTCCTGGAGCTGCATGCGATGACAGGCGGGGAAGAGTTGCGTGACGCCGCGATCAAGGCCTGCCAGCACACCCTGACGCTTCAAGCATCCGATGGAGCTTTCTGGAGCACATCCGAGAAGCGGTGCGTGTTCACTCACGCGCACTGTTATGCCTGCGAAGGGCTCTTGTTTGCCGGGAGTCTCCTTGGCGAGGACCGATTCACGGCCGCCGCTCGAAAGGGAGTCAACTGGCTCGAAAGCAATCAACAGCCTGATGGCGGGTGGCGGTCACACTACAAGACGTCTGTCTGGTCGCCGAGGGGAATGCTCGAAGCGATCTGGCGGCCGAAACCCAGCGATGCGGCGGCGCAGGCTGCGAGGCTGTTTTGTCTCATCGGCCGGGATCATGAGGTCAGACTGCACGCAGCCCTCCGTTTTTTGGCGCAATGCCAGGACATCGAGGGAGGTTTCTTCTATCGCAAGACCAGGTTCGGATTCAGTCCACTTCTGTATAGCTGGTGCGCGCAGTTCGCCATCCAGGCGTTGGCATGGAGATCCGGGCCGGCGGCCGTGGAAGACCTCTTCTGAGGAGGAGTCCTTGCACAGACCCTGCGGCTGCGGAGGCCGCCCCCTTCATGACTCATGACCTGGAAGCGACCATCTCGAGACGAT
Organism: Acidobacteriota bacterium; assembly: GCA_045402695.1. Taxonomy (GTDB): domain Bacteria; phylum Acidobacteriota; class Polarisedimenticolia; order JACPZX01; family DASXTC01; genus JAWPNA01. The sequence goes on from JAWPNA010000375.1 coordinate 6,386, forward strand.
TCGAGGAACTGGCCGACAGTCCCATGTTCCCCCAGGATGTCACGCCCGACGACTTCGAGTTGAGAGCTACGATGGACTGGCTGGGCAACGTTCGAAGCCGTCTCATACTTGACGTCGGATGCGCCAAAGGCAGGTTCGTCAAGGCGCTGTCGAGCATGGGCGCCCGGGTCATCGGCGCCGACCCGACGTGGAAGTTGATACTCGCGGCGTCGAGGAACGCACCTGGATGCGCGTTCACTCTCTCGACGGCCACGCGGCTGCCGTTCCTCGGATCCACGTACGACGGCGCGCTATGCATCGAGGTTATCGAGCACATTCCCGATCTCGACCGCGCGCTTGGTGAGATCGCGCGGACTCTGAAGTCCGGCGGAAGGGCGATCATCATCGACAAGAACCTGCTTGGCCTCGGTTTTTACCGCTTCTACCCGAACTGGCTCTACAAGGCGGCCATGGAGCGTCTGGGCAGATGGTCCTACCCGGCGGACTTCCCGTTCACGGAACGCTGGTATACATCCTGGTCCGTCAGGCGAAAACTGCGTCGGCATTTCGCTCGTGTCGAGATCAGATACCTGGATGGCCGCGTGAAGGGATCGAGACGGCGTCTCCTCGCGCCCCTCTTCAAGGTCTTTCCCTTCCTCCGCCCCGATATCGCCTGGTGCTGCCAACGCTGACAGGGGAGCCCGCCCCGGGCCGGCGGACCCCAGGATGGCGTGCTCCCGCAGTTTCTAGGTGAAACGGAGCGATGATCTGCGTATAGTTTGACTCCATCGGCTCGGTGCTTCGGGGAGGTGTCTCTGCAGGTTGACGTTGCAGTCATCGTCGGAACGCGCCCGGAAGCGATCAAGCTGGCGCCCGTGGTGATCGCCCTGCGCCGGTTGAGCCTGAATGTCCGGATCCTGGCCAGCGGCCAGCACCGGGAGCTGCTCGATCAGGCTCTGAGGGCCTTCTGCCTTCGTGCGGATGTCAACCTCCAAGTCATGCGGGAGAACCAGGACCTGACAAGCCTGACGGCGCGCCTCCTCACGCGCCTGACCGAGGCCCTGAACGAGGACCTTCCGCGCATCGCTCTTGTGCAAGGTGACGCCACCACGACGCTGGCCGGCGCGCTTGCGTGCTTCTATTTGAAGGTTCCCTGCGGCCATGTCGAGGCGGGGCTGCGCAGCGGTGACCGGAATGCCCCATGGCCCGAGGAGATGAACCGCCGGCTGGCCGATGGACTGTGCACCCATCACTACCCGCCGACCGAAAACGCGCGTCGGAATCTGATCAGGGAGGGGATCGATCCGTCACGGACATTGGTGACCGGCCA